>NZ_MPOR01000034.1:0-57228 GCF_001896155.1 Pseudomonas sp. FSL W5-0203
GGTTTGCCTGCGATGACGCCAGCCCAGCCACTGAGATTCATCTGACCCCTATCAGTCAAACTGTGGGGAGCTGGCTTGCCTGCATGACGCCAGTCCAGCCACTGATATTCACCTGACCCCCATCAGTCAAACTGTGGGAGCTGGCTTGCCTGCGATGACGCCAGCCCAGCCACTGAGATTCACCTGACCCCCATCAGTCAAACTGTGGGAGCTGGCTTGCCTGCGATGACGCCAGCCCAGCCACTGAGATTCATCTGACCCCTATCAGTCAAACTGTGGGGAGCTGGCTTGCCTGCATGACGCCAGTCCCAGCCCCAAATATCCCCACTGACACCCAACCCGTCACCGCCCCTCCAACAATTCCCCCGCCTGATCCAGCAACGCCAACGGATCACTCGCCTTATGAATATCCACCGACAACAACTGCCGAAACTTGCGCGCCCCCGGGAAACCGGTCCCCAGCCCCAGAACATGGCGCGTAATGTGATGCATCAAGCCACCTGTCGCCAAGTGCTCGGCTATATACGGACGCAACTGCGCCAACGCCTCAGCGCGGGTGACCACAGGCGCGGTGCTGCCAAACAGCTGCTGATCCACCTCCGCCAGCAAATACGGATTGTGATAAGCCTCTCGCCCCAACATCACCCCATCAAACGTCTGCAAATGCTCTTGGCACTGCTCCAACGTCTTGATCCCACCGTTGAGATTAAACTCCAGCTCTGGAAAGTCCCGCTTCAACTGCGCCGCCACGTCATAGCGCAACGGCGGAATGTCCCGGTTCTCCTTGGGCGACAACCCCTCCAGAATCGCAATCCGCGCATGCACGGTAAAACTGGTGCAACCGGCTTCCTTTACCGTCCCGACGAAATCACACAACTGGGCATAACTGTCCCGCCCATTGATGCCGATACGGTGCTTCACCGTCACCGGAATCGACACCGCATCGCGCATGGCTTTCACACAGTCCGCCACCAGGGCAGGGTGCGCCATGAGGATCGCGCCGATCATATTGTTCTGCACCCGGTCGCTGGGGCAGCCGACGTTCAGGTTCACTTCGTCGTAACCGGCGGCCTCGGCCATACGGGCGCAGGCGGCCAGATCAGCCGGAACACTGCCGCCTAATTGCAGCGCAAGCGGGTGCTCGGCTTCGTTGTGGCGCAGGAAGCGGTCGTGGTCGCCATGGAGGATAGCGCCGGTGGTGACCATCTCGGTGTAGAGCAGGGCGTGTTTGGAGAGCAGGCGTAGGAAGAACCGGCAGTGGCGGTCAGTCCAGTCCATCATGGGGGCGACGGAGAAGCGGCGGGAGAGTGGGGCGGTTTGTAGGGGCATGGGGGATCTGAGTCAGCGAGACGAATGGGGCGCAGTTTATCAGGAACGGATCTTGGGTGCCGGTGAGGCAAGTTTTGCGCGCATTACCACTTCGAACGAGGACGTTGCCGTGTGTGGAATACGCCAAGGATCTGCAGTCGATCACCCCGCACTCTATACGGGATCAGATAGGACCAGTTGGGGACTGCCCATTCGCGGGTATGTTTCACCCGACCTTCGCGTCCTATAGAAGGAAACTGAGCCAGCCTGTCGACGCTGGCGAAAATGGCATCCGAGAAGTCGTCAGCGGCTTTTGGATTTTCGAGAGCGATATAGTTCGCTTCGTCTTCCAGATTTTTGAGTGCTTTTTCAAGCCACTCAACCCGCATTCCGGCTCCAGCGCCTAGCGCGCATGGCTGCCACTTGGTCATCGGTGGCTAATTTGCCTTCGTCGGCTTCCTTTACTGCCAGCTCGATTTGGGCGGTCAGCGTTTTCTCGTGCTCGATGTAGTCGCGAAGAACGTCCATCGCCAGGTAGCTTGCTGTCTGGCCGTTGGTTTTGGCCAGGTCGGCGAGAGAGTTGGACAGGTCTTCCGGCAGGTTTAGGGATATCCCAGTCATGGCGGTCTCGATGGTGGACGGTTGTGGGGCATCTTACACCTTGATGTGCTTGGTTGACTCAGCAGTCCGTCGTGAGGTGTATCTGGAAGTGAATTGCTTTTCGCTGCCTACTCAAAATTAGGTACCGTAGTCTGGCTTCGATATCTGCCCATGAGTGACGCGGTTCACGTCATCGGCTTTCGTGAAGCCAACAAACTGGGGGGCAAAAATAATGACCAGAAACTCCCGTTCTGAAAGGGTTGATGCAGTGAACCCGGAATGGCCGGCTGAGGACTTTTCTAAGGCCAAACCAGCGAGCGAGGTGCTTGTGGGATTGTTTGGTAAAGCTCAGGCGAAGGAAATGCTCAAGCCCAAGCGGGGCAATCGGCAGTAACCGAAGAGCACCTCAAAGTTCGTTTTGACGCTGACGTGCTGGAGCGATTCTGGGCTTTCGGGCTAGGCTGGCAAAACGCGAATGAATGCCGCTTGGCCGATTGGCTCAAGACGCCCACGCCAGATGAGCTGAAGGCCTAAGGCAATAAGCCACCGATTTGGCTTATTGCTGTCTCGTGATTAGCTTTTTTCAGCGATAACATAAATAAATCTGTTCCTTTTTTGTTTACACGAAGGAGGTTGGATGCCGGGTGCTGAAGCTTATGAGCCTTGGACATCCGGTTTTAAAAAAGCCCAAATGAGCGGCGTAAGAAATGGAGTTTTCACTGGCCCGTACAACGGAAGTAAAGATATTGCGGCGCAAAACCACAACACTTCTTGGGAGTTTTCCTACGTTTCTCAGAGCTTGCCCGTCGGACCACCCGCCGCTAACCTTCTGAGGTCGCTGCAAACCCAGCGGCCGGAGGTGGAAGTCCGTATTGCTAAGGCGTTTTAACTCCCGAAAATATTGGAGCTTCGCCATGCGCAACAACACACGCAGTTCTTCACTTGACCAAACCGCATCGCCCGTCGACCCCAAGCTTCAAGCCGCAGCCCAGCGAGCAATCCATCATCACTTGCCCCCATCCGACGACGCTGCACCCGCCGAACACCCAAGCGACAACTTGTTCCTCGTAAACCCAACCATCGACCCCGAAACCCTCCTGGCCAACGCCGCCGAAAACCTCGCAGCCGCCAACGAAATGGCCGCCACTTTGGCGTTCGATCTCGACGACTCCCAGCGTGCCATCGCCCTGGGCATTCAGCAGTTAATCGAGTTGAGCTCGCTGCTCGTTGGCCGAGCCCAGGAGCAAGTTGCGCCTGTAACCGCCCCAGTCAAACCCTGACAACCAACCCTGCCGCCTTGCCCTAAGGCGGCAACCTGAACTCATGCTGTCCCCCAGCAAAGTTTCATAATTCCCTGCGCCGTTGAGGTCTACGATCCCCTACAAGAGAGGACCCCAGCGCCTCCAGCCCATAGGGAACTGAAACCATGATCTCGAACCTCGTCAAACTTGTGATGATCACCGGCACGTTGCTGTTGAGCGCTTGTTCATCTTCATCGAGCGTGAGCAGTGACCCGTGCTTTTCAGGTGGATGCCGGGCGTTTGGTGACCATAGCCCCAACAAGGCCGCGAAGATGAATTTCGGTGGCAGTGGGCTGGGGAGTAGTTATGGGGAGTATGGTTCGGGGTTGTTGCATGATGATTGATGGGGTGGTGGGGCGAGAGTGTTTCGCTAGCTTTGCTGCTTTGCAAAGTGAGCAGCCGTTGGGGGAGAACGCTAAGTAGCCGTTGCCTGAGTACCGGATAGTACGCGGTCTGATCCAGCATTTTCGTCGGCTGTCGGGCCGTCTTCGCGAGCAAGCCCGCTCCTACAGTTGGAGCGTGGGAGTCAGGGATATAAGCGTCGGCTGTCAGGTCTTCAGGGGAGCAGGCTCCCTCGCCACAGTTGCAGCGTCGTGCCGAAGTTGTGTAGATATTGACGCTGCGATGGCGGTGGGTCAGTTAACTCATCTGTTACTGATATACCGCTATCGCAGGCAAGCCAGCTCCCACATTGGCCATGTATCGCTCGCAGAATCAGCGCCCGGCTCGGATCCCTGTGGGAGAGGGCTTGCTCGCGAAGGCGGCGTGTCAGTCACTGGATCTATAACTGAACCAATGCTTTCGTAGGCAAGCTCCACACATTGGATCTTCGTTGTGTGGAAATTGTGTTCGCGTAGCTGATCGGTATTAGGCGCGCCGTTAATGGCCGCCTTTCATACGCCGGGCGATCAGGTAGAGGCCCAGGCCCACCAGCGCTGTCGCGGCGCCGATGTAGCCGGTGCTGGTCCAGCCGAGGCCAGCTGTAATCGCCATCCCCCCAAACCACGGCCCCAGCGCATTCGCCAGGTTGAACGCCGCATGGTTCGATGCTGCCGCCAGGCTCGGCGCTTCATGCGCGATGTCCATCAAGCGAATCTGCAACGGTGCCGCCAACGCGACCATGGTGCCCACCAACCCCATGCTCAGCAGCACGCCCCACAGCGAAGACGCGGCGAAGGGGAAGAACAGCAGCACGGCCATCGACCATACCAATATCAAACCCACCGCCCGAAACTGCATGCGATCAAACAGCTTGCCACCGGCAATGTTGCCGATGATGCCGCCCACGCCAAAGGCGGCGAGGCCGAAGGGGATCCATTGCGGCGAGACTTTGGTCACTTCCAGCATGGTCGGCGCCAGGTAGCTGAATACGCAGAACATCCCGGCAAAGCCAATCGCGCCGATGGACAGGGCCATCCATACCTGGGGTTTGGTGAAGGCGCGCAGTTCTTTGCGTGGGTCGCTGCGTTGTTCGTCGTGGCGGTGGGGCACGAATTGCCAGACCAGGGCGATGGTGAGCAGGGCGATCACGCTGACCAGGGCGAACGCCGAGCGCCAGCCCAGGTGTTGGCCGAGGAAGGTGGCGATGGGGTTGCCCAGCAGCATGGCCAGGGTCAGGCCCATCATCACGCGGGCTACGGCGCCGGCGCGTTTGTCGGTGGGTACCATGCTGGAGGCGACCACGGCGGCGATGCCGAAGTAGGCGCCGTGGGGCAGGCCGCTGATAAAGCGGAAGGTCACCAGCGAGCCGAAGGTGGGGGTGAAGGCGGTGGCGAAGTTGCCCAGGGCGTACAGGCCCATCAGCAACAGCAGCATGTGTTTGCGCAGCAGCTTGGCGCCGAGGATGGCCAGCAGTGGGGCGCCGACCATCACGCCCAGGGCGTAGGCGCTGATGGCGTGGCCCACCTGGGGTTCGCTCAGGCCCAGGTTCTGGGCGATGTCGGGCATCAGGCCCATGATGGCGAATTCGCCGGTGCCGATCGCGAAGGCGCCCACGGCCATGGCCGCTTCCATTTTGGCGGCGCTGCGCGCGGGCAGTACGTGCCCGGGTGTTTGCTGGATTGTCATGGGTAACTCTGTGTGGAGGGTGTGCACGAAGGACGTCGCCGATGCTACGCAAGCCGCGACGAAGGTGTCTAGAACCGCCATTTTCGGCAGAGTTCCACGCCTGTGACCGCAGGTCGCGGCTGCCAGGCTTGACAGGGGCGCATTAAAACCCGCGATTTAGGCCTGTCAATTGGCCAAACGGCGCATAAACGCTGTTTAGCGTGATATTCTGCGCGCCGTCTTGGGCTAGTCTTTCCCTGGTGCGTACACCCGTATACGTCCCAGCGGTTGGCTGTCGCCCAGGTAGCTGAAGCCAATAATGATAAGAAGTCAGCGCAGAAGGGACATAACAGTGAGGTCGATCCATCGGCCTTGTGTGCCCACCCTGCAGCCTTTATGTGACTGTGCAGACCCCGCGGTACGTTGCCTGACGTAGCGTGAACGAGGGTTACTCATGATCGGGGGCGGTAGGGCGGATGGCGTTTTATCATAGGTGCTACTGATGTTTAAAAAAGTAAACACTGCCCTGCTGGGGCTGGCTTTGTCGATGGGGATCACGTCCGTTCACGCGGAAGAGGCAAAGAAAGTCGATGTGCTGCTGATCGGCGGCGGCATCATGAGTGCAACCCTGGGTGTCTGGCTCAATGAGCTGGAACCGGATTGGTCGATGGAGATGGTCGAGCGCCTCGATGGCGTGGCCGAAGAAAGCTCCAACGGCTGGAACAACGCCGGTACCGGTCACTCGGCCCTGGCTGAGCTGAACTACACCCCGGAAGACAAGAACGGCAACGTTGAGATCCCTAAAGCGGTCGAGATCAACGAAGCGTTCCAGATCTCCCGTCAGTTCTGGTCCTGGCAGGTTCAGCAGGGTGTGTTGAAGAACCCGCGTTCGTTCATCAACTCCACTCCGCACATGAGTTTTGTGTGGGGCGATGACAACATCAAGTTCCTGAAAAAACGCTACGAAGCCCTGAAGGCCAGCCCGCTGTTCGCTGGCATGCAGTACTCCGAAGACCCGGCGCAAATCGCCAAGTGGGTTCCGTTGATGATGGAAGGGCGTGATCCCAACCAGAAAATCGCGGCCACCTGGAGCCCGATCGGTACCGACGTGAACTTCGGCGAGATCACCCGCCAGTTCGTCGCTCACCTGCAAACCACGCCGAAGTTTGACTTGAAGCTGTCGAGCGAAGTGCAGGACATCACCCGCAACGACGACGGTTCGTGGCGTGTGAGCTACAAAAACCTCAAAGACGGCACCAAGACTGAAACCGACGCCAAGTTCGTGTTCATCGGCGCCGGCGGCGGTGCCCTGCACTTGCTGCAGAAGTCGGGCATTCCTGAAGCCAAGGAATACGCAGGCTTCCCGGTGGGTGGTTCGTTCCTGGTGACCGAGAACCCGACCATCGCCGAGCAGCACCTGGCCAAGGCCTACGGCAAGGCTTCGGTAGGTTCGCCACCGATGTCGGTTCCGCACCTGGACACCCGTGTGCTGGATGGCAAGCGCGTGATTCTGTTTGGCCCATTCGCGACCTTCTCGACTAAGTTCCTGAAGGAAGGCTCGTACCTGGACCTGCTGACCAGCACCACCACCCACAACATCTGGCCGATGACCAAAGTCGGTATTCGTGAATACCCACTGGTCGAGTACCTCGCCGGCCAACTGATGCTGTCTGATGATGACCGCTTCAAGGCGCTGCAAGAGTACTTCCCGAACGCCAAGCAGTCCGACTGGCGCCTGTGGCAAGCCGGCCAGCGCGTGCAGATCATCAAGCGTGATGAAGAGCAAGGCGGCGTGCTGAAGCTGGGTACCGAAGTGGTCAGCTCTGCCGACAACACCATCGCAGGCCTGCTGGGTGCATCGCCAGGCGCGTCCACCGCGGCTCCGATCATGCTGACCGTGCTGCAAAAGGTGTTCAAGGACAAAGTAGCCAGCCCAGCCTGGCAGGAAAAACTGCACCAGATCGTGCCAAGCTACGGCACCAAGCTGAACGACAGCCCTGAAGCTGTTGCCAAGGAATGGGCCTACACTGCCGGTGTGCTGCAACTGACACCACCGCCAGCGATCCCGCAACTGGCTGCTCCACAGGCTACCGAGGCTGCCAAGCCTGCGGCTGAGCCAAGCAAGCCGGCGTCTGATCTGGCGCTGTAAGCAACACCCACGAAAAAGCCCGCTGAACCGGTGACGGTCAGCGGGCTTTTTTGTGCGCTAACGATCAGGCGCGCGGCGGGTGTCGCTCCACCGCAGGCAGCTCAACCGTACGCTCGGCCGCTGCCAGCGCCGCCTTCAAGCCCGCTTGGTTAAGGGGTACGCAATACGCCGGTTTAGCCCGCTCGAATCGCCAGCTTTCATCCAGCCCTCCAGCATCCACGGCATCGAAACCCAGTTGGTCGAGTAACGTCATCACTTGCGCCTTTGCCGTCGCGTCATCTGCTGCCACTGGCAATGCGCGGCGGTCAGGCGCGCCGTGCGGGCGGGCATCCTGCGTCAGGTCTGGGGCGAAGATCGCATTAAATACTTTCACCACATGTGATTGCGGCAAATGGTCAGCCAGCAATCGGCTGGTGGTGGTTTCAAACCGGTCCAGTGGCGGGATATGCCCATCACGATCGGGGTAGTAATTGTTGGCGTCCATCACTGTCTTGCCCTCCAGCCATTGGGCGGGGACGCTGCGGTAGTGCTCCAGGGGGATCGCCACCAGTACCAGGTCACCAAACCTGGCAGCGTCATCTGCGCTGCCCACTTGCACGCCGAGTATGCCGCTCACCACGCTGCTCATGGTGTGTGGGCCGCGGGAATTGCTCAGCATCACGTTATGTCCGGCGGCAAGCGCCAGTTGCGCCACGGCACGCCCGATAAAACCTGCTCCAATCACGCCAATCTTCATGTGCTTGCTCCAGTGGAAGTAGGAAGTGGCTATGATGATTAGCAACCATAACGTGATAAATCGTCATTTTGATGTGGGTGTTGTTACTGGGAGTGGGTAATGATGGATCGCCTGTCAAGCATGAACGCCTTCGTGATAGCGGCTGAATTAGGCTCCTATGCGAGGGCCGCCGAACGCTTGGGCATGTCGCCGCAGATGGTGGCCAAGCATGTCACCGCATTGGAACAACGCCTGGGCGCGCGATTGCTCAACCGCACAACCCGTCGACAAAGCCTGACTGAACTGGGAGGGGAGTATTACGAACGCTGCAAACATATCCTGACGGAGGCCGAGGCCGCCGACGCCCTGGCACAGGTCATGAACGACACGCCGCGTGGCAAGCTGAAAGTCACCGCCCCGGTGACCTTTGGCTCCTACAGCCTGATGCCGTTGATCACCGGGTTTTTACGTGAAAACCCACAGGTAGAAGTCGATTTGCACCTGACGGATCGTTTCGTCGACTTGGTGGAGGAGGGCTACGACGCCGCGTTTCGCATTGGTCCGTTGGGCACGAGCGGCCTCACTGCGAGACCTTTGGCACCGTATCGGTTGGTGGCCTGCGCTGCACCGGCTTACCTGATGGCGCGAGGCACACCGCAGAAGCCGGCAGATCTTGAGCGTCATGAGTGCCTGGGGTACGCCTTTTCATCGCGTCCGGCGGATCGAGAGTGGGTGTTTTTTCAGGGCACGGTTTCCTACAAGGTACGAGTGGCCAGCCGTTTGCTCATCAATGAAAGCCGGGCATTGATGTCGGCGGCATTGGATGGTTTTGGCATTGTGCTCGGCCCGCAAGACTTTCTGCGAACGGCGTTGGCGAGTGGCGAGTTGGTGCGGGTGTTGCCGGAGTTTGAGGCTCCGAGTCGGTCGATGCATTTGGTCTACACCGCAAACCGCCAGCGTACCGCCAAGTTGCGCTGCTTTGTCGAGACTGTGCTGGGACGTTTTGGTCCGGTATGAAGGAGCACCACCGTGGCGGTCGCCGGGAGGCACGCTAAAGATCTACAGGTTCAGCCATCTGACAGACATCTCCTGTTAAAAATAACCCAGGCCCAAGCAGGGCCCGGCTGCAACAAAGGAAGGACTTCTTTCTGATGCAGGTGTTGGGCGTGCGCGCCCGAGGGTTTTGTATGTGGCTACGTTATGCAGCATTGGCCGCCATGGTGGTCGCGGCTTCCGGGTGTGTGCAAGAGCGTGTTGTGCATGAGCGCAGGCCGGTGCAACACGAGTACGTGGATGTGGTGGCGCCGCAACCGCCGCCGGTGCAGGTGATTGAAGTCGAGCCGGCGGTGCGCGAAGGTTATATCTGGTCACGCGGTTACTGGCGCTGGGAAGGCGGGCGTTATGTGGCAGTGCACGGCCATTGGGAACCGGTGCGCCAGGGGTATCGTTATGTACACCCGCATTGGGTGCAGCGTAATGATGGCTACCACTGGCAGATCGGCGGTTGGGTTCGCTAGCCCAACTTCCTCTCCCTCTGTAGGCGCGAGCTTGCTCGCTCCTACAAAAAAGCCGCTCTAACCGAGCCGTTTCATCCCTGCTGCCTTGGCTGCGTGCAGATCAAACGTGGCGGTGTACTCGCAACCGGCCGCATGGCCACAGCGTTCGATCAGGCAGTCGGCAAAGTCCGCTTTGCTTGCGGTGAACTTGCGCAGGGCCTGCCAGATGATATCGGCGTGCTCGACGGTCAGTTCCCGTGTGTGCAGCAAGGTCTCCAGTACCGTTACCACATCGCTTTTGGCCGACTGGTAGCAGGACTGCAACACCCACACCAGTTCCGTAAGCGTCACCAGGCTGACAAAACCTGGTGAGGCGGCGGTGAGCGATTCGATCAGTTGAGACGCCTTGGCGGATTGAACCGGGTCATCCTGGGTCACATAACGCACCAGCACATTGGTATCCAGGCCGATCATCCAGCGCTTGCTCCCTGGGCCGCGATGGCGCGGTTCATGTCTTCGATAGACACGGCATGGGCGGGCTTGCGGATCAAACCCTTGAGGTCCTTGACGGTTTTGCTGGCGGCAATCATGGAAAACTTGCCGTCTTCCATTTCGACGAATTCCACCCGGTCGCCTGTTTCCAGGCCCAGGGCTGTCCTGACCTGAACAGGGATGGTGATTTGCCCTTTTGAAGTGAGTGTGGCGGTGGCCATAGTGAAGATCTCCATCGTGATATTCCTTACCTTAGGGTAAGGAATGACGGAGGACAATATCCGTTGGTCCATAGGTCGCTCGCTGAGGTGAATGAGTTGGAATAGTAAAACCCTAGTCCGAACTCTTGTTCCTCACACGCGTTGCTATGTCCCAAACGAATACAAACTATGACCGACCGCCCGCTGGCTTATTGCACCACGCGATAGCACGGCACATACGCCGCGCCGCCCGGCAGTTTCATGCGGTGCTGGGCCACGAACGCCTTCAATAATTCATCTAACGGTTTCATGATCGCCGGGTCGCCGTGGATCTCATACGGGCCGTTCTCCTCGATCAGGCGAATACCCTTGTCCTTGACGTTACCCGCCACGATCCCCGAGAACGCCCGGCGCAGGTTGGCCGCCAATTCATGGGGCGGCAGTGCGTGGCTCAGTTGAAGGCTGGCCATGTTTTCGTGGGTGGGGTCGAACGGGCGCTGGAAGCCTTCGTCGATCTTCAGCAGCCAGTTGAAGTGGAACGCGTCGTTACGCTCGCGGCGGAACTGCTTCACCGCCTTGAGGCCGGTGGTCATCTGGCGGGCCACTTCGGCCGGGTCGTCGATGATGATCTGGTAATGCTTCTGCGCCGCTTCGCCCAGGGTGGCACCGACGAACGCGTGCAATTGTTCCAGGTAAGGCGCGGCATGTTTGGGCCCGGTAAGCACCACCGGGAACGGCAGGTCGCGGTTGTCCGGGTGCATGAGGATGCCCAGCAGGTACAGGAACTCCTCGGCCGTACCGGCGCCGCCGGGGAAGATGATGATGCCGTGGCCGACACGCACGAAGGCTTCCAGGCGTTTTTCGATGTCCGGCAAAATCACCAGCTCGTTGACGATGGGGTTCGGCGCTTCGGCGGCGATGATGCCTGGCTCGGTCAAGCCCAGGTAACGGCCATTGGTGATGCGTTGCTTGGCGTGGGAAATGGTCGCGCCCTTCATGGGGCCTTTCATCACGCCTGGGCCGCAACCGGTGCACACGTCGAGGCTGCGCAGACCCAGTTCGTGCCCGACTTTCTTGGTGTATTTGTATTCTTCGGTGTTGATCGAATGGCCGCCCCAGCACACCACGATCTTGGGCTCCACACCCGGGCGCAGCGTACGGGCGTTGCGCAGCAGGTGGAACACGTAGTCGGTGATGCCTTGGGAGTTGCTCAGGTCGATACGCTGGCTGTCCAGCTCGTTCTCGGTGTAGACGATGTCACGCAGGGCGCTGAACAGCATCTCGCGGGTGCTGGCGATCATCTCGCCATCGACAAAGGCATCGGCCGGGGCGTTGAGCAGTTCCAGGCGTACGCCGCGGTCTTGCTGGTGAATACGCACTTCAAAGTCTTTGTAGGCGTCGAGGATGGTCTTGGCGTTGTCGATATGCGCGCCGGTGTTGAGAATCGCGAGGGCGCATTGGCGGAACAGGGTGTAGATGCTGCCGGTACCGGCTTCGCTCAGTTGCTGCACTTCACGTTGGGACAGGGTTTCGAGGCTGCCCTTGGGGCTGACGGAGGCGTTGATGACTTGACGTTGGGGCATTCTGATTCCTTGAAAGCACAGCCACCGCGTCCGCTTGGGGGGCGATGGCTTGAGAAGGGTGAGCGCCAATTAAGGTCGCACGAGACGATTATTTACCTCAGGCGCGAGGCCCAGCGCAAATGCCGTCCAACACCATCATGCCGCAGAACTTACTGAATCAGCTTCCAGTTTTTGTAGAAAACCCGACGCAGGGTAAAGACCAGGCCGGCAAACCCTGCGATCACGGCGTTGAGCACCGAGGGCAGCAGGGTCGGGCGCACAATATCAATAAACAGGCAGTAGCGTTTGGCGTCGTTTTTGTTGAAGGACGCGTGCATCAGCGTGTCATCGAAGATAAACAGCGGGTCGTCGTGCCAGTAGTGCTTGTGCTTACCCACCTGGATATACACGCCCTCATGGTGCGGTGCCGGCGCCATGTTGTAGAGCACACGGAACATCATGCGCAGAGGGCCGAAGTGGAAAGACGTCGAGCGGTTCTCGTTGAACACCGAGACGCCGATGGTTTTCACGAACGGCAGTTTCTTGCGCAGCTGCGGGATATCCAGGGTGGTTTCGATCGGGCGGCCGTACCACTGGAAAAACAACATGCCGCGTTTCTTCTCGGCCATGCGTTCGTCCAGGTAGCTGATGATTTCATCCTTACGGGCCATGGCGTCGTCGATCACCTGTTGCAGGTCTTCGCGCCAGGCCGGCGGCAGGTCTTGCAGGGTATAGACATGCCGGTTGCGGCTGCTCAGCAGGTCGAGCAGGGTGTTGAACGGTGCCAGCACCCAGGTATTACGACCGTTGCCGATAAAATACTTCTTGATGGTGTCGCGGTCGTACAGGCCGTTACGCAGGAAGTCATAAACGCCGCAGCACACCACCAACAGCAGAAACACCAGGCAACTGCGCGGGAAACAATAGATCAACAGCAGAACGCCGAGCGCCCACGCCAGGGACACCAGCTTTTTGCCGACAGCATTTTTGCTCATGAAACGAGGCTCCAAAGCCGAAATATATTGAAACAATATCGTCATCATAGGGCTTTCTGACACCGGCAGGCGTTTTTAAATAGGGCGAAATTGTGAAGCCACTGCACAATTTGTAACCGTTACCGTGCAGGCTCCGACGTTTTGTGGATTGAATTTTGAGAACAGAAGATTTGCGACTATCGTGACGCTTCGGTTTTTCAGGCGTCATAGACCGGTACGATTGAAGTTGAATGGCCACTATTGGCCTTCGGCACCTTGGAAGAGGCAGAAATTTTTATGATCATCAAACCGCGGGTTCGTGGCTTTATCTGTGTGACCGCTCACCCTGTTGGCTGTGAAGCGAACGTCAAAGAGCAGATCGACTACGTAACCAAAAACGGCGTCATCGAGGGCGGCCCTAAAAAGGTACTGGTCCTCGGTGCCTCCACCGGCTACGGCCTGGCCGCGCGCATCAGTGCTGCGTTTGGCTGCGGCGCCGACACCCTGGGCGTGTTTTTTGAGAAAGAAGGCGAAGAAGGCAAGCTGAGCTCCGCCGGCTGGTACAACAGCGCGGCGTTCGAGAAGTTTGCTGTGGAAAAAGGCCTGTACGCCAAGAGCATCAACGGCGACGCGTTCTCCGACGAAATCAAGCGCCTGACCATCGAAACCATCAAGAAAAACCTGGGCAAGATCGACCTGGTGGTCTACAGCCTGGCCGCCCCACGCCGTACCGACCCGCAAGGCGTGGTGCACAACTCCACCCTCAAGCCAATCGGCAAGGCCGTGACCCTGCGCGGTATCAACACCGACAAGGGCGTGGTGGTCGACACCACGCTTGAGCCTGCGACCCAGGAAGAAATCGACGGTACCGTGAAGGTCATGGGCGGCGAAGACTGGCAGCTGTGGATCGACGCCCTGCGTGACGCCGATGTATTGGCCGAAGGCGCCAAGACCACCGCGTTCACCTACCTGGGTGAGAAGCTGACCCAGGACATCTACTGGAACGGCTCCATCGGCGAAGCCAAGAAAGACCTGGACAAGAAAGTTTTGACCCTGCGCGAAAACCTCGCTGCGCTCAAGGGCGACGCCCGTGTGTCGGTGCTCAAGGCCGTGGTTACCCAGGCCAGCTCGGCAATCCCGATCATGCCGCTGTACCTGTCGCTGCTGTTCAAGGTGATGAAAGAGCAGGGCACCCATGAAGGCTGCATCGAGCAGGTCTACGGCCTGTTCAAGGACAGCCTGTACGGCAGCGAGCCGAAACTCGACGCCGATGGCCGCCTGCGTGCCGACCTGGCCGAGCTGGAACCGAAGGTCCAGGACGCCGTGGCCGCGCTGTGGAACCAGGTGACCGACGACAACGTCAACGAGATCAGCGATTTTGCCGGTTACAAGGCCGAGTTCCTGCGCTTGTTTGGCTTTGAGGTCGACGGCGTGGATTACGACGCGGATGTGAACCCGACCGTCAAAATCAACGGGCTGATTCAAGCTTAAAACCCGGTCAATAAGGTGGGAGCTGGCTTGCCCTGATGTCAGTCAGTTAACGCAAATCCCCTGTGGGAGCGGGCTTGCCCGCGAAGGCGGTGCGTCAGTCGCGGCATCTGTGACTGCACGACCGCTTTCGCAGGCAAGCCAGCTCCCACATGTGATCTTCGTTGCTTTGAGCATTGCGTTCGCTCAATTTGGCTGTGCCTACTCCCTCTTTCTTTTCAGCCCCTTCTTACGCCTCCCTCTTTTAGATCTGTCAGACTCCAGCAGCTATCAAGCCACGCTAACGGAGGATCTGATGACGATTCGTGCAGTAGTTTTTGATTTCGGCGGTGTCCTGTTCGACTGGAGCCCGCAGCATCTGTACCGCAAGCTGATTGCCAACGACGTCGAGCGCCAGTGGTTCCTCGACACCATCTGCACCCAGGCCTGGAACACCGAGCAAGATGCCGGTCGCTCCCTGGCTGAAGCCACCCGCACCCTGGTTGCCCAATACCCCGAACACAAGACCCTGATCCAGGCTTATTACGAGCGCTGGCCTGAAATGCTGCGTGCTGAATTACCCGAGGGCGTGGCGATTCTCGAAGCGTTGCATCAGGTTGAGATGCCGCTGTTCGGGCTTACCAACTGGTCGGCTGAAACCTTCCCTTACGCCCGGGCCAACTACCCGTTCCTGAAGCGTTTTCGCGACATCTTGGTGTCTGGCGAGGTGAAGCTGATCAAGCCTGACCCGGCGATCTACCACGCCAGCCTCAGTCAGGTGCGTGAACACCTGCCAGACATCCAGGCCAGTGAAGTGGTGTTTATCGACGACGTCGCCGGAAATATCGAGGCCGCCATCGCGTTGGGCTGGCAGGGCATTCACCACGTATCGGCCGAGCGCACCGCCGCGCGTTTGCTCGAGTTGGGCGTGGCGTTCTAGCGCGCCCATTTCTCCATCACAAAGTCGACGAACGCCCGCAGCTTGGGCAGGCGATAGCGGTCTTGGCGATACATCAGGTGCATGGGGCGGCTGGGCAGTTTATAGGTGGTCAGCAAGGCCACCAGCTTGCCGCTCTCCAGGTCCGGTTGCACCAGGGCATCGGCCAGCATAATGATGCCCATGCCGTTGATGGCGGCCTGACGCAAGCCTTGGGAGCTGTTGATGGTCAATGAACCAGACACCGGCACCTGCACCTCACCTTCATCGCCGGTCATGCGCCAGAGTTTATCGGTGTCGCGCCAGTTGTCGTTCGCGGGGTAGGCGAATGCCAGGCAGTCATGCTGCTGCAGGTCATCCGGGGTTTGCGGTGTGCCGCGTCGCGCCAGGTAGGCAGGGGAGGCGCAAAGGGTGAGGGTATAGGCCTGCAGAGGCCGGGCGATCAGGCTGGAGCTTTCCAGTTCGCCGAGACGGATCGCCACGTCAAAACCGCTGTCGACGAGATCCATGCGCTCATTGCTCAGCACCACGTACAGGTCGATAAGGGGGTAGCGCTGGGAAAACTCACTCAAGGCCGGCACCAGGCGTTCGGTGCCGAACACTGGCGGCGCGGTGATGCGCAGGCTGCCTTTGGGGGTTTCGCTGTGGACCTGCTCGGCCAGTAGCTCCGAGTCGGCCACCAGCCCCAGCACTTCCAGGCAGCGCTGATAATACTGCCCGCCAAATTCGGTGAGGTTCTGTTTGCGCGTGGTGCGTTTGAGCAAGCTGACGCCAAGCCGTTGTTCCAGCGCTCGCAGATGGTTGCCCACCATGGTGGTCGAAATCCCGCATTCCTGCGCGGCGGCGGTCATGCTGCCGGTCTCGACGACTTTCACGTACACCGACATTGCCTGGAACAGATCCATTATCAAGCCCTGGTTTAAAGTTATTGCAGTAATTCTGCGTTTATCCAGCGAGGGTGGTTAACCATACTTGATCCACCCCAACGATGCACTGGAGCCGCCACCATGACCGCCGCCTGCCTGATGAGCACTTATCAACCCCTGGCCCTGAGCTTCACCCGCGGCCTTGGCACGCGCCTGTGGGACCAACAGGGCCGCGAATACCTGGACGCCGTGGCCGGCGTGGCGGTGACCAATGTTGGTCATTCCCACCCCAGGTTAGTGGCCGCCATCAGCGAACAGGCCGGCTTGCTGCTGCACACCTCCAACCTCTACAGCATCGACTGGCAACAACAATTGGCCCGGCGCCTGGCCCAACTGTCCGGGCTGGACCGCGCGTTCTTCAACAATTCCGGCGCCGAGGCCAACGAGACGGCGCTGAAGCTGGCGCGTTTGCATGGCTGGAAAAAAGGCATTGAACAGCCGCTGGTGGTGGTGATGGAGAACGCCTTCCACGGCCGCACACTGGGCACCATGGCCGCCAGCGACGGGCCTTCGGTGCGCCTGGGGTTCCAGCGTCTGCCCGGCGATTTCATCAAGGTTGGCTTTGGCGACATGGCGGCCCTGGAGGCGGTCACCGAACAGTTCGGCACGCGCATCGCGGCGGTGCTGCTTGAACCGATCCAGGGTGAAAGTGGTGTGTTGGTGGCGCCGTCGGGCTACCTCAAAGCCCTGCGCGAGCACTGTACGCGCCACGGCTGGCTGATGATGCTCGACGAAATCCAGACCGGCATCGGGCGCACCGGCACCTGGTTTGCCTTCCAGCACGAAGGCATCGTGCCGGACGTGATGACCCTGGCCAAAGGCCTCGGTAATGGCGTGCCCATCGGCGCTTGTCTTGCCCGCGCCGCTGTCGCTGAACTGTTCACCCCAGGCAGCCATGGCAGTACCTTTGGCGGTAACCCGCTGGCGTGCCGTGTGGGGTGTACGGTACTGGAGATTATCCAGGAGCAAGGCTTGCTGGAAAACGCCGCACGCCAGGGCGAACACTTGCTGGCGCGTTTACGCATGGAGTTGGAGGACCATCCGCAGGTGCGGGCGATTCGTGGCAAGGGCTTGATGATCGGCATTGAACTGGCAAGCCCTTACCGTGACCTGGCCCAACGGGCGGCACAGGAGCATGGGCTGTTGATCAACGTCACGCGGGGCAAGATCATTCGGCTGTTGCCG
This sequence comes from Pseudomonas sp. FSL W5-0203, assembly GCF_001896155.1. Lineage (NCBI taxonomy): Bacteria > Pseudomonadati > Pseudomonadota > Gammaproteobacteria > Pseudomonadales > Pseudomonadaceae > Pseudomonas > Pseudomonas sp. FSL W5-0203. The sequence continues at coordinate 17,359 of NZ_MPOR01000034.1, forward strand.
CCGCTGACGTTGCAAGGCAAGGAAGTAGAAATGATCGTGCGAGCCATCACCCGCCTACTGGACTGAAAAAGTGCGGAAGGGGGCGATGCTCGTTCCCACGCTCTGCGTGGTAACGCCTCCTGTGACGCTCTGCGTCACGCCTTAAGAGCGGACGCGGAGCGTCCAGGGCAGCGTTACCACGCGGAGCGTGGGAACGATCAGAGGGAGGGGCCATTCAGCCATTCCTGGTTCATGGTCTCCGTATCGCCCAAGTATTCCAGCAACCACGCCATGGCTGGCGACAGCTTGTTCTGCGCCCACGCCACACACGACGGGCTGGCCGGAAATGGCCGGCTCAACTGCAGCGCGACCAAGTCCCCGCGCTCGATCCATGGCAATACCTGATGGGCCGGTGCCATCCCTACACACAGGCCATCGCGCAGGCAATCCAGAGCCGACGCCCAGTTGGGCACCACCAGGCGGCGCTGGTTATCCAGGGTCCAGGTGTCGCGCTTGGGCAGGTTGCGTGAGGTGTCGGTCATGCACAGCGAGGCAAAGGGGCGCAGTTGGTCATCACTGAGTAAACCTTCCACCGCAGCTAAGGGGTGCCGGGCGCTGACCACGCACAGCCAGTTCAACAGGCCCATGTCGCGGAAGCTGAAGTGGCTGGCCACCGGCACCGCGCTGGTGGCGCCGATCACGATGTCGGTGCGTTCATCCGCCAGCGCATCCCACACGCCGTTGTACACCTCGTATTCGAGCAGCAATTCCACTTCGGGAAACTGCCGATAGAAGTCGAGCACCAACTGCCGGCAGCGCTGGGGTTTGACGATGGAGTCCACGGCCACCTTCAACTGGCCGCTCCATCCATTGGCCACCTGTTGGCACAGGCGCCGGGTGCCGAGCATTTTTTTCATCACGCCGCGGGCTTCGTCGATAAACAAACGGCCGGCGGGGGTCAGTTCTACGTCGCGATGCCGCCGCACAAACAGCGGCACGGCTAGCCATTCTTCAAGCTGGCGCACGGTGTAGCTGATGGCCGACGGTACGCGGTGCAGTTCCTGGGCGGCGGCGCTGAAGCTGCCGTGACGGGCAACGGCGTCGACCACATCCAGGGAATATTCCGACCACATGAGCGCTGCCTTCAAAATGATTGATGAGAGTGTCCAATTATTATCGCTTCACACAGATATTGTCAGCTTCATAATGGGCGCCAGTCAGCAAATAGTTTGATGGCAGTCTCTACAAGGCTTCGATGAAAAATTCTTTTGGTTTTACCTGGTATCTAGCGGGGCTGAGCATGCTCGGTTATCTGGCCATGGACATGTACTTGCCGGCGTTTGGCGCCATGGGCGAGCAGTTGAACATTGGTGCTGGCGCGGTGGGCGCCAGCTTGAGTATTTTCCTTGCCGGCTTTGCGCTGGGGCAGTTGCTGTGGGGGCCGCTCTCGGACCGCCTGGGGCGCAAACCGATTCTGATCGCGGGCCTGAGCCTGTTTGTGCTCGGTTGCCTGGGCATGTTCTGGGTTCAGAGCGCGCCGCAACTGCTGGCCCTGCGCTTTATGCAGGCGATTGGCGTGTGTGCCGCCGCCGTCAGTTGGCAGGCCTTGGTGATTGATCGCTACCCGGCCGACAAGGCTCACCGCGTCTTCGCCAGCATCATGCCGTTGATGTCGCTATCGCCGGCCCTGGCACCGCTGTTGGGCGCCATGGTGCTGAATCACTTTGGCTGGCAGGCGATCTTCGGCGTGTTACTGGTGGTGTCGTTGTTGCTGTTGTTGCCGACCTTGTTCCTGCGCAACGTGCCCAAGCGTTCGGAGCACAAGGGCAGCCCGGTGCGCCTGGGCTATGGGCAATTGCTCACCTCGCGGGTGTTTACCGGCAATGTGATGATCTTCGCCGCCTGTTCGGCCAGCTTCTTCGCATGGCTGACCGCCTCGCCGTTCATCCTCGGTGGCATGGGCTACAGCCCGAACGACATCGGCCTCAGCTACGTACTGCCGACCCTGGCGTTTCTCGTTGGCGGCTACAGTTGCCGCAGCGCCTTGCAGCGCCTGCCGGGTAAAACCCTGCTGCCGTGGTTGCTGGTCGCCTATTGCTTGAGCATGGTGGCGTTGTACCTGGTGGCCACCTTGAGTGTGCCGACCCTGACCACCTTATTGATCCCGTTCTGCCTGATGGCGCTGTGCAACGGCGCCAGCTACCCGATTGTGGTGGCGAATGCGCTGATGCCCTTTGCGGAAAATTCCGGCAAGGCGGCGGCCCTGCAAAACACCCTGCAGTTGGGCCTGTGCTTCCTGGCCAGCCTGTTGGTGTCGTCGATGATCGAGCAACCGCTGTTGATCACGGTGATTGTGATGCTGGCGACCGCGCCGCTGGCGGTGTTGGGGTATTGGCTGGCACGGCCGAAGGGCAATTCTTCCGAACTGGCCAACGCCTGAGCTGACAATACGATCAAAGTGTGGGAGCTGGCTTGCCTGCGATAGCGGTGTATCAGTGCCAGATGGGCTAACTGACAGACCGCTATCGCAGGCAAGCCAGCTCCCACATTGTTTTGCGTTTCTTCAGTTAGAACGTCACTTCCATGTTCAGCGTCGGCGTTGAGGTGCGGCTGCCACGCCCACCGTCCACGCCGAATTTGTTATGCCAGTACTCATACCCCACCCCCAGGTACAAGTTCGGCTTGACGCTTTTACCCGGTCGCACCGCCACCATCAGCGCCGTACGCATCAGCGCTTCCGGTGCGGTATCGCGGCCATGGTAGTCCTCGCCTTTTTCCCCGACGTAGTTAATGAACCCCTGGAATTTCGCCGCATGGTTGCCCACCTCGAACGGTCGCATCCAGGCCAGGTTGAGCATGTAGGTAGCGTCGAAGGTGTGGTTCGACTCTTGCGCGCCGGGAATGCCGGTGTGGTTCTTTTCCTTGTAGTACATCAGGCTCAGGTCCAGCACGCCGACAGTGTTGAACTTCAACGTAGGGCCAATCACCAGGGCGCGCTTCTTGGCGGAAGCGAAGTTGTTGTTGCGGTTGGCGTCGAAGCCCAGGGTCAGCGCGTAATCCCTGATCAGCCCCGTGCCCGGCGGCAAGTCGAACACGCGTGAGGCGTACAGCTGATGCCGGTACACGGCGTACACCTCGCTGCCCCCGTGGTCGGTGCCTTTGCGCGGGTCGCTGCTGTCGGACAGGAATACGTCGAGGTTGAGGAAGTTGCTGCCGTAACGGTAGCCGCTGGCATGGGTAAAACTGTAGATGCGCTTGCTGAAGTCGTCGGGGTTGTTCGGGTTGGTGAAGTGCTGCCCGTAGCGAAACCCGACGCTGTTGTTCATCCATTCCACCGCAACGGCCTCCCCGCCGCCGAGAAGGGTCAATGCGACGGTGGCGCCCTGTAGTGCCTTTTTCATTCTTTTTGTCCTTTAGCGTTCTGGCTCGTGACGGCCGGATTGTTTTTGTAACGCCGTTGGAGGGTATCTTGTTCGATTGATTGTATACAACTCTATGGACATAGAGTCTGAACATTGCATACAGTGAGCGCACAACAAAAACAGAGAACCCCTCACCATGACTATCCCGAAGGCGTCACCGCAGCGGCCCGAAGATGAAAATCTGGGCGTCGCCGCCAACATGGCTTACGGCCTGCAGCATGTGCTCACCATGTATGGCGGTATCGTCGCCGTGCCGTTGATCGTCGGCCAGGCAGCCGGGTTGTCGCCGGCGGATATCGGCTTGCTGATCGCTGCATCGCTGTTTGCCGGTGGCCTGGCCACGCTGCTGCAAACCCTGGGCCTGCCGTTTTTCGGCTGTCAGTTGCCGCTGGTGCAGGGCGTGTCGTTCGCGGGTGTGGCGACCATGGTGGCGATTGTCGGCAGCGACGGTGCCGGTGGTGTGCCAGCGATACTCGGGGCGGTGATGGCCGCATCCTTTATCGGTTTGTTGATCACCCCGGTGTTCTCAAGGATCACCAAGTTTTTTCCGCCGCTGGTGACGGGCATTGTGATTACCACCATCGGCCTGACCCTGATGCCCGTAGCGGCGCGCTGGGCCATGGGTGGCAACAGCCGGGCGGCGGATTTTGGCAGCATGTCCAACATCGGCCTGGCCGCGCTGACCCTGGTGCTGGTGCTGCTACTGAGCAAGATCGGCAGCGCAACCATCTCTCGCTTGTCGATCCTGCTGGCCATGGTGATCGGCACTGTGATCGCGGTGCTGCTTGGCATGGCGGACTTCTCTGGCGTCATGCAGGGGCCGATGTTCGGTTTCCCCACGCCATTTCACTTCGGCATGCCCACCTTCCATGTGGCGGCGATTATTTCCATGTGCATCGTGGTGATGGTGACGCTGGTGGAAACGTCAGCGGATATCCTGGCGGTGGGCGAGATCATCGACACCAAAGTGGACTCCAAGCGCCTGGGCAACGGCCTGCGCGCCGACATGCTGTCCAGCATGTTCGCGCCGATCTTCGGTTCGTTTACCCAGAGCGCGTTCGCCCAGAACGTCGGCCTGGTGGCGGTGACCGGGGTCAAGAGTCGGTTTGTGGTGGCCACTGGCGGGGTATTCCTAGTGGTGCTCGGCCTGCTGCCATTCATGGGCCGTGTGATCGCGGCCGTGCCCACCTCCGTGTTGGGCGGCGCCGGGATTGTATTGTTCGGCACGGTGGCGGCCAGCGGGATTCGCACGCTGTCCAAGGTGGATTACCGCAACAACATGAACCTGATCATCGTCGCCACATCCATCGGCTTCGGCATGATCCCCATCGCCGCGCCCAGCTTCTACGATCAGTTTCCAAGCTGGTTCGCGACCATCTTCCACTCGGGCATCAGCTCGTCGGCAATCATGGCGATATTGCTGAACCTGGCATTCAACCACTTCACCGCCGGCAACTCGGACCAGCAGTCAGTGTTTGTGGCGGGGACTGAGCGCAGCTTGTGCTTTCGCGACGTGGCCGCGTTGCGCGACGGCGATTACTACCGGGGTGGGAAGTTGTTTGATGCCGAGGGCAAGGAAATTCCCCTGGTAGCGGATACCTTGAGGAAAGCATCCAAGGCTGAGACCAGCGAGGTTTAACGAGCGACCCGTGTACCCTGTGGGAGCTGGCTTGCCTGCGATAGCGATGGTGAATTCACCGGTGCTATCGCAGGCAAGCCAGCTCCCACAGGGATTCAGCCGGCCTTGAGGGCTTTGTGCGGCAACGAACACGCCTCATCCAGAAACTTCACCACCGTCCCCATGCATGCCTGGCGTTCTTCCACATGGGGCATGTGGCTGGAGTCTTCAAACAGTGCCCAGCGCACGTCCGCTATCTCATCCAGGAACGGCTTGACCACCAACGGTGTGGCTTCGTCATGTCGACCGGAAATCACCAGGGTTGGCACCTTGATGGCTGACAGGCGGCCGATCACATTCCAGTCCTTCAAGCTGCCGATCACGTGGAATTCGGTCGGGCCGCTCATGGCGTGGTACACCGTCGGGTCGGCATCCACCTGGGCGAAGGTGCGTGCCACTTCTTCGGGCCACGGGTTGACCCGGCACACATGCTGGTCATAGAAAATTCGTGAGGCCGCCAGGTATTGCGGGTCTTGGTAGGTGCCGGCCTGCTCGTGCTTGAGCAGGGTTTCGTGCACGCCTTCAGGCAACAGCTTGCGCAGGCGATTGGCTTCGCTGACCCAGGTGCGCATGCAGGTGGGCGAGTTGGCAGGGATAAACGCGCGCAGGCCTTTGGGTTGCAAGATCGCGTGTTCGCTGCCGAGCATGCCGCCCCAAGATTGCCCCAGGATCGCGTAGTTTTCACTGATTTGCAGGTGGTCCAGCAGGTTGTTCAACTCGTCGAGGAACAGGCCGATGGTCCAGAACGACGGATCTTTTTCCGGCAAATGCGTGGAGCGGCCGTTGCCCAACTGGTCGTAATGGATGACTGCGTGGCCGCTGGCGGCGACGTCCTTGAAGGCGTCGACGTAATCGTGGGTGCAGCCCGGGCCGCCATGGATGATCACCAAGGGCGTGCGGCCTGTGCTCAGGTCGCCCGTGACGCGATACCAGGTCTGATAGGCGCCAAAGGGCGCGTAGCCTTCGCGAACTTTTTCGATGAATTCCATTTCGTACCCTGCTCTGAAAAAAAGGATCAGGGTTACGATAGTCTGAACAAAAAGTTTAGGTAACTAGCAAAACAGATAGGTTTTTGCCGAAAGCTCAATCTTCCAGCAAGCGGTAATGGGTGGCTCGAACCACCGCTTGAACACGGTTTTTGGCCCCCAGTTTGTGCATGGCCGAGGCCAGGTGCAGGGTGACCACTGCCAGGGAGCGGCTCAATTGCGTGGCGATTTCAGCGGCGGTCAGGCCTTCTGCCGCCCATTTCAGGCATTCGCGCTCGCGCTTGGTCAGGCGGATGTGCGGATAAGCCCGCACCTCCTTGCTGAACAGCGGGTACGCCGCTTCCTGGAGGGCATGGGTAATCAGACTGAAATCGGCCAGCGTATGTTGGGCGTCCTTCAATACCGTGCGCGCCTTGCCGGTGCGTAAGCCGGTGAGCGAGGCAAAACCGCCCTTGGGCAGATGAATCGGCACACTGACGCCGCAGGTCAGCTGGCGTTCATGCAGGTAGGAGGAAACGGGAGCGTGGCACGGGTCGATGATCTTTTGCAGGGCGGTCTCAGTCTTGGCCTCATAGGACCAGACAAACGGTGATACCGAACTCAATGCCAGGTGTTGCACCGGGTCGATCTGGTAAAACCCTTCGCTGCACCATAAGGCGTGCCAGTCGGCCGGTGTGTTGCGCAGTTGCAACAGCGAAGGCGTGATCAGTGCGCCGTTGAGATCGATGGGCACCGGGCTGTAGTCATACACCAGCGCATCGAAGCCCAGTTGTTGGGCCAGGATAAACGTATTGTCCATCTGTTCATCCAGGCTCCTGCCCGGTATGAGGCGATTATTGAAGGCGGTCAGCTTGGCCAGCATCCGTTCTGCTCCCGAATTCATTTGAATCTCGACTTGCTGCAAGTAGAATGCCACGCCCCGGCGAAGGACTGCCAGGCCAAACCTATAAGAAATACTAGGTTATGGACGCACGGCATCCTCGGTAGTGTTGACCTGATAAACGGCCGCTACCCGCCAGGCCGATACAACACAAGGAATGTATGCATGTGGCGTGAAATTGCCCCCGACCAGCAATACAACGTGCAAGTCGACGGCCATAACCTCGTGGTCTACAGCTTTGGCGAAGGCGATGAGGTGCTGCTGTGTCTCAACGGCGGGCCGGGCCTGCCGTGTGACTATCTGCGTGACGCCCATGGCTGGCTCAAAGCGCATAACCTGCGAGTGGTTGCATTCGACCAGCTTGGCACAGGCGCATCAGCCAGACCGACCGATGCCGCACTGTGGGAAATCCGCCGTTATGTCGAAGAAGTCGAGACCGTGCGCCAGGCGCTGGGCCTGGGCCGCGTGCATTTGCTCGGGCACTCCTGGGGCGGTTGGCTGGGGATCGAATATGCCGTGCATTATCCCGGTGCGCTCAAAAGCCTGATCCTGGAAAACACCGTCGGCGACATTCCCCACCTGTCCCAGGAGCTGGAGCGCCTGCGCGGCGCCCTGGGCAGCGAAACCGTGGCCATGATGCAACGCCACGAAGCCATGGGCACCCTCGACCACCCGCAGTACCAGGCCGCCATCACCTTGCTCAACTACCGCCACGTGTGCCGGCTCGACGAATGGCCGGAGCCGGTCAAGCGCTCCCTGGGCGACTGGAACATGGGGCCGTACGAAACCATGCAAGGCCCCAACGAGTTCCTCTATATCGGCAACCTCAAGGACTGGAACCGCCTCAAGGAAATGGCCGAGTTCAACATGCCGATCCTGATCACCACCGGCCAGCACGACGAACTTACCCCCGCTTGCGCAATGCGCATGAAACTAGCAGCACCCCACGCCGAGTTGCATGTGTTCCCCAACAGCAGTCATATGCCGTTTTACGAGGAGCCGCAGGCGTACTTCCCGGTGCTGCTGGACTTCCTCGCTCGCCACCGAGGCTGACGCATGAACCTGGCGCGCTACCGTTTTGTGTTGTCCCGGCCCCTGCAATTGCTGCCGGTGCTGCTGGGCATCAGCCTGATCACCTTCGTGTTGGTGCGCTCGATTCCTGGCGACCCGGCGCGCGCCTTGCTGGGTTCGCGCAGCACGCCGGATGCGCTGCTGAAGATCCGCGCCCAGTTCGGCCTCGACCAGCCTTTGTGGTTGCAATACTTTTACTTCCTGAAAAACCTGCTCAAGGGCGACCTCGGCCAATCGCTGCTGTACAAGGTCGACGCCCTGAAACTGATCGTCACCCGGATCGAGCCGACCCTGGTGCTGGTGCTGGGCAGCGTGGTGCTCGCGTTGTTGATAGCGGTGCCACTGGCAACGATTGCGGCGCGCCAGCAAGGCCGTTGGGCAGACAAGCTGATCCGCGTGTTCACCACGGTCGGCCTGGGCATGCCGGCGTTCTGGCTGGGGTTGATGCTGATCCTGCTGCTCAGCGTGAAATGGGGCTTGTTCCCGGTGTCCGGTTACGGGCGCACCTGGCTGGACAAGGCGCACCACATGCTCTTGCCGTGCCTGACCATCGCCCTGGCGCTGTCGGCGGTGCTGGTGCGTAACCTGCGGGCGAGCATGTTGATGGAATTGCAGGCGGATCACGTCACCGCCGCACGCGCACGCGGGCTGTCGGAAGGCGCGGTGTTTCGCCGGCATGTGCTGCCCAACGCTCTGGTGCCGGCGGTCAACCTGCTGGCGGTCAACATCGGTTGGCTGATCAGCGGCACGGTGGTCATCGAAAGCCTGTTCGCGATTCCAGGCATCGGCCAGTTGCTGGTGCGCGGCATTTTCACCCGTGACTACATGGTGGTGCAGGGCGTGGCGATGGTGCTGGCCTGTGCCACGGTGGTGGTCAACTTCATGGCTGACCTGGTGACAGTGGCCCTCGACCCACGGGTGAAGATGCAATGAGCAGTCGCCCCCTGATGGCCCCATGGCGCTTGCGCCTGCGCTTTGGTTTTCGCAATGGCCGACTGACCGCCGCATGGGGGTTGTTGATCCTGTTCGCGTGGTTGGCCCTGGCGCTGTTTGCGCCGTGGATCGCGCCCTATGACCCCATCGCGCAGGACACCGGCATGAGTTTGCTGGCCCCCAGCCTTGCCCATCCGTTGGGTACGGACAATTACGGCAGGGACATCCTGTCGAGGGTGATCTGGGGGGCGCGCATCGACCTGCAGTTGGCGGTTGTCGGGGTGATCTTCCCTTTCATCATTGGCACCTTTATCGGTGCGGTCTCGGGTTATATCGGCGGGCGTTTCGACAGTGTCTGCATGCGTGTGATCGACGTGGTGCTGGCGTTCCCGTTCCTGGTGCTGATGCTGGCGATCATGGCCATCCTCGGGCCGGGCTTACAGAGTTTTTACATCGCCATGGCGCTGGTGGGCTGGGTGTCGTATGCGCGCCTGATTCGCTCGCAGATCCTGGTGCTCAAGGAAAGCGAGTTCGCCCTGGCCGCCAAGAGCCTGGGCTTTGGCCATGGACGCATTCTGTTCCGGCATTTGTTGCCCAATGCGCTGTTTGGCTCCATCGTGTTTTCCATGTCCGACGCGGTGCTGGTGCTGCTCAACGGCGCCGCCGTCAGCTACCTGGGCCTGGGGGTGCAACCACCGACCGCCGAATGGGGGACGATGGTGGCCGAGGGGCAAGCCTTTATCACCACCGCCTGGTGGATCTGCACCTTTCCGGGCCTGGCCATCGTGACCTTGGCCATGGGCTTCAGCCTGTTGGCCGATGGTGTTGCACAGGTATTGGGGGAGCGCTCATGAGCCTGCTGAAGGTGCGCGACCTCAGTGTGATCGCCAACAACGCCGGGCGTGAGGTCACCTTGGTGGACCGGGTGTCTTTCGACCTGGCCGAGGGTGAAATCCTCGGCCTGGTGGGCGAGAGCGGTTCGGGCAAGACCATGGCCTGTCGCGGCCTGATGCGTCTGTTGCCATCGCCCAACCTGCGGGTGCAGGGCGGCGCGGTGCAGTTGGCCGGCCAGGACCTGTTGGCACTGGATGATGCCGGTATGCGCGCCGTGCGCGGCGGGCAGTTGGGCATGGTCTTCCAAAACCCCAGCAGCCACCTGGACCCGCTGATGCGTATCGGTGAGCAGATCGCCGAGGGCATCCGCCTGCATCAAGGTGCGTCGAAAAAAGACGCGCGCTTGCAGGCGATCGAGGTATTGCGTCAGGTCGGGATTCCCGATCCGCAGGCCCGGGTCGACAACTACCCCCATGAGTTTTCCGGCGGCATGCGCCAGCGCGCAATGATCGCCGTGGCCCTGGGCTGCAACCCGAAGGTGTTGATCGCCGACGAACCGACCACGGCCCTGGATGTGACGGTGCAGGCGCAAATCCTGCGGCTGTTGCTCGACCTGCGCGACCAGCGTGGCCTGTCGATCATCATGATCACCCATGACCTGGGCGTGGTGGCGCAAACCTGCGATGCCATCGCCGTGATGTACGCCGGGCGCCTGTGCGAGCACGGCAGCAAATACGAACTGCTGGCCCAACCGCAACATCCGTATACCGCAGGCCTGATCGACTGCCAGCCGGCCCACAGCAGCGGGCATGCGTTGTTGCGCACCATTGCTGGCCAGCCGCCGTTGCTCGATGCATTGCCCGACGGCTGCCGCTTCCACCCGCGCTGCCCGCAGGCAGGCGCCTTGTGCACCGAGTTGCTGCCCCAGGGCGCACGCGTGGCCTGTCACTACCCGTTGGGAACGCGCCCATGAGCTTGTTACAGGTCAAGGATCTGGAAGTGCGCTTTGCCGCGTCCGGCAGTGGCCTGCTGGGCCTCAACCGCCAGTGGGTGAGGGCGGTGAACGGGGTGTCGCTGAACCTCGCTGCCGGTGAAACCCTGGGTTTGGTGGGCGAGTCCGGCAGTGGCAAGAGCACCCTGGGCCGGGCAATTCTGCACCTCAACCCGATCAGCGCCGGGCAGGTGTTGTTCGACGGTATCGACATGGCCCATGGCAGCGCCATCGACATCGCCCGACTGCGGCATGAAACCGCGATGATTTTCCAGGACCCCTACGCCGCGCTCAATCCACGGCACAGCATTGGCGAAACCCTTGCCGAGGTACTGCGTGTGCAGGGTAAGGTGGCGGCGCAGCAGATTCCTGAGCGTGTGAATGAGTTGCTCGAACTGGTCGGCTTGCGTCCTGAGCTGGCTTCACGCAAGCCCGGCTCTCTCAGTGGCGGCCAGTGCCAGCGCGTGGGTATCGCCCGGGCGCTGGCGGTGGAGCCGCGCCTGATCATTGCCGATGAATGTGTGGCGGCGCTGGATGTGTCGATCCAGGGTCAGATCATCAACCTGCTGCTGGAACTGCAACAGCGTATGAACCTGGCGATCCTGTTTATCGCCCATGACCTGGCCATCGTGCGACGCCTGTGCGACCGCGTGGCGGTGATGTACCTTGGCAAGATCGTCGAGGAAGGCCCGGTGGAAGCGGTGTTCACCGCGCCGCGTCACCCGTATACGGCGGCGCTGATCCAGGCCATCCCGGAGATCGATCCGCACCGGCCATTGCCTGCGCAGCCATTGCCCGGCGAACCGCCGAGCCCGCTGAATCTGCCGACTGGTTGTGCCTTTCACCCGCGTTGCCGGTATGCGCAAGCCAAGTGTTCCTCGGTATTGCCTCCCACCCATTTCCTGCACGAGCATCGGTACAGTTGCGTGCTTGAAGACCCTTTGCTTTGACCTTCTGCCATTCATTAACAAGGAGTTGTGATATGCACTCGCGCCACTTGAAATTGCTCGCCGCCGCTACCCTCACGGCCTGGTCGCTGACCGCCGGCCTGGCACAGGCCGCCGGTGTGCTCACCATCGGCTGCCGTGAAGACAGCACCACCTTCGACCCGATCAAAAGCGCGCAAAACCGCGACACCTGGGTATTTGCCAACGTCTACGACACCCTGGTGCGCGTGGATAACCTGGGCACCAAAATGGAACCGGGCCTGGCCGAAAGCTGGGACATTTCCAAAGACGGCCTGACGTACACCTTCAAGCTGCGCGAGGCGAAGTTCTCCGACGGCTCGCCGATCACTGCCGCCGATGCCGCGTTCAGCCTGCTGCGCATCCGTGATAACAAGGCCTCCTTGTGGAGCGACCCGTTCAGCCTGATCAACACCGCCACGGCCAGCGATGCCAAGACCCTGGTGGTCACCTTGAAAACCCCGGCGGTGGCCTTCCTCTCGCAACTGGCGTCGCCAACGGTGTCGATCCTGTCGGAAAAAGCCATGACCAAGATGGGCGAAGACGCCTACTCGGAAAACCCGGTGACGTCCGGCGCGTTTACCGTGGACGAGTGGCGCAAGGGCGACCGCGTGATCCTGAAGAAAAACCCGAATTTCTGGCAGGCCGGCAGCGTGAGCCTGGACGGCGTGGAATGGGTGTCGGTGACCGATGACAACACGCGCATGCGCATGGTGCAGAACAACGAACTCGACACGGCGATCTTCGTGCCGTTCTCCCGGGTCGAAGAACTGAAAAAAGACCAGAACGTGGTGATTCACGCCGACCCGTCCACCCGTGAAGATCACCTGTTGATCAACCACGAGCACGGCTTGTTGGCCAAGCCGCAAGTGCGCCAGGCCCTGGACATGGCCATCGACAAGCAATCGCTGGTCAAAGCCGTCACTTACGGTCAAGGCACCGTGGCTTATTCCTACATTCCAAAGGGCTCGCTGTACCACTACGCCAACAACCTGCAACGCCCGTACGACCCGGCCGAAGCCAAGAAGCTGCTGGCCGCTGCAGGTGCCCAGGATTTGAAGCTCAACTACGTGGTCAATGCCGGCAATGAGGCCGACGAGCAGATCGCGGTGATCATCAAAGACCAGCTGGCCAAGGTCGGTGTGACCGCCAACCTGCAAAAAGTCGACCCCACCCAAAGCTGGCAGATGCTGGTGGATGGTGAGTACGATATTTCGGTGATGTACTGGACCAACGACATCCTCGACCCCGACCAGAAAACCACCTTCGTGCTGGGCCACGATACCAACCAGAACTACATGACCCGCTACAAGAACGACCAGGTCAAGGCCTTGGTGGCGGCTGCGCGGATCGAGGCAGACCCGGCCAAGCGTGAGCAAATGTATGTGGAGTTGCAGAAACTGGCCAAACAGGATGTGAACTGGATTGACCTGTACTACAGCCCCTACATCAATATCTCACGCAAGAACGTAAGCAACTTCCTGCAGAACCCGTTGGGGCGCTTCACCCTTGAGGAAGTGGTCAAAAACTGAGTATTTGAGTACACCACAAAGCAATGTGGGAGCTGGCTTGCCTGCGATACAGACACCTCGGTGCTTCAGTGACACCGCGGTGATGCTATCGCAGGCAAGCCAGCTCCCACCTTTGTTTTGCGGTGTGTCAGGGCTTACTGCGCATCGAAGGCCTGGCCATTGATGCCCGCACTGTCCGGCCCCATCAGGTACAGGTACACCGGCATGATCTCTTCCGGCGCCGGCCTTTCCATCGGGTTTTCCCCTGGGTACGCCTGGGCGCGCATGCTGGTGCGGGTGCCGCCCGGGTTGATGCTGTTGGCGCGCACTGCGGCCACATCTTCCAGTTCATCGGCCAGGGTTTGCATCAGCCCCTCGGTGGCGAACTTAGACACGCCATAGGCACCCCAATAAGCACGGCCCTTGCGCCCGACGCTGCTGGAGGTGAATACCACCGACGCATCCTGGGACAGCTTGAGCAACGGCAGTAAAGTGCTGGTCAGCATGAACATCGCGTTGACGTTGACGTGCATCACCCGCATGAAGTTCTCGCCGGACAACTGCTCGATGGGCGTGCGCGGGCCGATGATCGAGGCGTTGTGCAACAAACCGTCGAGGTGGCCGAATGCCTTTTCGATCATCGCTGCCAGCTCATCGTATTGATGGGGCAGGGCGGTCTCCAGGTTGAACGGGATCACCACCGGCTGTGGGTGGCCGGCGGCTTCGATCTCGTCATACACCTGGGCCAGGTTGGCTTCGGTCTTGCCCAGCAACAGCACGGTGGCGCCATGGGCGGCATAGGTCTTCGCCGCTGCCGCGCCAATCCCGCGACCGGCGCCGGTTACCAGGATGATCCGGCCTTTGAGCAGTTCTGGAGGGGCAGAGTAATCAAACATAAATAGCCTCGACAAATTTCAAGGTGATACAGCTCTCGAAGTGGAGTCCATATCCTGTGGGAGCTGGCTTGCCTGCGATGGCGGACGACCGGTCGCCAAATGTGCTGGCTGGCAGACCGCTATCGCAGGCAAGCCAGCTCCCACATTGCTTCGAACCATCAGCAACTGCACAGCGCGTTATCCAGCACCTTGCGCAATTCCAGCGGGTGATCCACCACCACATCCGCGCCCCAGTGGCGGGGGTTGTCGTCCGGGTGGATATAGCCATAAGTGACCGCCGCCGTGCGCGTACCAGCATCGCGGCCGGATTCGATGTCGCGCAGGTCATCGCCCACGAACAACACGCTGGCCGGGTCCAGGTCGAGCATCTTGCACGCCAGAATCATCGGCTCCGGGTCCGGCTTGCTGTTTTTCACGTGGTCCGGGCAGATCAGCACGGCCGAACGCTCGGCCAGGCCCAGCCGTTGCATGATCGGTTCGGCAAAGCGCACCGGCTTGTTGGTGACCACACCCCAGACCAACTTGGCTTTCTCGATGTCTTCCAGCAGCTCGGCCATGCCGTCGAACAGCTTGCTGTGGACTGCGCAATCCTTGAGGTAACGCTCCAGGAATTCCTGGCGCAGTTCCTCAAAACCCGGCGACTCCGGGTCCATCGAGAAGGTCACCGCGACCATCGCCCGCGCACCACCGGAAATTTCATCGCGGATGTGCTGCGGGTTGATCGGCGCCAGGCCACGGTCGGCGCGCATGGCCTGGCAGATGGCGATAAAGTCCGGCGCGGTGTCCAGCAGGGTACCGTCCATGTCGAAGAGAACCGCTTGCAACTTCACAGGCTTACTCCTCGCGCAGGGTCTGGATCATGTAGTTGACGTCAACATCGTTGGCCAGCTTGTAGTGCTTGGTCAGCGGGTTGTAGGTCAGGCCGATGATGTCCTTGACGGTCAGCCCGGCTTGGCGGCTCCACGCACCCAGCTCGGAAGGGCGGATGAATTTCTTGAAATCATGGGTGCCGCGCGGCAGCAGCTTCATGATGTATTCAGCGCCGATGATCGCGAACAGGTAGGCCTTGGGGTTGCGGTTGATGGTGGAGAAGAACACCTGGCCGCCGGGCTTGACCATACGGAAACAGGCGCGGATCACCGAGGACGGGTCTGGCACGTGTTCGAGCATTTCCAGGCAGGTGACCACGTCGAACTGTTCGGGCATTTCCTCGGCCAGGGCTTCGGCGGTGATCTGGCGGTACTCCACGCTCACGCCAGATTCGAGCTGGTGCAACTGGGCCACGGCCAGCGGCGCTTCGCCCATGTCGATGCCCATCACGGTGGCGCCGCGCTGGGCCATGGCTTCGCTGAGGATGCCGCCGCCGCAACCGACGTCCAGCACTTTCTTGCCGGCCAGGTTGACGCGCTCGTCAATCCAGTTGACCCGCAGTGGATTGATGTCGTGCAAGGGCTTGAATTCGCTCTCGCGGTCCCACCAGCGATGGGCAAGGGCTTCAAACTTGGCGATTTCGGCGTGGTCGACGTTGCTCATGGTGAATCCTCTGAATCTGATAAGTCGGTGTGTCGCGGCTGAACCCAAGGCTTCAGCCGCGTCGTTATTCGCTGTGCCCGCTGATGCGTTGGCCCCAGGCAATGGCCGTGGCGGTCAACTGTTGTTCATCCATGCGGGTCAATTGCCGGTCGTCGAGCAATGGCTTGCCGGCAACCCAAAGGTGTTTCACGCAATCGCGCCCGGTGGCATATATAAGCTGTGAGACCGGATCGTAGATCGGTTGTTGCGCCAGCCCGGAAAGATCAAAAGCGACGATGTCTGCCGCCTTGCCGACTTCCAGGGAGCCAATCTGGCTGTCCAGGCCCATCGCCCTGGCGCCGTTGAGTGTGGCCATGCGCAAGGCGCGGTGGGCATCCAGCGCAGTGGCCGAACCGGCCACGGCCTTGGCCAGCATCGCCGCCGTGCGGGTTTCGCCAAGCAGATCCAGGTCATTGTTGCTGGCGGCGCCGTCGGTGCCGATGGCCACGTTGACGCCAGCCTGCCACAAGCGCTCCACCGGGCAAAAGCCGCTGGCCAGTTTCAGGTTCGATTCCGGGCAGTGAATGACGCTGGTGTTGCTTTCTACCAGTAAAGCCAGGTCGTCTTCGCTGATTTGGGTCATGTGCACGGCCTGAAAGCGCGGGCCCAGCAAGCCAAGGCGAGCCAGGCGCGCCAATGGCCGCTCGCCGGTCTGCTCGATGGCTTGCTGCACTTCAAAGGCGGTTTCGTGAACGTGCATATGGATCGCGGCGTCCAGCTCTTCGGCGATCACCCGGATTTTTTCCAGGTTGGCATCGCACACGGTGTACGGGGCGTGGGGGCCGAAGGTGATTTTGATGCGCGGGTGGTGCTTGAGGTCGCCGAACAACTCGATACCCTGGCGGATCGCCTCGTCGGCACTGCTGGCGCCGGGGATCGGGAAGTCGAGGATCGGCAGCGCGATCTGCGCACGCATACCGCTGTTGTGCACGCAGTCACTGGCGACCTTGGGGTAGAAATACATGTCCGAGAAGCAGCTGATGCCGCCCTTGATCTGCTCGGCAATGGCCAGGTTGGTGCCGTCGCGCACGAACGCTTCATCGACCCACTTGGCTTCGGCGGGCCAGATGTGCTTTTCCAGCCAGGTCATCAGTGGCAAATCGTCGGCCAAGCCGCGGAACAGGGTCATGGCGGCATGACCGTGGGCATTGACCAGGCCGGGGCTGAGCAGCATGCCGGGCAGTTCACGCACCTCTTGCGCCGCGAGCTTCAACGCCGCGTCCCGTGGCCCGATAAAGGCAATGCAGCCGTCGCGGATACCCAGGCCATGCTCCTTGAGCACCACGCCAGCGGGCTCGACGGGTACCAGCCAGGTCGGCAGCAGCAACAAGTCGAGCGGGGCGGCAGTGGAGGTCATCGCAGGCTTCTTCCCAGGCAGCTATAAAAGAAGGGCGAAGTATACCCGAGCGTCCTGGCTGGCGGATCGCTATAATCCGCGGCTTTTGTTCATGAGTGCGGGGTAAGGGATGCGCGACCGACTGTTGGCTGCAGACAAAGTGAAGGCCATCGAATGGCGTGATGGCGCGCTGCACCTGCTCGATCAGCGCGTTTTGCCGTCCCGGACGCACTGGGTGGCCTGCAGTACCGTTGAGTCGGTGGCCGACGCCATTCGCACCATGGTGGTGCGGGGCGCGCCGGCTATCGGCATCTGCGCCGCCTATGGCTTGGTCCTGGCCGCCCGCGAGCGTATCGCCGAGGGTGGTGACTGGCAGGCTGCATGGGAAGAAGACTACGGCTTGCTGGCCCATACCCGACCGACCGCATCGAACCTGTTCTGGGCCTTGCAGCGCATGCGCGACCGCCTCGACCGCCTCAAGCAGCACGCCGACCCGCTGGTGGCGCTGGAAGCCGAAGCCGTCGCGATCCATGAGAGCGACCGGGAGGCCAACGTGGTCATGGCCCAGTTGGGTATGGAGCGGATTCGCAAGCACCAGGGCAATGCCCAGGCGATCCTCACCCATGGCAACGCCGGCGCGTTGGCCTCCGGCGGCGTTGGTACAGCCCTCGGGGTGATTCATGCCGCGTATCTGGAGGGGCTGGTCGAGCAGGTCTATGTCAATGAAACCCGCCCCTGGCTGCAAGGCTCCCGTCTTACAGCGTGGGAGTTGGCGGGCCAGGGCATCCCGGTGGCGGTGAATGCCGACTCCGCCGGGGCACATATCCTCAAGACCAAAGGCGTGACCTGGGTGGTGGTGGGGGCTGACTGTATTGCGGCCAATGGCGATGTGATCAGTAAGATCGGCACTTATCAGTTGGCCGTGTGTGCCATGCACCATGGCGTGCGCTTTATGGTGGTGGCGTCGAGTTCGACCCTGGATTTGATGATGGCTACGGGGGAGGATGTTGCGCTGGAGCAGCGCGATATGGGTGAGTTGCTTGAGGTGGATGGGCAGCGGTTGGATATCGCGGCGTTTAACCCTGTGTTTGATGTGACCCCTGCGGACCTGATCGACGTGATCGTCACCGAAAAAGGCATTGTCGAGCGGCCAGACACTGCCAAACTGGCCAAGTTGATGTGTCGTAAGCGCCTGCATTGAGGGTGTCGGTGGCTGTGGGGGCTCTATCGCAGGCAAGCCAGCTCCCACCTTCAACCGTGTTCACACATCAAAGGTGGGAGCTGGCTTGCCTGCGATTGGCCCTTGAAGTCAATAAAACGTCTGCATTCCACCCTCGCAAAAAAGCACCATCGCGCCTCTGAGCCCCTCTCGTCCCCTTCAAGCCTGTCATCCGTCAAATTACTAGCCTCCATGCGCATCAGGGGGATAGGTGCGTGGCGGCGATTGTGATAACATCCGGCGGTTTCCAGGGCTGCCCCGAGGGGTGGCCTATAACGTGCAGATCCGTGTCATAACTCGTTGATTTGTCGTAAGTCGTTGTCAGGCACCGTGCCGGCAGCGGCGAGCTTCGTTCGTCCCGAATGGATGTGACGAGGTTTCACCCGAAAAAGGAATCAGGCTTCTCATGGGCGAACTGGCCAAAGAAATCCTCCCGGTCAATATCGAAGACGAGCTGAAACAGTCCTACCTCGACTACGCGATGAGCGTAATTGTCGGTCGGGCACTGCCTGATGCGCGCGATGGCTTGAAGCCCGTGCACCGGCGTGTGCTGTTCGCGATGAGCGAGCTGGGTAACGACTGGAACAAGCCGTACAAGAAATCTGCCCGTGTTGTCGGTGACGTGATCGGTAAGTATCACCCTCACGGCGACACTGCGGTGTACGACACCATCGTTCGGATGGCGCAGCCGTTTTCCCTGCGCTACCTGCTGGTAGACGGCCAGGGTAACTTCGGTTCGGTGGACGGCGACAACGCCGCGGCCATGCGATACACCGAAGTGCGCATGACCAAGCTGGCGCACGAGCTACTGGCCGACCTGCATAAAGAAACCGTGGACTGGGTGCCGAACTACGACGGCACCGAAATGATCCCGGCTGTCATGCCCACCAGGATTCCCAACCTGCTGGTCAACGGTTCCAGCGGTATCGCCGTGGGCATGGCCACCAACATCCCGCCGCACAACCTCGGTGAAGTCATCGACGGTTGCCTGGCCCTTATCGACAACCCTGAGCTGACCGTCGATGAGCTGATGCAATACATTCCCGGCCCGGACTTCCCGACCGCCGCGATCATCAACGGTCGCGCCGGCATCATCGAAGCCTACCGCACCGGCCGTGGGCGCATTTACATGCGCGCCCGCTCGATCATCGAAGACATCGACAAGGTCGGTGGCCGCCAGCAGATCGTCATCACCGAACTCCCTTACCAGTTGAACAAGGCACGCCTGATCGAGAAGATCGCCGAGCTGGTTAAAGAGAAGAAGCTGGAAGGCATCACCGAGCTGCGCGACGAGTCCGACAAAGACGGCATGCGCGTGGTCATCGAGCTGCGCCGCGGCGAAGTGCCGGAGGTGATCCTCAACAACCTCTACGCCCAGACCCAGCTGCAAAGCGTGTTTGGTATCAACGTGGTTGCCTTGATCGACGGCCGCCCGCGCATCCTGAACCTCAAGGACCTGCTGGAAGCCTTCGTGCGTCACCGTCGCGAAGTGGTCACCCGCCGTACCGTGTTCGAACTGCGCAAGGCCCGCGAGCGCGGCCATATCCTGGAAGGCCAGGCGGTTGCGCTGTCGAACATCGACCCGGTGATCGCCCTGATCAAGGCCTCGCCAACCCCGTCGGAAGCCAAGGAAGCGCTGATCAGCACGCCTTGGGAATCCAGCGCCGTGGTCGCGATGGTTGAGCGCGCTGGCGCCGACTCGTGCCGCCCCGAGACCCTGGACCCGCAATACGGTCTGCGTGAAGGCAAGTACTTCCTGTCGCCAGAACAGGCCCAGGCTATCCTGGAACTGCGCCTGCACCGCCTGACTGGCCTTGAGCACGAGAAGCTGCTGGCCGAATACCAGGAGATCCTCAACCAGATCGGCGAGTTGATCCGCATCCTCAGCAGCGCCGTGCGCCTGATGGAAGTGATCCGCGAAGAACTGGAAGTGATCCGCGCCGAATACGGCGACGTGCGCCGCACCGAAATCCTCGATGCGCGCCTGGACCTGACCCTGGGTGACATGATCCCGGAAGAAGAGCGCGTGGTGACCATCTCCCACGGTGGCTATGCCAAGACCCAACCGTTGGCGGCCTACCAGGCCCAGCGTCGTGGCGGTAAAGGTAAATCGGCTACCGGCGTGAAGGATGAGGACTACATCGCTCACCTGCTGGTCGCCAACAGCCACACCACGCTGCTGCTGTTCTCCAGCAAAGGCAAGGTGTACTGGCTCAAGACCTACGAAATCCCGGAGGCCTCCCGCGCTGCCCGTGGTCGTCCGTTGGTCAACCTGCTGCCGCTGGACAGTGACGAATACATCACCACCATGCTGCCGGTCGAGGAATACACCGAAGGTCACTTCATCTTCATGGCCACCGCCAAAGGCACCGTGAAGAAGACCCCGCTGGAATCCTTCAGCCGTCAACGCAGCGTGGGCCTGATCGCCTTGGAACTGGACGAAGGCGACGTGCTGATTTCCGCAGCCATCACCGATGGCGAGCGCGAAGTCATGCTGTTCTCCGATGGCGGCAAGGTCACACGCTTCAAGGAATCCGACGTACGAGCCATGGGCCGTACCGCCCGCGGTGTACGCGGCATGCGCCTGCCGGAAGGGCAGAAGCTGATTTCGATGCTGATCCCGGAAGAAGGCAGCCAGATCCTCACCGCTTCCGAGCGTGGTTATGGCAAGCGCACCGCCATCAGTGAGTTCCCGGAGTACAAGCGTGGCGGCCAGGGCGTGATCGCCATGGTCAGCAACGACCGCAACGGCCGTCTCGTCGGCGCGGTGCAGGTGCTCGACGGCGAGGAGATCATGCTGATTTCCGACCAGGGCACCCTGGTGCGTACCCGTGTGGCGGAAGTGTCGAGCCTGGGCCGTAACACCCAGGGCGTGACCCTGATCAAGCTGGCCAAGGACGAAAAACTGGTCGGCCTGGAGCGTGTGCAGGAGCCTTCGGAAGTCGAAGGCGAAGAGCTCGAAGGTGAGGAATTCGAAGGCGAGGTTATCGCAGCTGGCGATGACAACGTTGACGAGCCAACCCTCGACGCTGCCGCAGACGAAGAAGAACCGCAGGAATAAGCGGACACACAGGGGGCGGATGAAGATTCGCCCCCTTGTTGTTTGTCCCCTATGAAACACAGCGCCCTTTGCCTGGACGCGGTCCATGTGGGAGCTGGCTTGCCTGCGATGCAGGCGCCTCGGTCATTCAGTGATACCGCGGCGCTGCTATCGCAGGCAAGCCAGCTCCCACAGATGTCCGCTCCAGAATGAGGGCGTTGCTGACATGATTGCAGCCCCACCAGATCAGAGTGAGATTGGATGTGAGCAAGAGAGCCTATAACTTCTGTGCCGGTCCCGCGGCGCTTCCTGAAGCAGTCCTGCAGCGTGCGCAGGGTGAACTCCTCGACTGGCATGGAAAAGGCCTCTCCGTGATGGAAATGAGCCATCGCAGCGATGAGTTCGTGTCCATCGCCAACAAGGCCGAGCAGGACCTGCGCGACTTGCTGGACATCCCATCCCATTACAAAGTGCTGTTCCTGCAAGGTGGTGCGAGCCAGCAGTTCGCCCAGTTACCGCTGAACCTGCTGCCAGAAGGCGGGACTGCCGACTATATCGACACCGGTATCTGGGGTCAGAAGGCTATCGAAGAAGCCTCGCGCTACGGCCATGTCAACGTGGCAGGCACCGCCAAGCCCTACGACTACTTCGCCATTCCCGGTCAGAACGAGTGGAAGCTGACCAAGGACGCGGCCTACGTTCACTACGTCGCGAACGAAACCATCGGTGGCCTGGAATTTGATTGGGTGCCGCAAGTCGGTGACGTTCCGCTGGTGTGCGACATGTCCTCGGACATCCTCTCGCGTCCGATCGATGTGTCCAAATACGGCATGATCTACGCCGGCGCGCAAAAGAACATCGGCCCAAGCGGCATCCTGGTCAATATCATCCGCGAAGACCTGCTGGGCCGCGCCCGTTCCCTGTGCCCCACTATGCTCAACTACAAGGTCGCGGCCGATAACGGCTCGATGTACAACACCCCGCCGGCGTTTGCCTGGTACCTGTCGGGCCTGGTGTTCGAATGGCTCAAGGAGCAGGGCGGCGTGGCGGCCATGGGTAAGTTGAACGAAGAGAAGAAGCGCACCCTGTACGACTTCATCGACGCCAGCGGCCTGTACAGCAACCCGATCAACCTCACCGACCGCTCGTGGATGAACGTGCCGTTCCGCCTGGCGGACGACCGCCTGGACAAGCCGTTCCTGGCTGGCGCCGACGAACGCGGCCTGCTGAACCTCAAGGGCCACCGCTCGGTGGGTGGCATGCGCGCCTCCATTTATAACGCCGTCGACATCCACGCCATCAATGCGCTGGTTGCCTACATGGCAGAGTTCGAGAAGGAACACGGCTAATGTCTGAGCAAGAACTCAAGGCCCTGCGCGTACGCATTGACAGCCTGGACGAGAAGGTCCTGGAGCTGATCAGTGAGCGTGCGCGCTGCGCCCAGGAAGTAGCCCGGGTGAAAATGGCGTCGCTGGCGGAAGGCGAAGTGCCGGTGTTCTACCGCCCCGAGCGTGAAGCCCAGGTGCTCAAGCGTGTGATGGAGCGCAACAAGGGCCCGTTGGGCAACGAAGAGATGGCGCGGTTGTTCCGTGAAATCATGTCTTCGTGCCTGGCGCTGGAGCAGCCGCTGAAAGTGGCCTACCTCGGCCCTGAAGGCACCTTCACCCAGGCAGCGGCCATGAAGCACTTCGGCCATGCGGTGATCAGCAAGCCAATGGCGGCTATCGACGAAGTCTTCCGTGAAGTCGCCGCCGGTGCGGTGAATTTTGGCGTGGTGCCGGTGGAAAACTCCACCGAAGGCGCGGTCAACCACACCCTGGACAGCTTCCTCGAACACGACATGGTGATCTGCGGTGAGGTGGAGCTGCGTATCCACCACCACCTGCTGGTGGGTGAAAACACCAAGACCGACAGCATCAGCCGTATCTATTCCCACGCCCAGTCCCTGGCCCAGTGCCGCAAGTGGCTGGACGCCCATTACCCGAATGTCGAGCGCGTGGCGGTGTCCAGCAATGCCGAAGCGGCCAAGCGGGTCAAGGGTGAGTGGAATTCGGCGGCGATTGCCGGCGATATGGCCGCGGGCCTGTACGGCCTGACGCGCCTGGCCGAGAAAATCGAAGACCGCCCGGATAACTCCACGCGCTTTTTGATGATCGGCAGCCAGGAAGTGCCGCCCACCGGCGACGATAAGACCTCGATCATCGTTTCCATGAGCAACAAGCCCGGCGCGCTGCATGAGCTGCTGGTGCCGTTCCACGACAACGGGATTGACCTGACGCGCATCGAGACTCGTCCTTCGCGCAGCGGTAAGTGGACCTACGTGTTCTTTATCGACTTCATCGGCCATCACCGCGACCCGCTGGTCAAGGGCGTGCTGGAGAAGATCAGTCAGGAAGCCGTGGCACTCAAGGTGCTGGGCTCTTACCCGAAAGCGGTTTTGTGAGGCTTTGACATGAGTGGCAACTTCCTCGCCCTGGCGCAGCCGGGCGTGCAACAACTCTCGGCTTACGTTCCAGGCAAGCCTGTGGACGAGTTGGCCCGTGAGTTGAATCTGGACCCGTCCAAGATCGTCAAACTGGCGAGTAACGAAAACCCGCTGGGCCCGAGCCCCAAAGTGTTGGCGGCGATTCGTGAGGAGCTGGCCGAGCTGACCCGTTATCCCGATGGCAACGGTTTTGCCCTCAAGTCGCTACTGGCGGACAAGTGCCGGGTCGAGTTGAATCAAGTGACCTTGGGCAACGGCTCCAACGACATCCTTGAGCTGGTCGGCCGTGCCTACCTGGCGCCAGGTTTGAATGCGGTGTTCAGCGAGCACGCGTTTGCGGTCTACCCGATTGTGACCCAGGCGGTGGGGGCAGATGCTCGCGTGATTCCTGCCAAGGACTGGGGCCATGACCTGCCGGCGATGCTGGCGGCCATCGATGCCCAGACTCGCGTGGTGTTTATCGCCAACCCGAACAACCCGACCGGCACCTGGTTTGACGAGCAGGCACTGAACGAATTCCTGCAGGACGTGCCCGAGCATGTGCTGGTCGTGCTGGACGAAGCCTACATCGAGTACGCCGAAGGCAGCGACCTGCCCGACGGCCTGGATTTCCTTGCGGCCTACCCGAACCTGCTGGTGTCGCGTACGTTCTCCAAGGCTTATGGCCTGGCGTCGTTGCGGGTCGGTTATGGCTTGTCCACGCCTGTGGTGGCCGATGTGCTGAACCGCGTGCGCCAGCCGTTCAACGTCAACAGCCTGGCCCTGGCGGCCGCCTGTGCGGCGGTGAAGGATGCCGAATACCTGGAAGAAGGCCGTCGCCTCAACGAAAGCGGCATGCTGCAATTGCAGGAAGGCTTTCGTGAGCTGGGCCTGGGCTGGATTCCGTCCAAGGGCAACTTCATCTGCGTCGACCTCGGCCAAGTGGCCGCGCCGGTGTTCCAGGGCTTGCTGCGCGAGGGTGTGATCGTACGCCCGGTAGCCAACTACGGGATGCCGAACCACCTGCGTATCACCATCGGTTTGCCGGCTGAGAACAGCCGCTTCCTTGAGGCGCTGGCCAAGGTTCTGGCCCGTGGTTGATGTCACTGCATTGCAACCTGCTGTGCCTATGATCGGTCGCCTGGTGGTGGTCGGCCTGGGGCTGATCGGTGGCTCCTTCGCCAAGGGCCTGCGTGAAAGCGGGCTGTGTGGCGAAGTGGTGGGCGTGGACCTCGACCCGCAGTCGCGCACGTTGGCGGTGGAGTTGGGGGTGGTGGACCGCTGTGAGGCGGACCTGGCCGTTGCGTGCCAGGGCGCGGATGTGATCCAGCTTGCCGTGCCGATCCTGGCCATGGAGAAGTTGCTGGCGGTACTGGCGGGTATGGACCTCGGGCAAGCGATCCTTACCGATGTGGGTAGCGCCAAAGGCAACGTGGTGCGCGCGGCACGATTGGCGTTTGGTAGCATGCCGCCGCGCTTTGTGCCGGGCCATCCCATCGCGGGGTCCGAGCAGAGCGGGGTGGAGGCCTCCAATGCGCAGTTGTTTCGTCGGCATAAGGTCATCCTGACGCCGCTTGCGCAAACCGATCCCACGGCGTTGGCGGTGGTGGATCGTCTCTGGCGCGAGCTGGGCGCGGATGTGGAGCATATGCAGGTCGAGCGTCACGACGAAGTGTTGGCAGCCACCAGCCACTTGCCGCATCTGCTGGCATTTGGCTTGGTGGATTCTTTGGCCAAGCGCAACGAGAACCTCGAGATTTTCCGTTACGCCGCCGGCGGCTTCCGCGATTTTACGCGGATTGCCGGCAGCGATCCGGTGATGTGGCACGACATCTTCCTCGCCAATCGCGAAGCGGTGTTGCGCACCCTGGACACCTTCCGCAGTGATCTCGACGCCTTGCGCGACGCGGTGGATGCGGGAGACGGCCATCAACTGCTGGGCGTGTTCACCCGGGCACGGGTGGCGCGTGAACATTTCAGCAAGATTCTCGCACGCCGGGCCTATATGGAAACCGCAGTGAACACCGATGATCTGACCTTCATCGCCAGCCCGGGTGGCCGCTTGAGCGGGCGCATCCGCGTGCCGGGTGACAAGTCGATCTCCCATCGCTCGATCATGCTGGGCTCGTTGGCCGAGGGGGTGACCGAGGTGGAAGGCTTCCTTGAGGGTGAGGACGCCCTGGCGACCTTGCAGGCCTTTCGCGACATGGGCGTGGTGATCGAGGGCCCGCACCATGGGCGCGTGACCATTCACGGTGTCGGCCTGCAGGGCCTGAAGGCAGCGCCGGGGCCGATCTACGTGGGCAATTCCGGCACGTCGATGCGCCTGTTGGCCGGTGTATTGGCGGCGCAGCGCTTCGACAGCGTGTTGACCGGCGATGCCTCGCTGTCCAAGCGCCCGATGAACCGCGTGGCCAAGCCGCTGCGTGAAATGGGTGCGATCATCGAGACCGGGCCGGACGGGCGTCCGCCACTGAGCATTCGTGGCGGGCAATCGCTCAAAGGCTTGAACTATGTACTGCCCATGGCCAGTGCCCAGGTGAAATCCTGCCTGTTGTTGGCGGGGTTATACGCTGAGGGTAAAACCTCGGTGACCGAGCCCGCACCGACCCGCGACCACACCGAGCGCATGCTGCGCGGCTTTGGCTACCCGGTGGCGGTGCAGGGCGCGACGGCGTCGCTGGCGTCGGGGCATGGGTTGACCGCTACGCGTATTGAAGTGCCAGGGGATATTTCGTCTTCGGCGTTTTTCCTGGTGGCGGCCTCGATTGCCGAAGGCTCCGAGCTGTTGCTGGAGCATGTCGGTATCAACCCGACCCGCACCGGTGTGATCGACATCCTGCGGCTGATGGGGGCTGATATCACCCTCGAAAATCAGCGTGAGGTGGGCGGCGAGCCGGTTGCGGATTTACGTGTGCGTGCTGCCGCGCTCAAGGGTATCGAGATTCCAGAGGCCCTGGTGCCGTTGGCGATTGATGAGTTTCCCGTGCTGTTTATTGCCGCAGCCTGCGCTCAGGGGCGTACTGTTTTACGCGGGGCCGAAGAGCTGCGCCTCAAGGAGTCCGATCGCATCCAGGTGATGGCCGACGGTCTGTTGGCTCTGGGCGTGAAGTGTGAACCCACGCCTGATGGGCTTATCATTGACGGTGGCCCGATGGGCGGCGGTGAAGTGCATGCCCATGGCGATCACCGGATTGCCATGGCGTTCAGTGTGGCTTCCCTGCGGGCGATGGCGCCTATTCGTATCCTTGACTGCGCCAATGTTGCTACGTCTTTTCCGAACTTTCTGACACTGTGTGCCCAAGTCGGCATCCGTGTTGCCCAAGAGGCTCAATTGTGAATATCAAAGCACCGGTGATTACCATCGACGGGCCTAGCGGCTCGGGCAAAGGCACAATCGCTGGCATTCTGGCCAAGCGCCTGGGTTGGTGCCTGCTGGATTCTGGCGCGCTGTATCGCCTGCTGGCGTTCGCTGCGCACAACCATGGTGTGGACCTGACCAACGAAGAGCTGCTGACGAAACTTGCCGCCCATCTGGATGTGCAGTTCATTGCGGCGACCGAGGGTCAGTTGCAGCGCATCATTCTGGAAGGTGATGAAGTCAGCGATGTGATTCGCACCGAGAGTATCGGCGCGGGCGCCTCCCAAGTGGCTGCGCTGCCCGCCGTGCGCGAGGCGCTGCTGCAGCGCCAGCGCGCATTCCAGGAGGCGCCGGGCCTGGTGGCCGATGGCCGCGACATGGGCACGGTGGTGTTTCCCGAGGCGCCGCTGAAGATTTTCCTGACCGCCAGCGCCGAGGAACGGGCACGCCGCCGATACTTGCAGTTGAAGGGCAAAGTCGATGGTGTTAGTCTGTCGAGTCTGCTAGATGAGATCCGTGCACGCGATGAGCGTGATACCCAGCGTGCGGTAGCCCCGCTCAAGCCGGCGGCTGACGCCATACAGCTGGATTCCACGGAGCTATCCATCGAGCAGGTGCTGGAACGCATCATGAGTGAAATCGCCATTCGCGATATCGCCGGGTGATCAAGAAGGCCGCAGGGGACCAGTCATAGTCCTGCGGTGGCTTCTTTTAACTGAAACTGACCCACACCGTCTGGGGTGTGGAGATGGGCGTATTCTTCGCCCTTATCAACAGGAATTAAAATGAGCGAAAGCTTTGCGGAACTCTTTGAAGAAAGCCTAAAAACCCTGAACCTTCAGGCAGGCTCCATCATCACCGGTGTTATCGTTGATATCGATTACCAAGCTCGCTGGGTAACCGTTCACGCTGGTCTGAAGTCTGAAGCTCTGATCCCGCTGGAACAGTTCTACAACGATGCTGGTGACCTGACTATCAATGTCGGTGACGAAGTTCACGTTGCTCTGGACTCGGTTGAAGACGGTTTCGGTGAAACCAAGCTGTCCCGTGAAAAAGCCAAGCGCGCTGAATGCTGGATTGTTCTCGAAGCAGCCTTCGCAGCTGAAGAAGTGGTCAAGGGCGTTATCAACGGTAAGGTTAAAGGCGGCTTCACTGTCGACGTTAACGGCATCCGTGCGTTCCTGCCAGGTTCTTTGGTCGACGTTCGTCCAGTGCGCGACACCACGCACCTGGAAGGCAAAGAACTGGAATTCAAAGTCATCAAGCTCGACCAGAAGCGCAACAACGTTGTCGTTTCCCGTCGCAGCGTGCTGGAAGCAGAGAACTCCGCCGAGCGTGAAGCTCTGCTGGAATCCCTGCAGGAAGGCCAACAAGTCAAAGGTATCGTCAAGAACCTCACCGATTACGGCGCATTCGTCGATCTGGGTGGCGTCGATGGCCTGCTGCACATTACCGACATGGCTTGGAAGCGTATCAAGCATCCTTCCGAAATCGTCAACGTTGGCGACGAGATCGATGTCAAGGTTCTGAAGTACGATCGTGAGCGTAACCGCGTTTCCCTGGGCTTGAAGCAGCTGGGCGAAGATCCATGGGTTGCTATCAAAGCTCGTTACCCAGAAAGCACCCGCGTAACCGCGCGTGTTACCAACCTGACCGACTACGGCTGCTTCGCTGAGCTGGAAGAAGGCGTTGAAGGCCTGGTACACGTTTCCGAAATGGACTGGACCAACAAGAACATCCACCCTTCGAAAGTCGTACAAGTCGGCGACGAAGTGGAAGTTATGGTTCTGGACATCGACGAAGAGCGTCGTCGTATCTCCCTGGGCATCAAGCAGTGCAAATCTAACCCATGGGAAGATTTCTCTGGCCAGTTCAACAAGGGCGATAAAATCTCCGGCACCATCAAGTCGATCACCGATTTCGGTATCTTCATTGGTCTGGACGGCGGCATCGACGGCCTGGTTCACCTGTCCGACATCTCCTGGAACGAAGTTGGCGAAGAAGCTGTTCGTCGTTTCAAGAAGGGCGACGAGCTGGACACCGTTATCCTGTCGGTTGACCCAGAGCGCGAGCGCATCTCCCTGGGCATCAAGCAACTGGAAAGCGATCCGTTCTCCGAGTACGTTCAAGAGAACGATAAAGGCGCCATCGTTAAAGGCACTGTGAAAGAAGTTGACGCCAAAGGCGCCATCATCGTTCTGGCCGACGATATCGAAGCGACTCTGAAAGCCTCCGAAATCAGCCGTGACCGCGTTGAAGACGCGCGCAACGTTCTGAAAGAAGGCCAGGAAGTAGAAGCCAAGATCATCAGCGTTGACCGCAAGAGCCGCGTGATTCAGCTCTCCATCAAGTCGAAAGACGAAGTGGAAGAGAAAGAAGCTATCCAGAGCTTGAAAGAAGCTGCTCCGGAAGCTGCTGCTGATACCACCATGGCGGCACTGCTGCGCCAGGCAATGGCTAAGCAGAACTAAGTTCTGTAAAGCTGTAGAAAAAGGGCGACTTCGGTCGCCCTTTTTCGTGCCTGAAATTTGATGAAGCAACTGCACCGAACCAAGGCATTCAGCCCAATGTCAGAACTGACTATAGTCATAAAAACGGCTATTTCGCGTTGCTGACTCAATAAGGGTTTGAATGAACAGAATTATCGTAATACTCGCCTTGCTGGTACTTGCAGGCTGCTCCTCTACCAGCGCCAAGACCCACGCCAAGCGCGGCGTCAGCGGCATCGAGGTCGACTGCTCTGGCCTGGGCAACAAGTGGGAAAAGTGCGAAAAGCGCGCCGCCCGTGAGTGCAAGATGCAGGGCTACAAGGTCATAACCCGCTCCAGCGATGCAGAGGACGAAGAGGGCGACTATCTGTTCGGCTGGAACCCTGCTGGCGCGGTGACGCGGACCATGTTGGTGATCTGTAAGTAAGGAGTTGGCTGCTTGCTGAACGTGTTTATTCAGCCTCAGATAAGTTGACACATGGGCTGTTCAAATTCATCAACTCATGCTAAAACCTTCGGAGCGCTTTTCCTAGCTGCTTGAAAAAGAAGGGAAAAATATGACGAAGTCGGAGTTGATCGAACGAATTGTCACCCATCAAGGGCTGCTCTCATCCAAGGATGTAGAGCTGGCTATCAAGACCATGCTTGAGCAAATGTCCCAATGCCTGGCCACCGGAGATCGCATCGAAATCCGCGGCTTCGGCAGCTTCTCCCTGCACTACCGCGCACCGCGCGTAGGCCGCAACCCAAAAACCGGCCAATCCGTCAGCCTCGACGGCAAATTCGTTCCCCACTTCAAACCGGGCAAGGAATTGCGCGATCGGGTGAACGAAGAAGAGGAAGAAGGCGTCTGAGTGTCTTTGGGGAAGGAGAAGGGTATGCGTGGGGTTAAGCGCGTTGTTGCGGTGTTGATTGCGGTGCTTGCGGCTTTGGTGGTTCTGGCGTTTGTGCTGGAGAACCAGCAGGGCGTGGCGCTGTCATTCCTGGGGTGGAGTACTGCGCAGATGCCGGTGGCGGTGTTTGTGGTGGTGGCTTTGATTGTGGGGATGTTAATTGGGCCGGTGTTGGGGGTGGTTGTGCGTAGGCGTCGGGGTAAGGCGGTGGTTTAGGGTTTAGTTTTAGGAATATGGGAAGGGCAATATTGGCGACCGTTTGTCAGAAACCATGCCATGTCCCGTGCTTTGAACTGCCTACCTACCTAGCCCTGTTGGTTGCGACAGTTCTCCTAGAAAATCAGAATCGCCTGACAGACATGTCAAGACTTGTAATATACCAAAGAGATGGCAGAATGGAATCTGTTCTCGATAACAGGCATTTTGTGCGCTCAAAATTTGGCAGAGACGCTGGGTTTTGGCGGCCAACCAATTAGAATAAAAAAACGCAATTTTGTCTGCATAACGAGCCCGCAGTTTCTCTTTGAAGGCAGGTTTTTGTTGTGAGTAGTAACTTTCGTGTGCCTCCCGTTACCCGATTAGATGAAGCTGATCTTCCGGCCCTTGTGAAGATTGTTTGGCATCAGAAGCGGCTGATTGCAACGGCAATCGGAGTGTGTGGACTGATAGCAGCCGCTTATGCTTTTTTAGCAACGCCAAAATATCAAGTAAGTAGCGTGCTGCGCCCGGCTGCGATCAATGAGCTGGACGCATTGAATCGCTCGGAAATCTATCATCTCCCTCCAAATGAGGCTCTCAAAAAGGTTGGCGCGACTCTAGAGTCATATGAAGCGCGCTTGGGCTTTTTTCGTGCTAATCAAAAACTATTCAAGGAGTTTGAGCGGCCCGGAAGAACACTGGAGCAGAGTTTCGAGGAGTTTAACCGTAACTCAATTAATTTGATTTTGCCCGACCCCAAAAAGTCAGACTCCCTGAGTGCTTACATAAAGTTGGAGATGAATTACCCGCAGGGTATCGATGGGGTTGCAATTCTAAATAGCTTTGTTGAATATGCGATTGCCTTTGAGCGAAATGAAATTTCCGCCGATGTAGACGTAATCGTCAAGAATCGGTTGAATGAGCTTCAGGGTAAACTTGATAATGCTCGGGCTGCTTATAATGTTCAAAAAGAAGCCAAAATAGCCTCTCTGGGGGAGGGAGATGCTCTTCGGCGAGCTCAATTGCTCGATGAGCTCAAAGCGCTTCGTGCGCAGCTGAAAACTCAGCGATTCGACCGAATGGCTCAGTTCAATGAGGCGATCGGAATTGCTCGGAGATTAGGAATTAGAAAGCCAACGACTCCGTCCTCCCTGGGAGACTCGGATCGGTCTGGTTCTTCCAGCGTGATGCGTACTGAAATCAATAATCAGCAGATACCCCTCTATTTTATGGGGGTTGAAGCGCTTGAGGCTGAGCGTGCGGCCCTTCAGCAGCGTAAGTCTGATGACTTCACGGACGGTCGCATTGCGCAGATAGCCAAAGAGCTTCAGTTACTTGAATCCAATCGTGAAATTGAGATGCTTAATAGTCGAGAGAATGAGGATCTGTTTCTTGCGGGTGTTGAGCCGTTGCGAGCAGAGATGACCCGCTTGCGCAATTTGAACATCGATATGAGTCATATCAAGTTGGTTGCTATCGATCAAAACGCGCTGGAGCCTGTGGCGCCAATTGCGCCAAAACGAGCGCTGATCGTATTGCTTAGCCTTACACTCGGGGCAATTCTGGGTGTGTTCGCCGTGTTGATACGTCATTCCATTATGAGGTCTCGCGCCCGATCGCGATCCGAGTCTGTCCAGGTAGTGATGGGGGGGGCTTCCCTTGGAGATGCTTCGGTCGATACAGTTACGGCACGCATTCGTAATGGTTAATAGTTGGAGTTAGGTGCCTCGCGTCTGTAGGGCATATTTCTATTAGGTCTCTATAGGTTTGCGGGCTAGGTCTGCTGAGTTGATTCCTTTGCAGACCTATCCCGTATCGCTAAGAGTGTTACTTCTTTTCGAAAATCAAGCAGCAGTCGTCATACTTTTTCAGTGCTTGTCCATACGCATAAAACCGTCCTTCCGGCATTATTCCGGAGGGGAAGGAAAAGGTGCCAAACTGGCCGAGGCGCATGGGCCAGATGTCTTTCTCGCTTGAGAATAAAGTTTGTATCTCTCCAGAAGCATCTATTGCGTATATGTAGGCGGAGCTTGAGAGAATTCCAGGCCCTGGGGTGCGCTCAAACACATCGCGCAAGAAGTTGCCGGTCGGCGCTCCGGGCTCGACGGTGCTGGAAAAGTAACAGATTTGCTTCCCGTAACCTGCATAAATAGACGAGCCTTCAATTCCAATGAGTGTATTTGCCGAAGCTATGCCTTCGTTCAATTGAAATTGGCGCAGGGAGTTTGGCGAAAGCTGCGAGTCTGTCGCATAGAAGTAAGAGTTGTTTAGTTGGCATAACCAGGTCGCTCGGTATGCTTGGGATCCGATAAGGATGGGCGTCAGTTTCTGTGATTTGATGGAGTAAAGCCATATTCCGGCCGCTTGTTCGAAGTCGCCTGCCAGGATGATCGCGCCTCCCAATTCGGGAGCTGGAACTATATTGTGAATATGGTTGATGCATCCTGATGGGTAAGTGAACAATATCTTCCAATCGCCGGGTTGGTCGACGGGGCATGACCACGCATTAACAGGGGCCATGTCCATGTTCTCGAAGTATTCGCCAAACATGACGGTATCTTGATCTTTCGTTTCTCCCCTTATATAGGAGAGGGCTAGAATCTTCCGACCGTTTGGTATTGTAAACTCTAGTTCAAAGGCGCCAGTTTGGATGTTCACGCGAAAAATCGTACTTCCTCGAACGGCCAGTCCCCACTCTTCATCTAATAATAAAAATGATGAAACACCCAAGCGGAAAATACGTTCGGCTGATCGAAGTCTTGGGAGTGTTTCAATTTTGTGCTGAGGGGGAAGGGTGCACAGGGGGTGAATATTGGTAAGGTCCAGGTCAGCTCTATAGAGTGCGCGCCCACGGGCGACTATCATATAATCTTGCCCGCATGCCAGTGGTCTGTAGGATTTAATGACTCTGGATAGTTTATACATTATTAGTGCTCGGATGATGGGGGTGGTCGATGATGTGTGTGCTTTGATTTTAAGTTGATATATCTTAGGTAGTGCTATTTATAATGGCTTCAATGTTTGTATTGATTGAGCATAACGGTACCACTCAGTGCGCTGGTTTATCCAGTCAGCAAGGTTGAATGGTGTCCGGGTGCTTCGTGGGTTTTACTTGAGCCAGAAAGGAATGTAATAAGGGTAGCCTGAGTGCTTTTTTGAATTAAGGAAGTCAATCAGTTGAGCACTCTCGATCACGCTTAAATTTACATCCTCGCTTAAAGAGGCTTTTATGATTCCCGCCTTATGCAAGTCTTTAGAGAAGCCTCTTTCAGCATAAAACAGTGCCCACTCAGGGCGGCGTTCGCTTACTTCAACCACTTCGTCGAAGTCGTCTTCAATGATCCTGAATTGACGTTTGCGGTACCAGTTTGCTATCGGCCATTGCTCGGGAAGGAGGTCCTCGGCGACGTGAATCATAGTCAGGCTATGAACGACATCGACACCGATCATCAGGATTTTTGCATTATGTTCATGGCAGTAAGCCCAAGTGGAGCCTTCGCCGCAAGGAGCGTTCTCTTTGGAGGTGAGCTCGCGAGAAACCATTTTTTTGGCATGGGCGCCGAAAGCTACAACGGAGTTAAGTGGATGTCGGCTCCTCACCGATCCGGGGGTCGAGATAAGTGCCTGAGGAAGCGCCCCTGTCCAGATTCTGGCTTTTTTCACATTGTAAATAAATGGCTTGCTAAAGAGCGAGCTATCAAAACGCTTTTCAGCAGGCGGTGCTTCTCTAAAGATTGGAATGGCGGGCATAACCAGCGTGCCTGTCTCCCCAATAATTGATAAAAGCCGTGCGATGACTTCACTTGGAGTGAGTCCAAACTTCTTTAGTTCGCCGAAGCTTGAGTGGACTATTAGTATGTCGCCGGAACCAATTCCAAGTCGGGAAATATCTTCAAAAAAAGCGTCCGCGTTGCTTTTATTGGTTTCTGCGGGGGAGGCGGCAGGACGTCGAGATTTTCTAGAAAAATAGTTGGCAATTCGATGGATGGCGCTGTTGCGCCAGTACAAGTTTCGCAGTAATACTTCCAAAAAAGGAAATGTGGAAAGTAGTCTGTTTAGCATCAGCGTCCCTTAGATAGGTTAAGCAATCAGATGTTATCTTTGGCTATCATTGCTGTATAAGTAATATACGAAGAGCCTAATTTGTCAGTCTATACCATAGCTGGCAGTAGGCTCAACTGCTATTCTGCCCTCTTTGAATGGCTGTCTATAGTTTCGCTGTTTCAGAGGCGGCAGGCTCGGGCAGATGGCGAGTGTAGGCCTGTTTTATTCGTCGTCCGGGATAAAATAGAGCGCTCCGTCTCGTGAAGGTAGATCCTTATCGCTATCTGCCAGCTACCCTTTTGTGCGCGGCTTGCCGCAGCGCCAGCGTGCTCAAAGCATTGCAGTTCGAGCTAGCTTCATAATTTTGCCTCCGGTGTGTCGACAAGGGCATGTTTGGAAATTGTTGCGCTGGTTCTTCCGCTGCGTGTCGGGGAAGGAGTGTCTTGCTGGCCCTTCGTTGCATGTTGTATAGCGGCCTGTCGCAAGCTCGTGATGGGGTATGGTCTCGACAGGCTAGGCTCGTATCATTTAATTAAAGCGACAGAGTGTGGTTTTTGTGGTCTGTTTCTTAACGCTGGTGGTTCAGCTTCTCTCGCACAAAGTGCGAAGATACGTGATAGGTGGGATGTTGGGGGGCGAACCTGACCCATTTTTCTGGCTATGACTGGGGCGAGCGCGTAATATAGGTCATCGTATTCTGAGATAGGATAATCACGTCGGACCTCTTTTTTCGTTACTCCTAGTGTCTGAAATCTGCCTCAATCTGCATCTTCTTGGGGGAGGGTCGACCTCATAGGCGACCTGTTTTTTTTGCCATTTTTGAATTTGGCAGATAGCTAGCGTTGGGGCAGAACTTTGAGTGATTCGGGCTGTCCACCACCTCTATCCTCAATATCCTGGGTGTGCGAGGTTGTAACGCTAAAATGTGAGGTGGGCGGTCCGCTAGCCAAATGCAAGGGTGATGGGGGGATGAATCACTGGGCATTGAAAATGGTAAACGATGGTCTGGCATCCGTTGCATTGGTGTGTTGTATTTTGACTTGTCGGAGTTACGTTAGGTGCCGACATGGCTGTTGATGCTGATGTGCCGAATTCGTTTTTTTGTATCAGTAGTATCGGGAAGGATTTTCGATGAGGTTTGTAACTTGGCTAGGTTGAAGGCAGGTATTCACTTCGCCTCCTCAATTTTTGTAAAAACCATCGCTGGGCTTATTATAATTAAGGTGCTTGCATGGAAGCTGGGGCCTGATGGTTTTGGACTATTAGGCCAACTGATGACGTTGGTTGCGATCACCGGGATGTTTGCAGGTGGCGGAATTACCAGCGGATTGATCAAGGTGTTGGCAGTCTCACCCTCGAGCACCAAGGAGGGGCAGGCATGGATCGCAACGGCTTTCACGTTGACAACGATAGTTTCCGGATTGGTTGCCTCTTTGTTATTGCTCTTTTCCAGTGCGTTGTCTACCCGGTTAATGCAAGGCGAATTCACCGCTGTGCTTATCTGTCTTGGTTTTTCCCAGATTGTCATAGGTTATGGCAGCTTGGTCCAGGCAGATGCAAGCAGTCGTGGTGAGAGTGGAATTTATGCCGCGATAAATATCCTCGGTACCATTATAGGGGCCGTTGTGCTCGTACTCGGCGTTTGCTTTTTTGGCTTCGGAGGCGCCGCGTACGGGGTTATGCTTATGCCGGCGTTGACAGGGCTAGTTGCTCTGGGGTTTCTGGTTCAACGCCGCCGCGAGTTGTTGCGATATACACGATTAGTGCTTGATAAAAGCAAAGTCAGCCATTTTATGTCGTTTTCCTTTTTGACGTTAGTAGGGGCGATGTCGGTGCCAGTCGCGCAGATTATAATCCGCGATATGTTGGCGCAGCGAGTAGGTTGGGAGCAGGTAGGTTTATGGCAGGGAATGATAAAGCTTTCGGACGTCTATATGCAGTTCATAGGCGTGGTACTCATAAACTACGTTCTTCCCCGCTATGCTGCTGCCGGTAATTTTGATCGAGTATTCGCGGAATTTAAAGCAACAGTGATCTGGCTGTTATTAGCATTAGTTTTCGGGTTTGTATGTCTGTATAGCCTGCGAATTATTGTTATTCAATTGATTTTCTCGAAAGAATTTTTGCCAATGACGGAATATTTTATTCCTCAAATGATTGGTGATGTGTTTAGAACCATCGCCGCAGCAATTTCATTTATTTTTATGGCAAGGGGGGGGGTGCGCATCTCTATCTTGTACGAGCTTACTCAAGGAGTGGGGATAATCGTGATGTTCATGCTGTTGTTTGACGGGGTTGGAAAGATGGCTCCAGTCTATGCGCATATGATTACTTATATTATGCTTTCGGTAATTATGGCTGTAGGTTTGAAGTTCTGGATGAGGAAGCAGCCATGAAAATTCTAATGCTATGTACAAAATTTTCTTTAAACGAAAATGATCCTTGGCTCACCAACGAGTTGGCTGATTCCTTGCGAGAGACTGGTAACGAGGTTACGGTGGTTTGCCTTGATTGGTTTGGAAAGCCAGATGCAAAGAATCAGCGCTTTACAACATCAAATGGTGTTGAGGTCGAGTCGCTGGTGCCGGTAAAGATCCGCTCACCATTTCAGTTCGTATCCCGTTTAGTTAAGTGGACTCTTTCATCCTTTTCGGCCTACTGGTCTGTGCGCCGTTTAATGAAACAAAAGCGTTTTGATTTGGTCATTGGTTTTTCGCCTTCGGCGACGATGTCGCTCCCTATCTTGAAAATGACAGGTCATGGCAATGTCAAGTCGGTTCTATTTCAGTGGGATTTCTTTCCGCACCATCACCGACAAGCAGGACTTATTCCTTCTAATTCAATCTTCTTTCTTGCCACCAAGCTGGAAGAGATTCTGATTCGTCGGTTTGATATCGTAGCATGCATGTCGCCGGCTAATGAAAATTACCTGCGCGCCCACTATCCGCTTCGTACCTCTCAGCGCGTTTGCACCTTGCCTGTATGGGGTAAAGCTTTTCCGTTGCCCGAAATTGATCGCACACAAATACGTGCTGTTTACAACCTTCCGGCCTCTCGCCCAATTGTTGTATTTGGAGGGCAACTTATCCAAGGCCGTGGGGTAGAAGATTTATTGGAAATGGCCAAATTGGCCCATGAAAAGAAGTCTCAAATAACATTTCTGGTTGTCGGCGGTGGACCTTTAGAAGCCTTGGTTAAAGAATATATCGATCAACGGCATGACAACCTAGTCTGGATTGCCTGGGTCCCTCGGCAAGAATATCTTGGGATTATTCAATCGTGTGAAGTCGCACTGGTGTGTACGCTAAGAGACGTCGACGTACCTAGCTTTCCCTCTAAGACGATTGATTATCTGCGGGCAGGGCTTCCAATTGTTGCTTCGGTAGAGAAAACCACTGATTATGGTGATTGCCTTGTTTCACTAGGTGTAGGAGTAGGGGTCGAGGCGGGGAGTCCTGCCACTTTGCTGAGCGCCATTGAAGCGCTGCTTGATGATGAAAGTAAGATACGCTCCATGAAAGAAAGAGGGCCTGTTACCTTTGATGAGCACTTCGAAGTGAAACATGTCGCGTCACGACTTATTCAAATAATTAAACAGTCCTAGAAGATGGTGTAAAAGCCTCATGTCTAAAATGTTTGCGAAGGTGAAATTTATCCCACTTGTTTTGGGGTTGATGTATTTGGTGACTACCGTTGTGTTGTTTTTTTTAGGACCGTTCGATTGGCCTATTGATAATGAAGGCGTTTTATTGTTTTTTGTGTTTGTTTGTATGCTAGCTATTGCCTTAGGTTTTACCGTTGGTGTTATTAATCCAGGTCGCGGACGGCCGTTGGACTCTTGGCGCGTTTTTTTTCGCATCGGATGTGTTTCCAGTATAGTTTTGCTATTTCCCGCTACGTGGATCTACACCGGTAAGTGGCCTTGGGAGGTGTTTAGTGTTCTCGGTGATCAGGGGTTGGCGTATCGGGAGATGCTCGCGGTCGTTGAGGCTGATGAGTCGGGCATCCGCGGTTACATGGCTATTTTGCGCGCGCTATTTGCGCCTTTTGTATATTGTGTCGTTCCCTTTGCTATATTGAACTTTAAACGATTACGGCGATTGGATGTTTTGCTGTTTTCTGGTCATTTATGTGCGGTGCTGATTTTTTCTTTCATGCGCGGGACTGACCGAGAAACTGTTGAACTCTTGGTGTTTTTTATCGCCACATTGCTGATAGCGACCTGCCGCCTTGCTGTGAAGCATGGCCGGTTTCCATTCAAGGCGTCCAGCGTACTGCTATCCTCTGTTTTGCTGATTATGATACTTTGTGCTACGGCTGTACTTTTTGTCGATCGCAAAGGCTCTCGTATGGGGGGACAGGGCGGATTCTGTGTAGCGGACGGAGTGGTTTGTTCAGTCCGCAGTTCCCATGAGAGTGATCTGAGTGCTACTGCCAATTTCGCGTTGGAAATGGTCACCGGTTATGTTTCTCAAGGGTACTACGGACTTTCGCTTGCACTCAAAGAGGATTTTACATCGACCTTTGGTTTGGGGCACTCTTCGTTCCTTATGAGTGCCTATGGAAAGGCGATAGATGACTCGATGTATCAGCGAAGTTATCTATACAAAGTTAGTGCTGCCGGATGGAGCGACAAGTCGCAATGGTCAACAATTTATCCCTGGCTAGCGAGCGATGTCAGTTTTCCAGCTGTTCCGCTAGTGATAGCGCTCCTAGGGTTTTTGTGGGGCTGCGGCTGGAAAAGTGCAGTGTTACTCCGCAGTGATGCAGGTGCCCTGATGTTTCTGTTTTTATCCTCGGCGGTATTATATATACCTGCCAATAATCAGCTGACGCAGACGCTTGATTCTTATTTTGCATTTTTGTTTTGGCTTGTGGTTTGGTTGATGCAAGGTGCGAGAAAGGAACGGTCGGTAATTGCTTATCAATAAAGTAATAGGAGATTTTCATGTTTGAAGGACGTAAGCTTTTAATCAGTGGCGGCACTGGGTCTTTTGGTAATGCTGTGCTCAAGCGCTTTCTTGATACAGGGCGGCGGCAAAAACTGAGTGCAACACCTGACCTTTCCGGTACGGTGCTGCCCCTATGTCTTATACCGAACTCAGCGT
>NZ_MPOR01000103.1:0-426 GCF_001896155.1 Pseudomonas sp. FSL W5-0203
GCGGATTGAGCGGCTGGATAACGGCGCGGGTCGCTCGTTGCTGTTGCGTTATGAGCTGGATCGCATCGTTGCGGTGGACTATCAGGTGCATCGTGCCAAAGGGCGAGAGCCCTACGTGTGGGAGACCGAGCAGAACCTTGTTTCCTACGCCTATGACGAAGACGGACGACTGGTCTGCGCGACCAATGCTGTCGGGGAAAGCGAGCGTTATCGGTACGACGATCAGCACGTCATTCTTGAGCGCCAACTGGCCGGAGGCGCGAGTTTCTTTTGGGCGTGGGAACGCGCGGGCAAGGCGGCGCGCTGCGTTCGGCATTGGGCGAGTTTTTCGCAGATGGACACGCGTTATGCCTGGGGCGATGACGGGCGCGTCACCGTGCATAACGCCGATGGTAGCCAGGAAGTGTATGTCCATGATGACCGGGC
>NZ_MPOR01000104.1:0-425 GCF_001896155.1 Pseudomonas sp. FSL W5-0203
GGCACGATGCACCTGGTAGTCCACCGCAACGATGCGATCCAGCTCATAACGCAACAGCAACGAGCGACCCGCGCCGTTATCCAGCCGCTCAATCCGCCCGGAACGATCACGGCAAAGGCGCAGACGGTTGTCATACGCATCGCTGATCGCAGTCAGTACACCGTCGCGAAAGTGATAGAACCGTGACGCTTGGGCCAGCACCAACTCGTCAGGCGCCGAACCCAAATAGATCGCCGCTTCAGCCAGGCTATTGGTGATTGCGGGCCGAGAGTCGCTGGGCAATGGAAACTGCGTATGGCGGTTCTCATGATCGGTCCACACCACCGAATCGCCCGACACCACCAGCCGATGAGCCAGCGCATGGCTCCAACCCAACCCCAGCCCACAATCGACCTCCACCGCGCTAGTGCGATACAGCCGTGTCC
>NZ_MPOR01000035.1:0-55439 GCF_001896155.1 Pseudomonas sp. FSL W5-0203
CACCAGGTGCAGCTCTTGGTGAATCACCGCCACACCGCTGGCGATGCTGTCGGCGGCGCATTTGAAGGCCATGGTCTGCGCGCCGATCTGCACCGTGCCGCTGGACGGAATGTAGGCGCCGCCGAGGATTTTCAGCAGCGTCGACTTGCCTGCGCCGTTCTCGCCCATCAGCGCGTGCACCGAATGGGGCCGCGCTTCAAAGCTGATCTGCGCCAGGGCTTTCACACCGGGAAACTCCTTGCCGATGCCATTGAAACGCAGGGCTGCGCCGCTCATTTCCACAGGCCGATCTTGGTCAGTTCTTCCTGGAAATTGGCGCGGGTGATCAAGGTCACTTCGTCCATGGCGGTGTATTTGGCCGGTTCCTTGCCGGTGGTGACCCACTCGTACATCGCCAGCGCGGTGTTGTAGCCCTCGATATGCGGGCTGGGCAGCATGGAACCGAAGAAGCCGCTGTCGGCTTTCTTCAATTCGCCAATGGCGTCGGTGCCATTGATGCCGATGCCGATCACGTTGGCGGCCTTGAAGCCGGCGCTCTCAGTAGCGCGCACGCCGCCGAGTACGGTGTTGTCGTTCATGCCACCGATGATCAGGTTCTTCGCCCCGCTCGGCAACTTGACCAGGGCCGAGTTGGTGGCGTCCATGCTGCCGGGAACATCAAGGGTTTTCAGCGCAGCGGTGAGGATGTGGTCCTTGGGAATACCGGCCTCTTCCAGTGACTTGATCGAGCCGTCGGTGCGTTTCTTGCCGGTGTCGAGTTCGTTGAAGGTATTGATCACCGCATAGGTGTCCTTCCAATCCCAACCGCGTTTTTTCGCTTCGGCGGCCATGGCGGCGCCCTGCTTCTGGCCCACCTCAAACGCGGCCATGCCCAGGTAAGGCACGTCTTCCATGAAGTTGCCCTTGGCATCGACAAAGCGGTCATCCACGGCCATCACTTTCAAGCCGTTGACCTTGGCCTTGGCGACAATGGCCGGGCCCAGGGACACGTCCGGCGGGCAGATCACGAAGCCTTTGGCGCCGTTGGCGGCCAGGCTGTCGATGGCCGACAAGGTCTTTTCGCCATCGGGCACGGCGATCTTGATCACGGTGAAACCATGCTCCTTGCCGGCTTTTTCCGCGAATGCCCACTCCGTTTGAAACCAGGGTTCCTCGGCCTGCTTGACCAGAAAACCGATCTTCACTTCTTCAGCCGATACCCAGCCGCAGAACGCCATCGCCAGTGCCACGGCACCGAGTGTTTGCTTGAACATGGACCACCTCCTTCTTGTTATTGAAAAACGCTTTAGTCGTGGTACATCACAGACCGCCCGCCATCGATCATCAGGCAAGTGGCGTTGATAAAGGGCGCCTCGTCGGTCGCCAGGAACAGTGCTGTCATGGCCACTTCGATGGGCTGGCCAATGCGTTTGGGCGGGTGCAGGTCGAACGCACGCTGGCGTTCGGCGTGGGGGTCAGGGAAACCGTTCCAGTAGTCGACGTTGAGCTGGGTTTCGATATAGCCGGGGGCGATGGCATTCACGCGGATGCCTTTGGGCGCGTACTCGATACCCAGGGCACGGGTTAGGCCGAGCAGGCCGTGCTTGGCGACAGGGTAAGGAAAGCAACCGGGAATGATGTGGCTGGAATGGGTGGACGCGATATTGATGATGTTGCCGATACCTTGCTCGATCATGTGCGGCAACACCGAGCGGCAGCCGTACCAGGCACCGTCGAGGTCGATGGCGAAACAGCGGCGCCAGTCCTCGTCGCTCATCTCCAGCGGGTCACGGAACACGTTGACGCCGGCACAGTTGACCAGCACATCCACACGGCCAAAGCGCTCGATGGCCAGGTTGACCAATGCCTGCCACTGATCCTTGGAAGTGATATCAACCGCGTGGGCGTAAACCTGCGCACCGTGTTCGCGCCAATGAGCGGCGATCTTCTCGACTTTGTCGCCCTGGATATCGGCAATGATCAACCGCGCCTGCTGGGCCTGGAAACAGGCAACGATGGCTTCGCCAATGCCTTGGGCGGCGCCAGTGACGATCACCACCTTGTTCTTCAGCCGCTCGCCGTAAGTCGGCTCGGGCACGGCGGGTAGGGACAACGGTTGCGCCTGCATCGCTTCACCTTTTTATTTTTTGTAGTGAGTGCTGATGCTGACGACTATAAACCCACCGCCTGAAATATCTCAATATATAAATTATCGTCCCATATAATGGGCTGCGCTTGAAAAAATGTGGGAGCGGGCTTGCTCGCGAAGGCGGTCTGTCAGTTAAAGCATGTGCTGACTGATACACCGCATTCGCGAGCAAGCCGCTCCCACATTCGATCTTTAGTGACTATACGAAAGAGGTTTCAGCCCAGGGCGAAGTCGCGCAGGGCATCGCCTTCCATGCGATAACGCACCCATTCTTCCTGAGGCTGGGCGCCGATGGATTTGTAGAAAGCGATCGCGGGCTCGTTCCAGTCCAGCACGCTCCATTCAAAGCGTCCGCAACCATTGTCAAAGGCGATCTTGGCCAAGTGGCGCAACAACTTCTTGCCCGCCCCGCCGCCGCGTTGCTCCGGGTTGATGTACAGGTCTTCGAGGTACAGGCAGTTACTGCCCAGCCACGTCGAGTAACTGAAAAAGAACACCGCAAAGCCAATCGGCAAGCCGTCGCGCAAGCAGATCAGGCCATGGGCCGTGGCGCCTTCGCTGAAGAGGCTGCGCTCGATGTCCACCACGCTGGCGATCACTTCATGCCGAGCTTTCTCGTACTCGGCAAGTTCAGTGATAAAGGTCAGGATCTGCGCAGCATCGCTGGGCACGGCGGGGCGAATCTCGATGGTCATGGGCGAGCCTTGGGCAAATTCAAAGGCCACATACTAAGACGGTTTGATGGCCGTTTGCAGTGCAATTGATGCCGACGAGCGCGTTTCACTCCGGCGCGGGGTGATGCAAGCATCAGCAACCACAGAACAAAGCCTGCGCACGCCCATGGTAAACAATGAGCATAAATCCAACGATCAGAGACCTGCTCATGCACGTTACGCCACCCGTGGGCACGAAGACATTCGCGCTGTTCTGCCTCGCCAGTTTTCTGTTGTCGCTGTC
This sequence comes from Pseudomonas sp. FSL W5-0203, assembly GCF_001896155.1. Taxonomy (NCBI): domain Bacteria; kingdom Pseudomonadati; phylum Pseudomonadota; class Gammaproteobacteria; order Pseudomonadales; family Pseudomonadaceae; genus Pseudomonas; species Pseudomonas sp. FSL W5-0203. The sequence goes on from NZ_MPOR01000035.1 coordinate 3,086, forward strand.
TTACGGCTCGACCTTTTTGTTGTCACTGCTGATCCATGCCCGTGGCGGTAATGAACACGACGCGGGCAGTGTCATTGCCACGGCGATGCTCAGCACCTTTGTAGCGGTCGTGCTTTCCGGGCATCTGGCTGACGCGCTAGGCGCGGCGCGGGCCATTGCAAGCACCGGCGTATTGTTGGTGGTGGCCTGCCTGGGGTTTGCCCTGACGCCAGGGTTTGGCCAAGGCTTGATGCTGTTTGGATTGTCTCTTGGTTTGGGCTGGGGCGTGTTCTATACCCTGGGCCCGATCATCGTGACGCTGCTGGTGGAACCGCGCCAGCGGGCCAAATATTTCGCCTTGCTCTCGGGCAGTATGTTGAGCGGCATAGGTTCCGGCCCTTTGCTGGGACGCGCCGCCACTGCGCTGGACCTGCCCCTGACAACCGCGTTCTATATCGCCGGGCTCGCCAGCCTCGCCGGGGTGGTGATGTTCTGGCGCATGGGCACTCGGTTGCGACAGCACGCGAATGTGCCAACCGCCAGGATTTCCTGGCGCGCAAGCCGCCGCGTCCTGTCTTCCAAGGCGGCGTTCGCCATCCTGATGGTCGGACTGGGCGGCTGCGTATTCGGGGGGCTGTCTTCGTTCCAGACCAGCTATGCCGTGGCCCATAAGCTGGACTATTCACTGTTCTTCGCGGGTTTCCTGACAGCGGCTATTACCAGCCGCCTGCTGATCGCCGGTTTCGTGGTCAAGCGCGATGCGTACCAGGCTGCCTGCGTGTTATCCGGGGTAATGTTCGGCGCGATCGCGCTGTTCGCGTTTGGTGTCAGCGGCAACCTCAGTTATGTGCTCGCCGCCGCCACGCTAGGGATCGGGTATGGCCTGACGTATTCGGTGATCAACGGCCTGGTGGCCAACGAAGCGCCCAGCGGCACCACTTCTCAGGCGTTGTTGCTGTTCAGCCTGGCGTACTTTATCGGCGTCTTCGGGTTTCCCTGGCTCGCAGGCAAGATCATCGTCGACTTCGGCCTTGCGACAATGATGCTGAGCGTACTGGTGATCGCCGCACTCAATTGGGCGATCACGGTGGCGCGCTTGATAGCGCGTCGGGTATCGGCACACAAAGTGATACAGGTGAGCTGATACCGTTCGTCGCCATCCCGGCACGATCAGCAATCGCGGGCAGACCAATACAGGGTAAGGACATTAATTATATGGAGACACCCTGATGAAACATTCCAAATTTGCTGCCCTCGCCCTCACCGGCTTGTTGTCTGCCGCGTCCTTGAGCGCCTTCGCGGCTAGCTCGACCACTGGCCCCACCGATCCAACGCCGGACGCCACTACCGAATCGCAAAAATCGATGGGCACCGGCATGGACACCAACGGTGGCGCGATCATCGACAACAGCGCTGACCCGCGCACCAAAGGCAACGACACCCAGCGCCAGGCACCGGCGGCCGTGGGCAACGGCAAGATGGGCCCTGGCACGAGCAACAATGAGCCGAAGATCAACAAGGGCGACGACTCGAACATCCCCGGCGCGCAGAAACAACCAGCGCCTTGATGCCCCCTTGGTACGACCAACGCCCGACCATTTCCCAGTGAAGAGGTACGCATGAACGTCGATAGAAACCTTGAAAAAGAAGTCCTCACCCGCCTGCTGCACGCCCACCCGCAAGGCTTGGGCAAGGAGGTGCTGGACAATTACCGCGGTGAAAAAGAGGTCGCCAGTGTCTTGGCGTTCCTGCAGGACCGCGGGCTGATCAAGGATGGGCATGTGACCACCGACGACGCCGGCGAATACGCGTTGAACCTGCCGATCAAGCTCACCGCTTCGGGTGTGGATGAGGCGCGCAAGCTCGACGCTCAAAGCACTGAGTAATCCATTTCTGGCCTGGCCCCGCGACCGGGGCCAGAAGGAGTTTTAGCGATGCCTCGTGGAAGCAAAGCCAAATACACCGACGAACAGAAACGCAAGGCCGCTCATATCGAAGACAGTTATGAGCACAAGGGACTGCCCAAGGACGAGGCCGAAGCCCGCGCCTGGGCCACCGTGAACAAACAGTCTGGCGGTGGTGAAAGAGCCAGCGGATCAGGTCGAGGCAAGGCGCCGGCCAAGAAGGCCCAGGACCGGCAGGAATCGGCCAAGCGTGCCGCTGCCAGCCGTGAAGGCCACCCACGCAGCAGCCGTGCTTCGCTGAGTACGCAAACCAAGGAAAGCTTGATGAAAGAGGCGCGGGAAAAGAATATTTCAGGACGCTCGACCATGCGTAAAGATGAGTTGATCCAGGCCCTGAAAAAAGCCGGTTAAACGCAGGACCCATTGTGGGAGCGGGCTTGCTCGCGAATGCGGTGTATCAGTCAGCACATGCTTTAACTGACACACCGCATTCGCGAGCAAGCCCGCTCCCACATTTTTGGGCCTCGTTTATTCAGTCACTAATGCATCGACCTCAGCAGTGCCAGGTGAAGTGGCCGGCCCCCAGCGGGTTACCGCCAATGCCGCCGCTGCGTTCGCTCGACGCGCCGCCTCAACCGGTTTCAAGCCCTTCGCCAACCCGGCAATAAATGCCCCTGCATGCGCATCCCCCGCACCATTGCTGTCCACCGCCTTAACCTTGAAGCCAGGTACATGCTCAGTCTGTGCCCCACGCCCTACCCAGCAACCATTTGGCCCATCACGCACAACCAGCAGTGCCTGCACGTGCTGACTCAGCATGGGCAGCGCCTGACTCATATCCGCCGCCCCGGTAAACGCGAGGGCTTCAGGGCCATTGCTGGTCCAGATGTCGATACGCGGCAACAACGCGCGCATCAACGCCGAGTCCGGCGCCTTGACCAGCGGGCCTGGGTCGAACACCACCACGATCTCTCGCGGCAGCGCCAGCAGCCAGTCAAGCAACGGCTGTGCCTTACCTTCAAGCAGCAAGCTGTAGCCACTGACGTACACGTAATCATCAACACGCGGGACGATCTGGGCCAAGTCGTCAGCGCTCAGCTCACCCTCGGCGCCGAGATGGGAAATGAAGGTGCGTTCGGTGCTCGCTTCAGTCAGCGACACGCACAACCCGGTATCTTTGCCAGCGCTGGCCGCCAAGGTCATTTCAATACCTTCGGCCTGCATCGCGGCGCGCGCCAGCTCGCCAAAGCGCCCATCGCCATGGCGACCCAGGTAAACCACCGGCAACCCATTGCGCCGCGCCGCAGCCATTACGTTGAAACCGCCACCGACCTGGAAACTGGCGGAGTTGGCCAGCACGTCACCGCCGCTTGCCGGCAGGGTGTCGAGGCCCATGACCAGGTCGACAATGACCTGGCCGGTATGCAGCAATCTAGACATTGGCGCTCTCTGCTAAAGCAGGACGACGGTCAGCCGCGCCGCCCAGTACTGCATATAGTCCGCCGGCTACCAGGAAGGTCACGATCCAGCCCAGGCCGTTATGGCCCAGCCAGGAGTCGGACAACGGCCCGGCAAACCAGATGTTTTCGGCGGTGGTGCCGATGGTGGTGAAGCTGAACCCCAGCACAATGGCCACGGCCCAGGCGCCAAATGCACGCCACTCCACACCGCCGCGATACCAGTAGGCACTGCTGGGGCTGACGTCCAGCAGGTCGGTGGGGCTGTAGTAATGACGGTGAATCAAGTCGACCACGAAGATCCCGACCCACGCCGTAATCGGCACCGCCAGCAGCGAAATGAAGGTGATGAACGGGCCATAGAAGCTGTCGGCGATCAGCATGAAATAGATGGAGCCAGCAAAGATCGCGACGATATCGACAATCACCGCGTGCACGCGCTTGACCTTCAAACCCAAGGTCAACGTCGTCAGACCGGCCGAATACACCGACAGGTTGTTTGACAGCAACAGCCCGCCGAACGCGGTGATCAGGTAAGGCACCGCCATCCAGGTCGGCAGCATGTCGCGGATTGCGATGATCGGATCGGTGGCCGACGCCAAGTCGTTGTTACCCACCGACAGCAGGCCGCCCAGGGTAATCAGCAACACCAGCGGAATACCCGCGCCAAAAGCGGCGCTGGCCACCAGGCGTACAGCCTTGACGCTGCGGTGCTGGTAGCGCGACATATCGGCACCGGCGTTGGCCCAACCAATGCCGGTGCCGGCGGCCATGGTGCCTACGCCAATGATCATCGCGCTCAACGGCGCCGGGGTGGCGTTGAACACCGCACTCCAGTCGATGGTGGCGCACAGAAAGCCGCCCACCAGAATGTTCAGGCCGCCGAATACGTAGGTCGCCCACTTCTGGATCACCAACAACGTGGCGTGGCCGAGGCCCGATACGGCCAGGGTCAGCAGCACGAAGATGGCAATGAAGATCAGGGTGAGCAGAGGCGCGCTCTTGGCCTCCACTGCCGAGCCGAACAGGATAGAGCTCAACGACAACAACACGAAGGCTGCGGTGGTGGTGTTGACGGTTTCCCAACCCAGGCGCGACATCAGCGACACCAAGGTCGGGCCGATATTGCCGCGCACGCCGAAGATGGCGCGGGACAAGGTCAGGCTGGGCGCGCGACCACGGCGACCGGCAATGGAGATAATGCCAACCACGGCAAAGGAGCCAGCGGCGCCAAGAATCGCGACGATGATCGCCTGCCAGATGGCCAAGCCACGAAACGCCACCAGCGTTGCACCAAGGGGCAAACCGAGGATGCTGATATTGGCCGCGAACCACACCCAGAACAGTTGCAGCGGATGGCCGTTGCACTCACCTTCCGGGACCGGCTCGATGCCGCGTGTTTCCAGTTGCCCGGCGCTTTGGCCGGAAGAGGGACTGCTCATGAAAGGGTGCTCCTGGTGCCTGTATTGTTGTGGTTGTGGCAGCGAGTCGAATCTTTATCCAGTCTTCCTGACTCAACGCTTTTGAATGTGGGAGCTGGCTTGCCTGCGATTGCGGTGGGGGCAACCCGCCCAGCGGCCACTGGAAAACCGCTATCGCAGGCAAGCCAGCTCCCACATCAGATTTGTGTTTATCGCAAGGCCAACAACCCTTGGACCAAGGGTTGCACATCCAATCCATTGACCCGCTTGACCTGTTCAACCAACGCCTCAGGCCAGCACTGCATGCCCAGGCACGCCCCCAGCATGGCGCCGAGGATCGCGGCAATGGTGTCGGTGTCGCCGCCCAGGCTGGCCGCCAGGCACAGGGCTTCGAAGGCATTCATATCACCTGACGCCACTTGCTGGGCCAAGGCAAACGAGACCACCACCGATTCCTGGGAAGCCACCGAAGTACCGATCAACTCGTAAAGCAGGTCGGCAAACAACGCTTTGTCGCCGCTGCCGACGCTCAAGGTGCGAGCCCAACTGATGCGGGTAGAAATGCGTCCGCCCGCGATCCAGTGACCATGGCTTTCAGCCTGTCGGGCAATCTGGGTGCCGATATTCAGGGCTTCCCCCAGGTCCACGCCATTGATGCCTGCCGAGACCACCGCCGCCACGGCCGCGGCGCTGGAAATACCCAGGCTGGTGTTATGCGTGACCTGGCACGCCTGGATCACCGCCTGGACAAACCGCCCCGGGTCGCCAACATCGGCGGCGATGCCCACCGGGGTGATGCGCATGGCCGCGCCATTGGTAGTGCCGTAGCGCCCGGATTCTTCCGGGGTATGGCCGGCGAGGATCATGTCGATCGCGCGCTTGGTGGACGGCCCGAGCAAGTCCTGGGAACCCTTGGCGCGCATCCCCGCTTCCCAGTCGATCAGGCGCTGGGCAAGCACGGCGGGCTCGATCTGGCCCTGGCCTTGCACCAGTAACTCGGCAACCAGGATGGCTTGTTCGGTGTCATCGGTGATGGAACCGGCAGGCATGTTGGGCGCAATGGGCTGGTCCGCGTCGGCGTCTTCCAAGGCGGTGATAGCACCGAAGCGCTGTTGAACCTGCTCGCGGCTCAAGGATTGGGTGGGCATGCCCAAGGCATCGCCCAGGGCCAGGCCATAAAAGGCGCCAAGTGCGCGATTTTTTCGGGTCATTTCGACGCTCCAAACTGCAGATGCAGGCGAAAGTGCAGCGGGTCAAGCAGGCTTTCGACATGCTCCATGAAACGCTCGCGACGATCATAGGTGGTGCGCGACGCCTTGAGAAATACCGTACCGCTGGGGCGCCCGAGTAATTCGGCGTCTTCATCACTCAGGGGTTCGGCACCGATCCACTGGTCGCCGTCGGCCCCGACGTAGCCGTAGGCGGCCAGGGTGATGGTCAGGGAATTATCGATCAGCCCAATGTGGGGCAGGTTTTCCAGGTCGCCAACGGCCGGCATCAACGAGCGTTCCAGCGACACCGCTATACCGTCAGCCGTGCGCCGGAGGCGGTCGAGGGTAATGAACTGGTCGGTGCCGAAACGGCTGAACAGATCCGGGCGCGTCACGGTCTCGAAACGCAGGGTATCGGTGCTTACTTGGGCCCCCGTATCGGCCAGGGCCTGGGCCCAACCGCTGCGTTGGTCCAACACCATGCCGTCAAAGGTGACAATCGAACCGACGCCGCTTTGGGTGGCGATGTAGTTGCGACGCTTGAGCTCGGCCAGCGCCTCGCGCAGCGTGCCCCGGCTGACCGCAAACTCCTCGGCCAGTTGGTGCTCGCCCGGCAATAGGAAACCGTCGGCCATGACGCCACCTTCGATACGGCGGATGAGCTCATCGACGACGCGTTTTTTCTTATCAAATCGAACATGTCTAATCATGTACAAATTGATAACCGAAAGCGCACGTTTACCGCAAGAGGATTATTTCAGGCTGAAGACAAAAACCGCCTCAGGGCTCCAGGCCGATGGGGAAAAACTCCCCGCCGCTCCAGACACCAAGCCAGTTCTGACCGTTGATCGGACGGCTCACCGCCAGCTCCACCAACTGGTAAAAAACGTTGCGATGCACGAGGGCTTCGAGGTTGGTGCGAACGCGCACATAGGGGGCGGGTTCCTGGGTGATGGGGTCGGTCACCACCCGCAGCGGGTGTTCGAGGCCTGCCTCGAGCTGTTCGTCGACGTTGGTGGTAAAGCGCAATACCTGGCTTTCGCCCTGCCCTTGCACATCCAGGGTCACTGCGACAAACGGCGCATCATCCACACGGATGCCGACCTTCTCCACGGGCGTCACCAGGAAATAATCATCGCCATCGCGGCGGATGATGTTGGAGAACAGCTTGACCATCGGCTTTCGCCCGATGGGTGTGCCCTGGTAGAACCAGGTGCCATCGCGGGCGATGCGCATGTCGATGTTGCCGCAGAAATCCGGGTTCCACAGATGCACCGGTGCCGGCCCCTTGCCCTTGGGCAGTTGGGCCAATAAATCATTGGCCTTGGCGGAATCGGTCATGGCGGGCTCCTCTGTCTTACTGATCACTCATACCCAGCAAACCGCGGGCGTATTGCGCGAGGGGGCGGGCGATCAAATCTTGTGGCGATGTGTCGTGGAACGTCAGTAAACCGCCACGACTGCGAATACGTGCAGTATCAATCAAATACTGGGTGCTGGTCTCGATCAACATGACTTGGATCACCCCGCTGTCCAGGCCAAGGCGGTCCAGGGCTTGTTGGTCGGTCCACTCGTCGGCGTTGCCGATACGGTCATCGGCTGCCGCAAAGCGGCAATACAGCAGGTAATGAGCACCGGCGGCACGGGCTTCGGTCATGGCCTGTTCAAGACCTTCCGGCTGGCGGGCGCGACGCACCATGGGGAAATATTCGACGAAGCCATTGAAGGCTTCCTCGGCCACCACATTGGGCCGCGGGTAGGCGCTGCCCGGCGGCACGAAGGCGCCCTGGGCGATAAACACAAAGGAGTCCGGCTGTATGCGCACCGAGGCAGTACGGCGCGTATCGCTGTGATCGAGCAGTCCGGCATCGCTCATCTGATAGCGGGTGCCTTCGGCCATATCACTGACGGTCATGCAACCACCCAGGGCCAATGACGCCAGCAGCAAAACCAGACTACGCATCCTAATCCTCCAGAGGCCGGTGACAGGAAACCGGCGAATGGGGCGTGGGATGCAGAATCCGCGCCAGTCAGCTGCGCTACAAATCAAATGTGTGAACCCGCAATATCTACCTTAGCCACCAATGATCTTCATGATCGTGGCACCGCCGGAGAACGCCACTTCCTGCTTGTCGGCCAAGGCTTTCATCAACAAGCCCTGCAACGCTGGCAACGCTTGATGGCGCGGCTGATCGAGCAAGTCACCGACATAATGGCGATTGCTGGACGACAGGCAGCCATGCAGCCAACCAGTAGAGGACAACCGCAATCGCGAACAGGTGCGGCAGAACGGTACGCTCTCGTTGGCGATCACACCGAAGAAGCCCTTGCCCGGCACTTCGTAGCGTACCGCCGTCGCATCGACGGGTGCGTTGGCTTGCAGGTATTCGTGTTGCTCGCCGATCAAGCTGAGCAGCTGTTGCAAGCTGACAAACTGTTGCAGGAACGCGTTGGAGTCTTTGGCCAGGTGCCCCATGCGCATCAGTTCGATAAAGCGCAGCTCGTAGCCTCGCGCCAGGCAGTAATCGAGCAGCGGCATCACCTGGTCCAGGTTCTGGCCGCGCAACGGCACCATATTGACCTTGATCTTGATCCCGGCAGCACTGGCCTGGTCCATGCCATCGAGCACGGTGGCCAGGTCGCCGCCACGGGCGATGCTGCGGAAAGCGTCGGCATCCAGCGTGTCGAGGGAGACATTGATGCGTCGTATACCAGCGGCCACCAGCAACGGCAGTTTACGCGCCAGCAGTTGGCCATTGGTGGTCAGACTGATGTCGCTCAGGCCCATCTGCCCTACCGCCCCCATGAAGGCTTCCAACTTGGGGCTGACCAACGGCTCACCGCCGGTAATGCGCAAGCGCTCGATACCCGCCGCTTCGATCAGGTAAGCCACGCCTCGGGCCATGGCCTCGGCCGACAGTTCATCCTGGGCAGCCACCAGCCGCTTGCCGTCAGGCACGCAATAGGTACACGCATAATTGCAGGCTGAAGTCAGGCTGATCCGCAAATTGCGAAAACGCCTGCCTTGACGATCAACGATCATGGATCACTCCGGCAGAGGATAATTCGGGCGCGCTAAAAGCTGACTCATAACTCAGCTTTTAGCAAGGTCCTTGCCTGAGTATATTCCTGGGTTACTGCGCCTGGCAGTAAATCATTGCGCCATCACTGTGGCGAATGACTTAGGTGGCAGGGGTTTCGCCGCTCTTCTCGGCGCCCGGCAGTTCAGGACTGTGCTTGCGCTTGTTGCCCATGCGCACGCCAATGTCCATCAGGAACTGGAAGAAACCTTCCTGGTCTTCCAGCACATTGCTCCAGAACGGCGAGTGGTACAGCGCCACAGCGCCATGCACCAAGGCCCAGGCGGCGCAGTAGTGGAAATACGGTGGCACGTCTTCAAGCTTGCCTTCGCTGATACGCCCCTTGATCAGCAGGGTCAGGCGTTCGAAGTTCGAGGCGCGGATCTTGTGCAACTCCTCGACCATCTCCGGCACCTGGTGACCTTTGACGACCTTCTCTTCCAGGCGGTCGAACAGGCGGTAGCGCTGCGGATCACGCATGCGGAACTCGAAGTAAGCGCGGGACAGGGCTTCCTTGTCTTTGTCGACATCCGCCGAGTGCAGCAACTCGTTCAAATCACGCTCGTAGTCGAGCATCAGGCGCAGGTAGATTTCGGCCTTGGATTTGAAGTGTTTGTAGATCGTGCCTTTGCCGATACCCACGGCATCCGCAATCATCTCGACGGTGACGCTGTCTTCACCTTGTTCGAGGAACAGCTTGAGCGCGGTGTCGAGAATTTCCTGCTCACGGCGGCGAAATTCACGGACCTTACGGGGTTCTTTGTGCATGAGGAAGAGTCTGCAAAGGTCGGAAATAGGGAGGGTTGCGCAGGGCCATGGATACGTGGCGATACGATTTACCCGGTGCGAGGGATTATCCCGACTGAACGGTCGTTGGGCAATGTCTATGTGAACCCGCCAGGCACATAACTTTCAATGCGCCAACGATTTCGCCGTTATCAGTCAGAAATAATACGCAACACCTGAACCTGCCCATCAGCGCAATGAGAACTCAAGCGAAGGCCGCGTATTCCAAATCTGTTTAAAAAACGATCAATCACGACTGGACTGAATAGGATAGTGGTCAATACTTCAACTGTCGGCGCGACATCTCCCCCAAGTGACGCGTCGACCTGGGTACCGACGGACTGCGTGCCCTTGTTTTACTCCTAATGGTCTTAGCCCGGATTCACCCCCCAGAACCCGGGTTTTTTTTGCCTGGAATTCGGCCGCTCTAACCGGCTAGGTGGGCCAGCGGGAACAGGCGCTTGAAGTTCTCGGTAGTCTGCTCGGCAAAGCGTTCGTACGACTCGCCGCGCAGCATCGCCAGGTAATCAGCCACATCACGTACATATTCGGGCAAGTTCGGTTTGCCGCGATGGGGGATGGGCGCCAGGTACGGCGAGTCGGTTTCCACCAGCAGGCGGTCGGCAGGCACCTGGCGGGCCACATCGCGCAGCGCGTCGGCATTGCGGAAGGTGACGATACCCGACAGGGAAATATAGAACCCCAGGTCCAGGGCCGCCTTGGCCATGTCCCAGTCTTCGGTAAAGCAATGCAACACGCCAGCCTGCGGCAACGCGGCTTCACGTAGCAAGGCCAGGGTATCGGCACGGGCACCTCGGGTATGGACAATCACCGGCTTGCGCGTCTGCTGGGCGGCTTGCAGGTGCAAGCGGAACGAGGCCTGCTGCAACTCGGCAGCTTCAGGCTCGTAGTGATAGTCCAGGCCGGTTTCGCCAATGGCCACCACTCGCGGGTGGTTGAGTTCGCCCAGTAGCCAGTCCAGAGCCGGCGCTTCGCCAGGCTTGAGGTCCAACGGGTGAATACCCACCGAGCAGTCTACGTCGGCATAGCGATCAGCCAGGGCTTTGACGTCGGCGGCGTTGTCGGCGCTGACGCCAATGCACAGGAAGTGCCCTACCCCACGCTGGCGGGCAGCTTCAAGGGCGGCGTCGAGGGAGCCACCGTGCTGGGCAAGGTCGAGGCGATCAAGGTGGCAATGAGAATCTACGAGCATAGGAATCTGAGCTTAAGTCACAAAAGAGGTAGGGCCAACGATACACCCGTCAGCCACGGAATTTAACGGCGCCCGAGCAGGCCGACCCACTGCACCAACAATGCCTCGAGCAACAGCACGCGGTTGAGGTTGGCCTTGCCGAGGACTTTCTGGCGCTGGGCGAGGATCCAGTCCTCGATGTTCAGCACTTTGTCCTGGGCACTTTTTTGCGCCAGGTATTGCACGACCTTGCGCATATCCGCCGGGCCCAGGCCTTGCTCATCCTGGGTAAGCTGGTAGCGCAGGATCAGGCTGGACCAGTCGCAAAACCAGTCGAACAGCAGCAATAGCGGAATGTCCTTCCAGGCGCTTTCGGCCAGTTGCGTGGCGGACAATTCCTGCTTGAGCAGTTTCTTCACGCCATCCACGACCAGTGCACGCTGTTCGCGCACGCCCTGAGCCTGCAGCTTCACTGCCGCCAAAGGCGAACCGGCCGCCAGGGTCAGCAACTCGCCTCGTTCTTCTGCGCTGCATTCCGGCAACGCCTGCGCCAGCCATTGCAGGCTCATGTCCTCGCTGGGCAACGGGCAAGCCTGCTGCACGCAACGGCTGCGAATGGTCGGCAACAAGCGGCTGGACTGGTGGCTCACCAGCAACAGCACGGTATCGCCGGACGGCTCTTCAAGGCTTTTGAGCAAGGCGTTGGCCGCGTTGATGTTCATCGCCTCGACCGGCTCGATCAGCACCACTTTGCGCCCGCCCATTTGCGCGGTCTGCACCACGAAGCTCACCAGGTCGCGCACCTGGTCGACCTTGATGGCCTTGTCCGCTTCCTCGGGTTCCAGCACATAATTGTCCGGGTGACTGCCAGCCTTGAGCAACAGGCAGGACTTGCACTCGCCACACGCCTCCAGGTTGACAGGGCGTTGGCACAACAGGCTGCCCATCAGGCGTTCGGCGAGGTGGCGCTTACCGATGCCCACCGGCCCATGCAGCAGATAGGCGTGGGCGTGCTGGGCGCGCCCTGCCAGTTGCTGCCAGAGGCCGTCCTGCCACGGGTAGGACTCAGCCACGGCTACGCTCCAACAGAGTGGGCAGCAGCGCGTCGATAGCCTGTTGCACCTGACTCAGCGGCTGGGCGGCGTCCAATAGGTAATAACGTGTGGGCTCAGCCTTGGCGCGCTGCAGGAAAGCACTGCGCACCGCATCAAAGAAGGCTTGGCCTTCCAACTCGAAGCGATCCAGGCGACCTCGCGCACTGGCGCGGGCCATGCCCACTTCCACCGGCAGGTCGAACAACAGGGTCAGGTCGGGGCGCAGATCGCCTTGCACGAAGGTTTCCAGGGTGGCGATGCGCTCCAGGGACAAACCCCGCCCGCCACCCTGGTAGGCGTAGGTGGAATCGGTAAACCGGTCGCAGATCACCACCGCACCCCGCGCCAGGGCCGGGCGAATCACTTCGGCCAGGTGCTGGGCACGGGCAGCAAACACCAGGAGCAACTCGGTGTCCGGGTTCATCGGCTCGTCACCCGGGGCCAGCAGGACTTCACGGATGCGCTCAGCCAAAGGCGTACCGCCCGGCTCACGGGTCAGCACCACCTCGATGCCCTGCGCACGCAGGCGCTCGGCCAAGTAGTCACGGTTAGTGCTTTTGCCGGCACCTTCCGGGCCTTCCAGGGTAATAAACAAGCCAGTCACAGGCAGTCCTTAGTCAGAGTCATTGCGGGCTTTGCGGCGCAGTAGTGTCCGGCGCGGGCTCGATCGGTGCGTCGGGGGTGGGTGCATCACTGGCAGGTGCCGAATCTTCCAGCGGTTTCACCACAGGCGTCGGACTGGAACGGTAATCGGCACGGCGCTTGAGCTGGAACTCACGCACGGCGGCATTATGCGCATCCAGGTCATCCGAGAATATATGGCTGCCATCACCACGGGCGACGAAATACAGGCTGCTGCCCGGTACCGGGTTCAGCGCTGCATGGATCGCCTCGCGACCGACCATTGCGATGGGCGTGGGCGGCAGGCCGGCGACCATGTAGGTGTTGTAGGGGTTGGCTTCCTTGAGATGGGCACGGGTCAATTTACCGTTGTAGCGCTCACCCAGGCCGTAGATCACGGTGGGGTCGGTCTGCAGCAGCATACCGATCTTCAGGCGACGCACAAACACACCGGCAATCTGCCCGCGCTCCTGGGGCACACCGGTCTCCTTTTCCACCAGCGACGCCATGATCAGCGCTTGGTAAGGGTCGGTATAGGGCGCGTCGGCAGCCCGCTTGCTCCACTCCTGGGCGAGTACATCGTCCAGGCGATTGTAGGCTTTTTTCAGGAATTCGACATCGGTCATGCCGCGGACAAAACGGTAGGTGTCGGGGAAGAACCGCCCTTCAGGAAACACACCTGGGTGGCCGAGCTTATCCATCACTTCGCTGTCAGTCAGGCCCGCGAGGGTCTGCACGATCTTTTCATGCTTGGCCAGGGCGGTGCGCACCTGACGGAAATTCCAGCCCTCCACCAAGGTCAGGCTGTACTGCACCACTTCGCCGCGCTGCCACAGGCCGATCAAACCCTCGGCGGTAAGGCCCGGGCTCATGCGGTACTCGCCGCTGTGCAATGGCTGGCCTTCGAGGTTGAAGCGCCAGTACAGACGCAACCAGAATGCATCGTCGAGCACGCCGTCGGCTTCCAGACGGTTGAAGGTGCCCGTCGGCGTAGCGCCAGCAGGTACGTCGAGCAACTGCTCCTGAGGCAGCTTCAGGGGCTGCTTGAGGGCAGAGTCGAGTTTCCAGGCCGAAAAGCCCACGAGCAAAGCCGCCGAGACCAGGCTGATCTGCAGCAGTAACACCAGTTTTCGTATCAACTCAAATATCCAATAGCGCGCGAACAATGCCTTGCAGTTTACGGGTGAGCGGCCCAACCGGCCAGCTCATCGCAGCGCAACCACGCACCGGCCAAATGCCATATACGCTGTTGCAGACGAAGACTTCATCGGCCTGTTGCAACTGCTCAACACTGATGTCGGCCACGGCCACCGGGACGCCCAGCGCTTGTGCCTGGGCCAGCACTTCGGCGCGCATTACGCCGGCAACGCCACAACGGCTCAGATCAGCGGTTAGTAACAAGCCGTTGCGTACCAGGAAAAGGTTGCTGAATATGCCTTCGATCACCCGACCAGACATGTCCAGCATCAGGCCTTCGGCATGTTCGGTATCTTGCCATTCGGCACGCGCGATCACCTGCTCCAGGCGATTGAGGTGCTTGATACCGGCCAGCAGCGGCTGCTGCGCCAAGCGCGTGGCACACGCAAACAGGCGGACGCCGTCGACTTCGTGGGCAAGGGGGTAAGCAGCGGGCGCACTGCCCTGCAAAATACGGCGCACCGGGGCGCCAGGGTTGATGCCATAACCGCGCAAGCTGTCGCCACGGGTGAGGATCAATTTGAGAATACCGTCGCCAAGGGCGGCGGCGAAGCTCAGCACTTCGTGGCGAATCAACCCGTGATCCACCACCAATGCCAAACGCCTGCAACCCTCTTCCAGGCGTTGCAGGTGACGGTCGAGCAGCAACGGCTGCCCGGCCTTGACGGCGATGGTCTCGAACACCCCATCGCCATAGGCCAGGCCGCGATCTTTCAGGGGCACGCTGTCCGCTGGCTGACCGTCGACCCAGCTGTGCATCACTCGGCGAACCGGCGGAACACCAGGGAGCCGTTGGTACCACCAAACCCGAACGAGTTGGAGATCACCACGTCGATTGGCATCGGTTGCGCTTCGTGCGGCACGAAGTTCAAGTCGCAGCCTTCGTCCGGCTCATCAAGGTTGATAGTTGGCGGAGCAACCTGGTCCTTGATGGCCATCACACTGAAGATCGCCTCGACCGCGCCCGCCGCACCCAGCAGGTGGCCGGTCATGGACTTGGTGGAGCTGACCGCCAGCTTATAGGCGTGCTCGCCGAACACCGACTTGATGGCCTCGGCTTCCGCCAAGTCGCCAGTCGGGGTCGAAGTGCCATGGGCGTTGATGTACTGCACCTGGTCGGGGTTGACCTTCGCATCGCGCAGGGCATTGGTGATGCAACGCGCAGCACCCGCTCCGTCGGACGGCGGTGAAGTCATGTGGTACGCGTCACCGCTCATGCCGAACCCGATCAGCTCGGCGTAGATGGTGGCGCCACGCGCCTTGGCGTGCTCCAACTCTTCAAGCACCAGCGCACCGGCACCGTCGGACAGCACGAAGCCGTCACGGCCTTTGTCCCACGGACGGCTGGCACGGGTCGGCTCGTCATTGCGGGTCGACAGCGCACGGGACGCGCCGAAGCCGCCCATGCCCAGGCCGCACGCGGCCATTTCGGCGCCGCCGGCGATCATCACATCGGCTTCGTCGTAGGCAATGTTGCGCGCCGCCATACCGATGCAGTGGGTGCCTGTGGTGCACGCCGTTGAAATCGCGTAGTTAGGCCCCTGTGCCCCCAGATGGATGGACAGGAAGCCGGAAATCATATTGATGATCGAGCCCGGTACGAAGAACGGTGAAATTCGACGTGGGCCAGTCTCATGCAGCGTGCGGCTGGTTTCTTCGATATTGGTCAGACCGCCAATACCCGAACCCATGGCCACACCGATGCGGTCACGGTTGGCGTCGGTGACTTCCAGGCCGGCGTTACGCACTGCCTGAAAACCGGCAGCCAGGCCGTACTGAATGAACAGGTCGAGCTTGCGGGACTCTTTGATCGAGAGATATTCCTCGACATTGAAGCCCTTTACCGAGCCGCCAAAACGGGTGGAATAGGCAGAAAGGTCCGTATGTTCGATCAGACCAATACCACTGCGGCCAGCCAGAATGCCCTGCCAACTGCTTGGCACATCCGTGCCCAGTGGCGACAACATACCCATACCGGTGACTACGACGCGTCTACGCGACACAGCACTCTCCTTTTTCTAATGACGACACTTTTTCATCGCCGCTAAAGAAAAAACCGCACGCCGTTACAGCAGTGCGGTTTTTCCCTGACAGCAAGCGACGACTACAAACTATTACGCCTGGTGGCTAGTAACGTAGTCGATGGCAGCTTGAACAGTAGTGATTTTTTCAGCTTCTTCGTCCGGGATTTCGGTCTCGAATTCCTCTTCCAGAGCCATCACCAGCTCAACGGTGTCAAGGGAATCGGCACCCAGGTCTTCTACGAAGGAAGCAGTGTTGACCACTTCTTCTTCCTTAACGCCCAGTTGCTCGGCGACGATTTTCTTGACGCGCTCTTCGATGGTGCTCATACCTTGTTTAACTCCTAATGGACAAATTCAGGCAGCTGGCCAGTGGGTAAGTGTATAGAAAGCCATTTCAGCTTTTCAACTGAAAGCTTCACCCTGTACCCGGTCGGCCACCTGCCTATAAATTAAGTTGCAGCTTTATAACGGATTTTAGACAGCTCGTATGACATTTTTTTGAAGCGATCCGTCACAATTTAACTCATGTACATCCCGCCGTTCACCGGGATTGTAGCCCCAGTCACGTATGCCGCACCGTCGGATGCCAGGAAAGTGACCACATTCGCAATCTCTTGAGCCTGGCCCAGACGGCCCAGCGGAATCTGCGTCAGCAAGGCTTCACGCTGTGCTTCCGGCAGTTCACGGGTCATATCGGTGTCGATGAACCCTGGGGCCACCGAGTTGACCGTAATCGACCGCGAACCGACTTCACGTGCCAGTGCACGGCTGAAACCTTCCAGACCGGCCTTGGCGGAAGCGTAGTTTACTTGGCCTGCGTTGCCCATGGCACCCACTACGGAGCCAATATTGATAATTCGCCCCCAACGCGCCTTGGTCATGCCGCGCAAAACGCCCTTGGACAGGCGAAACAGACTGTTCAGGTTGGTATCGACCACGTCGTACCACTCGTCGTCTTTCATGCGCATCATCAGGTTGTCACGGGTGATCCCGGCGTTGTTCACCAGAATTGCCGGCGCGCCGAACTGTGCAGTGATCTCGGCCAATACGGCAGCTACGGACTCATCGCTGGTTACATTCAGTTCCAGGCCGGTGCCCTGCACGCCGTTTTCTTTCAAGGTCGCGGCGATACGCTCGGCGCCCGAGGCAGAGGTGGCGGTGCCAATCACAACGGCGCCCTGACGGCCCAGCTCCAGGGCGATCGCTTGGCCAATGCCACGGCTTGCGCCGGTAACCAGTGCAACTTTACCTTGCAGACTCATGCAGGCTTCTCCTAAGTACGGGATTCAGGCCAGTGCCGCGCGAGCGGCAGCGAAGGCTTCTGGGGTATTGAGGTTGGCGGTCGACACACCGTCGGCGCAGCGCTTGTTCAAGCCGGCCAGGACTTTGCCCGGGCCGCACTCGACCAGCTCGGTGGCACCGTTGGCGGCCAGGGTCTGGACCGATTCAACCCAGCGCACTGGCTTGTACAGTTGCTCCAGCAGGTCGCGCTTGAGGGTGTCGAGGTCGGCGGCCACGGCCGCACTGACGTTCTGCACCAGCGGGATCTGCGGCGCTTGCCAGTTGATGGCAGCGATAGACTCGGCAAACCGCTCTGCCGCCGGGCGCATCAGCTCACAATGGGACGGTACGCTCACCGGCAATGGCAGGGCACGCTTGGCGCCACGGGCCTTGCAACCCTCGATGGCACGCTCGACAGCTGCCTTGGCGCCGGCGATCACCACCTGGCCTGGGGAGTTGAAGTTCACCGCGCTGACCACTTCGCCTTGCGCCGCTTCGGCGCAGGCCTCGATCACCACCGCGTCGTCCAGGCCCAGGATAGCGGCCATGCCGCCCTGCCCGGCCGGAACGGCTTCTTGCATCAGTTGACCACGACGCTCGACCAGCTTGACCGCTTCAGCCAAGGTCAGGCTGCCCGCGGCCACCAGGGCGCTGTATTCGCCCAGGCTGTGACCCGCGACGAATGCAGGGCGCGCGCCGCCTTCTGCCAACCACAAGCGCCACAGGGCGATCGAGGCGGTCAGGATGGCCGGCTGGGTTTTATCGGTTTGGTTGAGCAGCGCTTCCGGCCCTTGCTGGGTCAGTGCCCACAGGTCGTAACCCAGGGCGTCAGAAGCT
This sequence comes from Pseudomonas sp. FSL W5-0203, assembly GCF_001896155.1. NCBI lineage: Bacteria > Pseudomonadati > Pseudomonadota > Gammaproteobacteria > Pseudomonadales > Pseudomonadaceae > Pseudomonas > Pseudomonas sp. FSL W5-0203. The sequence continues at coordinate 21,170 of NZ_MPOR01000035.1, forward strand.
TCCTTGAAGGTGTCCAGGATCAGCGGGTATTGCGCGCCCAGCTCGGCCAACATGCCGAGGGACTGCGAACCCTGCCCTGGAAAGACGAATGCGAGGGATGTAGACATGTAACAAGCCCCTAATGATCTGGTCGTCAAAAATGCTCGCGCCTACGGTGGGAGCGAACGAAACTGACAGATTGGATGGTCAATTGAACTGGCCGGTCACATTTAAGCACTCCCGGGCCAATTCGCCTAAGGCAACAGATCCTCGAGACGGCCGTGCAAGCGTTGCGGCAGGTTTTCTTGAATCTCGATCAAGGCCCGTGCAATTGCACTTTGAAAGCCCAGCACCCCGGCAGAACCGTGGCTTTTCACCACAATGCCCTGCAAGCCAAGAAAGCTTGCACCGTTGTGCCGTGCGGGCGCCAGGTCGGCCTGCAAGCGTCGCATCAGGGGCAGCGCCAAGGCCCCCACTATACGTGACGCCAGGTTGCGCTTGAACAAAGCTTCGATACGCGTGGCGATCATGGTCGCCAGGCCTTCGCTGGACTTGAGCAGAATATTGCCGACAAAGCCGTCGCACACCACCACGTCAGCTTCGCCACGGTACAAACCATCACCTTCAACAAAGCCGATGTAGTTCAAACCCCGCGCGCTTTGTAGCAAGGTAGCGGCAAGCTTGACTTGCTGGTTGCCCTTGATGTCCTCAGTGCCGATATTCAGCAGGGCAACCCGGGGTCGGGGCACGCCCAGCGCCTCGGCGGCCACCGAGCCCATTACGGCAAATTGCAACAGGTGCTCGGCACTGCAATCGACATTGGCGCCCAGGTCCAGCAACTGGCAATAGCCCTTCTGCGTCGGGATCGCCGCCACCATCGCCGGCCGATCAATACCTGGCAAGGTTTTGAGCACATGCCGTGACAAGGCCATCAACGCGCCCGTGTTGCCGGCGCTGACACAGGCTTGCACCTTGCCATCACGCAACAACTCAAGGGCCACCCGCATAGAAGAATCGGGTTTGCCACGCAGGGCAACCGCCGGCTTTTCATCCATGCTGATGGTTTCGCTGGCTGGCGTAATCGTCAGGCGCGCGCGATCCACCGCCGGATGGCTGGCAATCAGTTCTTCAAGTAGGGAGGGTTGACCGACGAGGGTCAGGTGCAGCGAGGGCGTTGCAGACAGGCTGGCAATGCAAGCCTGAACAATGCTGCGGGGACCGAAGTCCCCGCCCATTGCGTCAATCGCGATGACTTGAGCAGACAAGTGATTACTCGTCAGCGCCCTTGTCGATCACTTTACGGCCACGGTATACGCCTTCTGGCGATACGTGGTGACGCAGGTGAACTTCACCAGTGGTCTTTTCCACGGACAGGGTGCTAGCCTCGAGAGCGTCGTGCGAACGGCGCATGTCACGGGCGGAGCGGGATTTTTTGTTCTGCTGAACAGCCATAATTGATTAACTCCTAAACGTTTGGGTCACGCTTTAACTGCGCCAATACACTGAACGGGTTGGACCGCGTTACCTCGTCCTCGCTCGGCTCGGCCTCGTCATCGAGACCCTCCGGCTGCTGGCATTCTTCCGGATGATGAGCAGGCACAATGGGCAAGGCGAGCAAAAGCTCCTCCTCGATCAGTGCATGCAGATCCAATGGATCTTCGCCCAGTTCCAGCACGTCATAACCTTTCGGCAACGACTGGGTATTCGCACCCTCTTTCACCACAGCATAACTGCATTCGCTGTGGATCGGCAGGGTGACCAGCTCAAGACAACGCTGGCAAACCATTTTGACTTCGGTGTCGATAACGCTGTGGATTACCACAGATTTACGTTCATCTCGTTCAAAAACGAATTTCGCCTGCACCGTACCGACAGTGTCGGAAAGCGGGTCGCAGAGTCTCTCCAAATCGGCCAGCAGCACTTCACCTTGAAGGGTGGTGCCACGATCAGCCAATTTGCGCGGGTCAACGTGAGGTGGAATCGGGTCATTCAACATAGGCGCAGCATTATAGGGATGCACCCGGCCATGTCAAAGGAAATTCAGCCCTGTGCGTCAGCCGGTCACGTCGATAGAATCGGCGACTGCCTTGAGGAGACGTATATGCTGCCTTTATTACTCGCGTCCAGCTCGGTTTATCGCCGGGAATTACTGAGTCGCCTGCACCTGCCGTTCACCTGCAGCTCGCCGGATATCGACGAAAGCCACCGCCCGGATGAACCCGCCATCGAACTGGTCAAGCGCCTGGCCGAACAAAAGGCCCGCGCCCTCGCCGCCAGCCATCCCGGCCATTTAATCATTGGCTCGGATCAGGTCGCCGTACTGGAAGGCCGGATCATCGGCAAGCCGCACACCTTCGAAAATGCTCGCGAGCAACTGCTGGCTGCCAGCGGCAAGCGTGTGAGCTTCCTCACGGGCCTGGCACTGCTCAACAGCGAAACCGGGCACTACCAGGTCGACTGCGTGACGTTTACCGTACACATGCGCGAATTGGATGCAGAACGTATCGAGCGCTATCTGCGGATCGAGCAGCCTTATGACTGTGCGGGCAGCTTCAAAGCAGAAGGGCTCGGTGTGAGCTTGTTCCGGAGCACCGAGGGACCGGATGCGACCAGCCTGGTTGGGCTGCCACTGATTCGACTGGTGGACATGCTGCTGACCGAAGGCGTACAGATCCCTTGAAACCTTCGTAAAGCAATGTGGGAGCTGGCTTGCCTGCGATAGCGATGTACCAGGCGACACTAATATCGACTGATCCATCGCTATCGCGGGCAAGCCCGCTCCCACAGTTGATCTACACCTAGCTTGGAATTTCAGCGCAGGGACGGCCCCTGGAAGCCCATGTACAGCGCCAATTTCTCCGCCACACTGGCACCGAGTTTCTTGGAGAAGCGATCAAACGGCGATTCCTCGACCGTAAAATCCACCAACTCCTTCTCGCCAATCACATCCCGCGCCACCGAGCTGGCACTGCCCAAGCCGTCAATCAGGCCCAGCGGCAATGCCTGCTCGCCCGACCAGACCAGGCCGGAGAACAGTTCCGGATGCTCTTTATCTTTCAAACGATCCCCACGCCCCTGCTTGACGCTGGCAATGAACTGACGATGGGTAGTGTCGAGCACGCCTTGCCAGAACGCGGTTTCATCCGCCTTCTGCGGCTGGAAAGGATCGAGGAACGACTTATGCTCGCCCGAGGTGTAGGTGCGACGCTCCACCCCCAGCTTCTCCATGGCACCCACAAAACCGTAACCGGCCGCTGTGACACCAATAGAGCCCACCAGGCTGGCCTTGTCGGCATAGATCTGGTCTGCGGCGCTGGCAATGTAATAGGCGCCCGAGGCACCCAGGTCGGAGATCACGGCATAGAGCTTGGTATCCGGATGCAAGGTGCGCAGACGACGAATTTCGTCATACACATAGCCCGACTGCACCGGGCTACCGCCTGGGCTATTGATGCGCAGGACCACGCCTTTGACCTTGGGGTCCTCAAACGCCGCGCGCAGGCTGGTGACGATATTGTCGGCACTGGCGGGCTCCTTGTCGGCAATCACGCCGCGCACCTCGATCAAGGCAGTGTAATGACTGCCACGGGCGGCGCTCTTTTCCATGTCCATCAGCGGACTGAACAGCGCCAGCATCCCAAGCAGGTATACAAAGGTCAGCAGCTTGAAGAAAATCCCCCAGCGCCGCGAACGTCGCTGCTCCTGGACGCTGGCCAGGAGGGTCTTCTCCAAAAGCTTCCAGCTTTTATCATCACTGCTCTGTGCCTTTTCAGGCGCCTTCCACTCGTCACTCATGCCATTAACCCCAGCAAAGACTTACAGGGCCCGGCTGAGCCAGGCCTGCAGTTCAGAAAAATGATCAATCGTCAGCCTCGGCTCGTATTGCTGCAACGCCTCGGCAGACTGGGCGCCATAGCTGACAGCGACGCTGTCCATGCCCGCATTGCGTGCCATCATCAGGTCGAAAGACGCATCACCCACCATCAATGCCTCGCGTGGCGTTACGCCACAGTGCGCAAGGATCTGCTCCAGCATCAAGGGATGAGGCTTGCTGGCGGTTTCATCCGCAGCGCGGGTGATATCAAAGTAATCCTCCCAGCCATGGGCCTTGAGTACACGGTCCAGGCCGCGACGAGCCTTGCCGGTGGCGACCGCCAGGTGATAACCCTGGGCACGAAACGCTTCCAGCGATTGCACAACGCCTTCAAACAGCGGCGAAGGCGTAGCTTCCAGCGCAATGTAGTGGTCGGCATAGTGCTCGCGAAACGCCACCAGCTCGGCGTCGCTGATGTCGGGGTACAGGGTGCGAATGGCTTCAGGCAAACCCAGGCCGATAATGCCCTTCACCGCCAGGTCCGTGCACAATTCAAAGCCCGAGCGGGTCGACGCCATGTGCATGGACTCGACGATGCGGCCAATGGAATTGGCCAGCGTCCCGTCCCAATCGAAGATCAGCAGCTTGTAGTCAAGGCGCGACACTCAAACGCTCCACGGTCTTGGCCCACATCTCATCGACCGGCGCCTGCAACTTCAGCTCGCCGCCATCGGGCAGCGGCACGGTGAGCATGTAGGCGTGCAGGAACAGGCGCTTGCCGCCCAGATCGCGAATTTCCTTGGAGAAATCCTCGTCGCCGTACTTGGTGTCACCCGCAATGCAGTGGCCCGCATGCAGGGTGTGCACACGAATCTGGTGAGTGCGACCAGTGACCGGCTTGGCCTCGACCATGGTGGCGAAGTCACCGAAGCGACGCAGCACCTTGAACAGGGTCAGGGCCTCTTTGCCCTCCTCGTCCACTTCGACCATACGCTCGCCGGAGCGCAGGTTGCTCTTCTGCAACGGCGCACGCACGCTTTTGATCGAGCTGGCCCAGTTGCCGCGCACCAGCGCCATGTAGCGCTTATCCACGCCATCGCCACGCAGGGCGGTGTGCAAGTGGCGCAACATGCTGCGCTTCTTGGCGATCATCAACAGGCCAGACGTGTCGCGGTCCAGGCGATGAACCAACTCCAGCTCCTTGCAATCGGGGCGCAACTGACGAAAGGCTTCGATCACGCCGAAGTTCAAGCCACTGCCGCCGTGAACCGCAATGCCACAGGGCTTGTTGATCACGATCAGCTTGTTGTCTTCGAACACGATCGACGCTTCCAGGCGCTGCAACAAGCCTTGGGCCAGCGGCACCGGCTCGTCGCGCTCAGGCACGCGCACCGGCGGCACACGGACGATATCGCCCGCCTGCAGCTTGTACTCAGGCTTGATGCGCCCCTTGTTCACGCGCACTTCGCCTTTACGCAAGATGCGGTAAATCAAGGTCTTGGGCACGCCTTTGAGCCTGGCCAGGAGAAAATTGTCGATGCGTTGGCCGGCATATTCCGGCGAGACCTCAAGCAGCTGGACGCTGGGGGTCGGGGGGGTGGTAGTCGTCATGGCGGCGATGATAACAATTTTTTATGGAATTGAAGCACTTAATCATTACTGCTATAGTCGCGAACGCCGCCAAAAGCGGCCTGGACAGAGGACATGCGGCAAACTGCCGGCCCTGACCATCGCAATTCATCAGGACGCGAGGCCGTCCTACGGGGCTTTCGCCACCCAGGAAGGCTCAAGATTGTAACAAGCGCAGGTGACATGAGGCCTGAAGCGAGTGCAGAAAGCAGAGTGAATACTCGCCTTTTGCGCCGATATTTACGGCCAGTTCACAAAGTGCAGTCAGTTTTGAGCCAGACCATGGCGAATGCTTCGGAAACAACGCCTGTTAAGAGCTGAGTGAGAGCGCAACCGCCCACACCTAGTCTTGTTTAGCCATGAGCGTGTTCTCCCCATTGGAGAACACGGTAAATGCCAACCCGCTGCGGATTCTGCGCGCGGCAGCACCCGAATTATCAGGGATACGTGTAGGGTGGAGATGCACAACCGTCGGACTGTGTAGCACTAGGCTTGTTTTAGACGCTTCATCTCGTCCACAGTCGCCGGTTGATTCCTCCTCCTGACCTTAGCTTTTGTTGAAGTGGTGCCTTTGTCACCACCGCTAACGAGCAGGACGCGTCCGTCGCGATACCGGCCCAATTGGCCGATTTTGCTGGACACTGGAGTGGCCAACCACTCTTGACGCACCTGACACCGACCGTGAGAAGTCGTGTGTGCCGAACGCCGTTTCCGGCAGCCCGGAAACCGACGGTACAACATGAAAAGAATGCTGATTAACGCAACTCAACCCGAAGAGTTGCGTGTTGCACTGGTAGATGGCCAACGCCTCTACGACCTGGACATCGAATCCGGTGCACGCGAGCAGAAAAAGGCCAACATCTATAAAGGCCGTATCACTCGCATCGAACCAAGCCTTGAGGCTGCCTTTGTCGATTTCGGCTCCGAGCGCCACGGCTTCCTGCCCCTCAAAGAAATCTCCCGCGAATACTTCAAGAAAGCCCCTGAAGGCCGCGTGAACATCAAGGACGTCCTGAGCGAAGGCCAGGAAGTCATCGTCCAGGTCGAAAAAGAAGAACGTGGCAACAAGGGCGCGGCCCTGACCACCTTCATCAGCCTCGCCGGTCGTTACCTTGTACTGATGCCGAACAACCCACGCGCCGGCGGTATTTCCCGTCGCATCGAAGGCGAAGAGCGCAACGAACTGCGTGAAGCGCTGAACGGCCTGATCGCACCGGCCGACATGGGCCTGATCGTGCGCACTGCCGGCCTTGGCCGCAGCAGCGAAGAAATGCAGTGGGACCTCGACTACCTGCTGCAACTGTGGACCGCTATCAAAGAAGCGTCCCTGGATCGTTCCGCGCCGTTCCTGATCTACCAGGAAAGCAACGTGATCATCCGCGCCATCCGCGACTACCTGCGCCAGGACATCGGCGAAGTGCTGATCGACAGCGTTGAAGCCCAGGACGAAGCCCTGACCTTCATCCGCCAGGTGATGCCGCAGTACGCCAGCAAGATCAAGCTGTACGAAGACAGCGTGCCACTGTTCAACCGTTTCCAGATCGAAAGCCAGATCGAGACCGCCTTCCAGCGCGTGGTCGAGCTGCCTTCCGGCGGCTCCATCGTGATCGACCCGACCGAAGCCCTGGTGTCCATCGACATCAACTCGGCACGTGCGACCAAAGGCAGCGACATCGAAGAAACCGCCCTGCAGACCAACCTGGAAGCGGCTGAAGAAATCGCCCGCCAGCTGCGCCTGCGTGACATCGGCGGCCTGATCGTGATCGACTTCATCGACATGACCCCTGCCAAGAACCAGCGCGCCGTGGAAGAGAAAGTCCGCGAGTGCCTGGAAGCTGACCGCGCTCGCGTGCAAGTCGGCCGCATCTCGCGCTTTGGCCTGCTGGAAATGTCCCGTCAGCGCCTGCGTCCATCCCTGGGCGAGAGCAGCGGCATCGTCTGCCCGCGTTGCAACGGCACCGGCATCATCCGTGACGTTGAATCGCTGTCCCTGGCGATCCTGCGCCTGATCGAAGAAGAAGCCCTGAAAGACCGTACCGCCGAAGTTCGCGCCCAAGTGCCCATTCCGGTTGCCGCCTTCCTGCTCAATGAAAAACGCAACTCGATCACCAAGATCGAACTGCGCACCCGTGCCCGTATCGTCATCCTGCCGAACGATCACCTCGAAACGCCGCACTTCGAAGTCCAGCGCCTGCGTGACGACAGCCCGGAAGCCCATAGCGGGCAGTCCAGCTATGAAATCGCCGCGGCTGCCGCCGAAGTCGAAGAAGTCCAGCCAGCCGCTGCGACCCGCACCCTGGTTCGCCAGGAAGCCGCGGTGAAGACTGCACCGGCCCGTGCCAACGCACCGGTACCGACCGAAGCTGCCGCCCCGGTTGCCGCGCCGGCCGCCCTGCCTGAGCCAAGCCTGTTCAAGGGCCTGGTGAAGTCGCTGGTCAGCCTGTTCGCCACCAAGGAAGAGCCTGCTGCCCCGGTTGTGGTTGAAAAACCTGCCACCGAGCGCCCGGCGCGCAACGAAGAACGTCGCAACGGTCGCCAGCAGAGCCGTAACCGCAACGGCCGCCGTGACGAAGAGCGCAAGCCTCGCGAAGAACGTGCCCCGCGTGAAGAACGCGCACCACGTGAAGAGCGTGCGCCTCGCGAAGCCCGTGAAGACACCCCGACCGTCGCCCGTGAAGAACGTGCACCGCGTGAAGAGCGCGCCCCACGTACCCCACGCGCTCCACGTGAAGACCGCAAGCCACGTGGCGAGCGTGAAGAACGCGTGCGTGAACTGCGCGAGCCTCTGGACGCGGCACCTGCCGTTGCCGCTGCCGCAGCCGTTAGCACCGAAGAGCGCCCGGCCCGCCAGCCGCGTGAAGAACGCGCACCACGCGAAGAGCGCCAACCGCGCCCGCCACGTGAAGAGCGTCAACCACGCGCCGAGCAAGCCGCTGCTGCCACCGAAGAAGAAGTACTGACCGGCGAAGAGCAGTTGCAGGAAGACGGCCAGGACAACGCCGAAGGCGATCGTCCACGCCGCCGCTCCCGCGGCCAGCGTCGTCGCAGCAACCGTCGTGAGCGTCAGCGTGATGCCAACGGCAACGTAATCGAAGGTTCGGAAGAAACCGGCGAGAACGCAGAAGCTGCCAACAACGAGCCAACAGGCGCCGAACTGGCTGCCGGCTTGGCCGTTACCGCTGCCGTTGCCAGTTCGGTCATCAGCGCCCCTGCTGAAGCCCAGGCTCACGAGCAAGCCGAACGTGCTACCGCTGCCGTCGAAGACACTGTTGCTGTAGAAGCGCCAGCCGCCGAAACCCCAGCGGTTGAAGCGCCGGTTGTTGAAGCGCCAGTCGTTGAAGCCACAACCCCTGTCGAAGCCCCAGTGGTTCCGGAAGTGGAAGTTGCCCCGGTTCGCGACGCACAGCCAGAAACTGAAGCGGTTGCCGTTGAACCGGCTCCAGTGGTTGAGCCTCAGCCAGTAGTCGAAGCGGCTGTAGAAGCTCCGGCGGTCGAAGAAGCTGCCCCGGCTGTGCGTGAAGTTCGCGAAGAACAGACCGCCTTCCAGTGGACTGCCGAACCGGCTGCACCGGTTGAAGCGCCAACGCCTGCCCCAGTGGTAGAAGAAGCACCGGCACCGGTTGCTGAAGTCGTCGCCGAGCCAGCCCCAGTGGTTGAGCCGACGCCGGTTGTGGAGCCTGCGGCCGTGGTTGAAGTTGAAGCCCCGGTGGTTGCCGAAGTGGCCGCCCCTGTGGTTGAAGCTGCGCCTGCAAGCGCCCTCACCGAAAACGGCCGTGCGCCGAATGACCCACGTGAAGTGCGTCGCCGCCGCAAGGAAGCCGAAGCTGCTGCTGCCGCTGCCCAGGCGGTAGAGCACAAGGCCCAGGAAGCAGAGCACGAGCCTAAACCCCTCGTCTGATTCCATAAGCCACTAAAAAGCCCCGCCTGAGTGATCAGGCGGGGCTTTTTTATGACGATCAACTTGAGCCTTGTGGCGCCCCAAATGTGGGAGCGGGCTTGCTCGCGAATACGGAGTGTCAGTCAGTGAATAGGGCGACTGATGTATTGCATTCGCGAGCAAGCCCGCTCCCACATTCAGCCTGCGTTGAAACTTAATAGCCGGGGTGTATCTACATCCCACAAGACTCCAGGATCAAGTACAGGCACCTCCCTCAAGGCGGCATCCGCAAACAACGATCTGGCCCCACGGTCGCCGACCAAAGCCAGCAAACCTGGGCCAAACGCACGGTCAAACGCCACAGGATGTCCATATTCCCCCGCCTGTACGGGGACGCTGATGGCACCCTCCTCCAGCGCATCAATCACCCGTTCGATACTCGATGACTGAATAAACGGCATATCCCCCAACACCACCAGCCACCCATCCGCTGCACCGCTGGCCTTGACCGCCGCCGCAATGCTGTCGCCCATACCGCTCGAATCCAGCAGTACAACCTGACAGCCATAAGCCTCTGCCAGGCGGATAACCTCCCCGCGCTCCGGCGACGTCACTAGCCAGCGCGTTACAATACGCTCAGGCAAGTTGCGCAACACCTGCTCGATGACCGGCCGGCTAACACCATCCAGCCCCACACACGCGGCGAGCAATTTGTCTTGATCAGCTCCAGCTTCGGCACGAAAACGACTGCCCTGCCCCGCCGCCAGCACAATCGCCGTCACCGTCACTCGGCCACCACTGCCATCGGTTTTTTCTGCATCGGTGCCACCCCGTTTTTGATCGCAACAATTTCCGCCATCAGCGATAGCGCAATTTCCGCCGGCGTATGGCTGCCGATGTGCAGGCCGATCGGCCCGTGCAAGCGCGCAATGGCCTCCGCCGACAGGCCTAGCGCGGCCAGGTTCTCCCGACGCTTCTGGGTATTGACCCGAGAACCCAGGGCGCCAATATAGAACGCCGTGGAGTTCAGCGCCGTCAGCAACGCCATGTCATCCAGACGTGGATCGTGGGTCAGGCACACAATAGCCGTGCGTTCATCGGTATGAATATTCAACACCGCCTCGTCGGGCATGCCCGGCACAAAGCGGCCATGCTGGTCTTCCCAGCCGTAGACGAACTCTTCGCGGGGGTCGCAGATCAGCACTTCGAAATCCAGCAGGCGTGCCATTTCCGCTACGTAGCGCGACAGCTGCCCGGCGCCGATCAACAGCAGGCGCCAGCGCGGGCCATAGATGGCGCGCAAGCGTTCGCCGTCGAAGCTCACCACGTCGGTCTTGCTGGCGGCGCTCAAGATCACTTCGCCGGTGGCCAGGTTCAGCTCGCGAGCGACAATCTGGTGATCTTCACAACGCGCCAGCAGCGCTTGGACCCAACCCCACTCCTCCACGCGCTCCTCGGTGAGCCTCAGGGTGCCGCCGCAGGGCAGGCCAAAACGCGCCGCCTCGTCGCGAGTGACGCCGTAGGTCACCAACTGCACGGGCGGGCCGTCAGCAGGCAAGCGGCCGTCTTGCAGGCGCGCGATCAAGTCATCCTCGATGCAACCGCCCGACACCGAGCCAATCACCACACCATCACCGCGCAGGGCCAGCATTGCGCCTGGCGGGCGCGGCGCGCTGCCCCAGGTTTGCACCACGCTGTACAACATCACGCGCTGCCCGGCGCGGCGCCATTGCAGCACGCTGCGCAGGACGTTCAGATCCACACTGTCCATCAGGCCTCCGGTAAGTACTGTCGCGCTCACTGTAAACCAAAAATATCCGTTGCATCCCGCCAGAAATGCAAACGCCCCGAACCAGTCGGGGCGTTTGCGGATAGCGTTGGCGTCAGTTCACGCCAGCAGCCACTTACTTGACGACAGGCGCCGGGCCTTCTGCCACGCCCAGGTCATCGAGCTCGCGGGTTTCGGAAATACCGGTACCGCCAGACGCCAGTTCGCTTTGCAGCTTGTCGGTGTCCAGTTCCTTGACCCACTTGGCCACAACGATGGTGGCAACTGCGTTACCCACCAGGTTGGTCAGGGCACGGGCTTCGGACATGAAGCGGTCGATACCCAGGATCAGCGCCAGGCCGGCAACCGGCAAGTGGCCGACAGCCGACAGGGTGGCGGCCAGTACGATGAAGCCCGAACCGGTCACGCCAGCCGCGCCTTTGGACGACAGCAGCAACACCAGCAGCAGAGTGATCTGGTGGGTGATGTCCATGTGGGTGTCGGTCGCCTGGGCGATGAACACGGCCGCCATGGTCAGGTAGATCGAAGTACCGTCGAGGTTGAAGGAGTAACCGGTTGGAATCACCAGGCCGACCACGGACTTCTTCGCGCCCAGGCGTTCCATCTTGATCAGCATACGCGGCAGTGCGGATTCCGACGACGAGGTGCCCAGTACGATCAGCAGTTCTTCACGGATGTAGCGGATCAGCTTCAACACGCTGAAACCGTGAGCGCGGCAGATAGCGCCCAGCACCAGCACCACGAACAGGATGCAGGTGATGTAGAAGCAGATCATCAACTGGCCCAACTGCACCAGGGAACCGACACCGTAGGCGCCAATGGTGAATGCCATCGCACCCAGGGCACCGATTGGCGCGAGCTTCATGATCATGTTGATGATGTTGAACATCACATGGGCGAAGCGATCGATGAAGTCCAGCACGGGCTTGCCGTAGGCACCCAGGCGGTGCAGGGCGAAACCGAAGATCACCGAGAACATCAGCACTTGCAGGATGTCGCCGTTGGCGAAGGCGCCGACGATGGTGTTCGGGATGACGTTGAGGATAAAGCCGACGATGCTCTGGTCTTTACCGGCGGTGACGTAGGCCGCCACTTTGGAAGCATCCAGGGTCGCGACGTCGATGTGCATGCCGGCGCCCGGCTGCACCACGTTGACCACGACCAGGCCAATCAGCAGGGCGATGGTGGAAACAATTTCGAAGTACAGCAGCGCGTAGCCGCCGGTCTTGCCCACCGACTTCATGCTTTGCATGCCGGCGATGCCGCTGACCACGGTACAGAAAATGATCGGGGCGATGACCATTTTGATCAGCTTGATAAAGCCGTCACCCAGTGGCTTGAGGGCCACGCCGGTCTGCGGGTAGAAATGGCCGAGCAAGATACCGATAACGATTGCAACGATCACCTGGAAATACAGGGATTTGTAGATTGGCTGACGAGTCGTCATTGCAAAGTTCCTCAATCGTCCCGTGTGGCAAATATCCGCCATTGCCCACGGCACTTGAATTGCGAACCCTCCTGCACTGGAGGGATTTGTTGTTTGCGAAGCCTGTAGGAGCAAGCCTGCGCTGTAATCCTTATCGCAAACAGCGTGCCACTTTGCTTAAACGCGCTGAAGGCCTTTAGACATCAGGGCTTGGGGTTCACGGGCGACTCCGGAGAATGCAACAGGGTGGCGGATTTCCGCCCACTCATCCTGTCTCGTCCTACAATTTGGCGGATATCCGCCTTGTCGCCCCGCCGGGCGATGGCTACCATCCGCCCCTCCATGGATGAGGCCCTTGCATGCGTGAACGTACCATCGCCAGCCATTACGCCCGAGCGGCCCTCGGCGGTGCGCGCCGGGCCGGTTTTGACTACTCGGGGGTGTTGCAGCAGGTGGGCATCACCCCGGAACTGCTGACCGAACCCCGCGCACGCATCGCTCCAGAGCAATTTACCCGCTTGCTGCAAATGCTCTGGCTGGGGTTGGATGACGAATACCTGGGGTTTGCAGAAGGGCCGAGCAAACGTGGCACTTTCGCCATGATGTGCCATGCGTTGATTCATTGCCGCACGCTGGAGAAGGCGCTGGAGCGCGGCTTATTGTTTTATAGCCTGTTCCCCCAAGGCCCACGCTGGCAACTGACCAAAGAAGGCGACATGGCGCGTCTGAGCCTGGACGACTCACAGCTATGGGACCCGGACCACTTCCTCAGTGAATGCCTGCTGGTGATCTGGCATCGCCTGGGCAGTTGGTTGATCGGCCAGCGTATCCGGCTGCAGCAGGCCACCTTCAGTTACCCGATGCCGGCCCATGCCGGTGAATACGACCTGCTGTTCCCCTGCCCCCAGGTGTTCGGCGCGCCGACCAGCAGCCTGGTGTTTCCCAGCCGCTACCTGAGCCTGCCGCTGTTGCAGGACGAACGCACCCTCAAGCACTTCTTGCAGCGCTCCCCTGCCGACTTGCTGTCGCGGCCGGATGAAGGCGACAGCCTGAGCAGCCAGTTGCGTCGCTTGCTGAGCCGCGACCGCACGCCCTGGCCAGACCTGGAAGCCGTTGCCCAGCACCTGCACATCAGCCCACAGACCCTGCGCCGCCACCTGCGCGAAGAAGGCACGAGTTTTCAGGCATTGAAGGATGAGCTACGCCGGGATATCGCCATTTACCACCTGGGGCGGGCGGATTTGTCTTTGCAGGAGATCGCCGAGCAGTTGGGGTTTTCCGAACCGTCGGCGTTTCATCGGGCGTTCAAGAAGTGGACGGGGCTGACGCCGGGGGCCTACAGAGCGCAGGAGAGTTAGAGGCGTATTGGCTGGGAAGGCCTCATCGCAGGCAAGCCAGCTCCCACACTTGAATGTATTCACACATCAAAATTTGTAAACCCGATCAACTGTGGGAGCTGGCTTGCCTGCGATGAGGCCAGTGCAGATCACAAGGCAGGAAAGTGAATCCTGAACGCCGCCCCACCCAACGCTGAATCCCCCAACGTCAACCGCGCGTGATAGCTTTCGATGATGTCCTTGACCACCGCCAGCCCGATCCCCTGCCCCGGGTGCTGGCGATCTAGCCGTTCGCCGCGTTGCAGGATCCGTGCGCGCTGGTCCGGTGGTACGCCGGGGCCGTCGTCTTCGATACACAGCTCAATGCCATCGAGGTTTTCCACCAGGCTGATACGCACTTGCTTGAGGCACAGCCGATAGGCGTTTTCCAGCAGGTTGCCGAGCATTTCGAGCAACGCGCCCTTCTCGATGGGTACCTCGCAGGCCTGCGGCAAATCAAAGGTCACGGTGACCCGCTTGTCGCGATAAACCTTTTCCAATGTATCGCACAGGCTTTGCACCACCGGCTCCAGGCGGACCTGGTGGCGCACCAGGCCACTTTTACGCAGGCTGGCACGCTGCAACTGGTAACCGATCTGCTGGCTCATGCGTTCGATCTGCGATTGCAGCACCCACGCCTGACTACGTTCTTCGGGGCGCTGGGCCATGTCTTCGCTCACGCCCTGCAACACCGCCAGTGGCGTTTTCAGGCTGTGAGCCAAGTCATCGAGGGAGTCGCGGTAGCGCGCACGCTGTTCGCGCTCGCTGTGCAGCAAGCGGTTCAGGGAGCCGGTCAGGCGCAGCAGTTCGCGGGGGTGTTCTTCGCTGAGGCTTTCGCGGGTGCCGCCTTCGATCTGGTCGAGTTCATGGCTCAGGCGTCGCAGGGCTTGCAGGCCCCAGGTCAGGCCCAGCCACAACAGCGTCAACAACACCAGCAAGGCCGCGCCGAACCCGAGGTAGAGGTTCTCGCGCAGGCCTTCGAGGGTCAGTTGGTATTCGCGTACCGGCTGCAGGGCGACAATGCTGAACGCCGCGCTCTTGCCTCCCAGCAGCCGGACCTCGACGTCATACACGAAGAATTCCTGGCCATTGGCCTCGCGAATGCGCGCAAACTCGTTGCCGCGCCCGTCGTAGCGCGGTTTGTAGTTGATGTTTTCTTCCTGGGTCGCCCGCGAGCGCCATACCAGATGGCCTTCACGGTCGTAGATATAGCCCAGCAGCCGACTATCGGTGAGGTTGAAACGCTCATCGGGCAACTGCGCCGGCATCAGCAGGCGGTTATTGTCGACCCGCGCTGCAGATATCAGGGTGGTCACATCCGACGCCAGTCGCTGTTCGATGGAATCCTGCAACGCCAGGCTGAACGCGCCTTGCATGGCCGGCAACAGGCCGAGCATAAACAGCACCGCCAGAGTAGCGGCCGCCAGCATCAGGCGCACACGTAGCGAACGAATCAACGGCAGCGCTCATTGAACAGGTAGCCCAGGCCACGCACGGTGTCGATCGGCTTGAACCCGGCCGGGCCTTCCAGCTTGCGGCGCAGGCGGCCGACCAGCACTTCGATCACGTTTGGATCGCGCTCGTCGTCATCCGGGTACAGTTGCTCCATCAAACGGTCTTTGGCGACCACTTGCTGATGATGACGCATCAAGTATTCGAGGATCCGATACTCGTAGGCGGTCAGCGCCAGGGGTTGCTCGTCCAGGGAGGCTTGCTTGCGGTTGAGGTCCAGCAGCAGCGGCCCGGCAACAATAGTCGATTGAGTAAAACCGCTGGAGCGGCGCAGCAAGGCGTTCATGCGCGCCTCCAGCTCTTCGAACTGGAACGGCTTGACCACGTAGTCGTCGGCCCCGGCCGCCAAGCCTTCAACCTTGTCCTGCCAGTTGCCGCGGGCGGTGAGGATCAGGATCGGGAAGGTCTTGGTCTGGGTGCGCAACTGGCGAATCAGGTCCAGGCCGCCCATGCCGGGCAGGCCAAGGTCGATGATCGCCAGGTCATGGTTGAATTGGCCGGTCTGGTACAGGGCTTCTTCGGCATTGGCCACGGCTTCGACCACATGCCCGCTGTCGGTCAGGCGGGTAAACAGGTGATGACGCAGCAGCGCCTCATCTTCCACCACCAGCAATTTCATAAGGTTCTCCACTGCAATTCAACTAGCCGACAGGGGGATATCATAGCGGCCCTGCAGCTCTTGGGGGCGCAGTTTTATGCCATTGTAGTGGCCGGTCAGGTGCGCGTAGCCGCTGCGATAGTCGGGTTGCGCAGGGGTAGCGCCCAGGGCCTGGCCCCACGGCGCAGCCTGAGTGCCAGCGTCTTCGAAGCTGACACGATGGATCAGGTTGCTGGATTTCTTGGTTTTCTCGCTGCCAAAGGCCGCAAAGGCGCCATCGGACGCCTGCACGCCGGCAGTGGCGCCAAGCATGGTCAAGGCCAACATCAGCTTTTTGATCGCAGTCATGGTGGTTACCTCATACGCGTTTGGGCTGTGAAGTCCAGACTACGCAGGCGCCCCTGAACTCCCCCTGAACAGGCTCTGAACCGCAGCTGAACCGCACCGGGCTATCCACTGGCCCGCCAACTCGGCAAAATACCGCGCATGACGCCCCTACCCGCTTGCTGCACCCCACTTGATGATCATTGGCCGTTGCCGGTTTCTTTGCCGGGCACGGTGTTTTTGAGCACGCGATTCGACCCGGCTTTATTGAGCCCGGGCGATTTCCAGCGCTGCGATGTGCCACCGCCGGCTAGCATCCAGCGCTCGGTCGCCAAGCGCCAGGCGGAATTTCTCGCCGGCCGCCTGTGCGCGCGCGAAGCGCTGCAACGACTCGATCATCTGCGCTGCGTCCCGGCCATCGGCGAAGACCGCGCCCCGGTCTGGCCAGGGCATATCAGTGGCTCCATCACCCACAGCACCGGGCACGCTGCGGCGATTGTCGGGCACAAGGCGCAATGGCGCGGGCTGGGCATGGACTTGGAGCACCTGCTGTCACCGGAAAGGGCGGACCGCCTGGCCGGGGAGATCCTGACCGCCGATGAATTACAGCGCATGGCCACCCTGCCCCGTGAGCAACTCGCCTTGCTGGTGACGCTGACGTTTTCGGTCAAGGAAAGCCTGTTCAAGGCGCTCTATCCGATCGTGCACAAGCGCTTTTATTTCGAGCATGCCGAGGTGCTGGAGTGGTCAGCGGCTGGGAGGGTGCGGTTGCGGTTGCTGACCGATCTTTCGCAAGAGTGGGGCCATGGCAAAGAGCTGGAAGGGCAGTTTGTGGTGCAAGGGGAGCAGTTGTTGAGCCTGGTGGCTATCAGCGCCTGGTAGACCACCATCGCGGGCACGCCCGGCTCCCACATTGGGAATGCATTCGCCTGTGGGAACTGGCTTGCCTGCGACAGCGGTGTCAGGGCTTATCCTGATCCCTGGGCCAGCTCAGGCTGAAGCACGCCCCGCCCAGGTTGTTGCTCTTGCTGATCAACGCCCGCCCGCCGTGCCAATAGATAATCCGCCGCACGATCGACAAACCCAGGCCATGCCCGCCAGAGGCGCGGGTACGGCTGTCATCCAGGCGCAGGAACGGCGTGAAGATCCGCTCCCAGGCGCTTTCCGGCACGCCGGGGCCGTCGTCTTCCACATCGATGCGGCAGCGTACCTGCCCCACCTGATAACTGATCAACACTTGGCCTTTGGCGTGGCGCATGGCATTGCTCACCAGGTTTTGCAGGGCGCGGTGCAGGTAGCGCGGTTCAGCGTCGACCCAGGCGTCATCCCAATGCGCCGATGACAGGCAAATACCCCGGGTGACGGTGACCTGGGGGCGCAATGGCGATAATTCGCCAATCACCTGGTCGAGCAATGCATCAAGGTCCACGCGCTGGAAATTCAGTTCCGGCGCACCCTGTTCCAAGCGGGCATAAGTGAGCATCTCGTCCACCAGGCCATCAAGGTCCTGGATATCGCCATCCATACCCTCCAGGTACTTGCGCCGCGCCTCGGGCGTGGCGGCGTCACCGATCATCTCCAGGCCAAAACGCAGGCGCGCGACGGGTGTGCGCAGCTCGTGGGAGACCGCGCGCACCAGTTCGCGCTGAATCGCCAGCAATTGCTGCAAGTGCTCGGCCATACCATTGAAGGCTGCCGCCAGGCGCCCGACCGAGTCTGCACCGCGAGCGGGTACGCGCACTTCCAGGTTGCCCTTGGCGATACGCGTGGCCGCCGCCTCCAGGCCTTTGAGCCGACGCTCAAGTTGTCGCACCAGCAGATAGACGATCAAGCCGATCAGGGTCAGGCCAATCAAGGTGATCAGGATCAGCCATTGCGCCGGGTATGGGTTCATCTGGTACAGCGGGCCGATCTCCAGTACCCACGGGGTGCCGACCATGCCGGCAAACACGCGAATCGAATCGCCGCCCTTGCCCAGCGCCATCACCGTATCGCCCTCCGCCACGCGACGACGCTGGTCCTCGTCCATGTCGGCCTGGTCAAGGGCCGTCAAGTGCATTTCAAAACCAAAACCCTTGGCGTGCTTGATGTCGGCCAGGCGCTGGGGCTGTTCGGCCACCGGGAAGCGCACCAGTTCGTCGGCCAGCAGGTAAATGGTTGCGCGGGCCAATTGCTCGCTGATCTGCTGCACTTCGCCGGTAAGCACCAATTGCTCTTGCTCGCTGACCAACCGCAGCACCCGCGCCGCATGAGGCCCGGTCTGTTCCACCAGGACCTGGCCGCGTTGCAGGCGGTTGCGCTGGCCAAGGTCCAATTGCGCATCGGTGAACGTGCGCAGTTCCAGCGGAATACCGAGCAAACGCTCCCACACCGCCAAGGCGCGCTGTCGTTCAATGGCGCTCATGGGCTGCAGGTTATCGCCCATCAACGCAAAAGTGCCGTGGGCCAGGCGCTCACGGTACTGGCCGCTGCGCACGTCATTAAGCAGGTGCAGTGCCAGGGCGCCGAGCAACGCCACCAGGATCAGCGCCGCGCACATGCCGCCGTAGATGCGCAGGAAGATCGAGTTCACAGCGGCATATCGGCAGCAGCTTCGGGGACGAACAGGTAGCCTTTGCTGCGAATGGTCTTGATCAGGCGTGGGTGGATCGGATCGTCGCCGATCTTTGGCCGAATGCGCGAGATACGCACATCAATGGAGCGATCCTGGCCGTCATAACCAATACCGCGCAGAGCGATGAAGATTTCTTCGCGGGACAGAATGCGTCCGGCGTTTGCAACCAGCAGCCACAACAGGTCGAATTCAGCGCTGGTCAGTTCGATGCTGCCCTCATGCAACCAGGCTTCGCGCAAGGCATTGTCCACCACCAACGGACCAAACTGGAGGCGGCGCTGGTTTTCCACTGCAACGGGCAACACCGGTTCGCTGCGGCGCAGGAGCGCCTGGATACGTGCCAGCAACAAACGCGGGCGCACGGGCTTGCACACATAGTCGTCGGCGCCCATGTCCAAGCCCTGCACCTGGTCCATGTCGTCGGTGCGCGCGGTGAGCATCAGGATCACGCCGTCATAACGCTCGCGCACCTTGCGGCAGATGGTCAGGCCGTCTTCGCCGGGCAGCATCAGGTCGAGGATCACCAGGTCGGGCTGTTCGGCGATGATGCGCGCCGTGGCCTTGGCACCATCGCTTTCCACCGACACACGCAGGCCGTTGCTTTCCAGGTACTCACGGGTCAACTCGGCGAGTCGCTCGTCGTCCTCGACGATCAGTATCTGCCAGGCTTCTTGCTCCATGCATTGTCCTCGTTTTTATAAGAAGTTCTTCTGGCCGACACAATCGAATGTGAAATACGGTCGGTGTGGAGCTGGCTTGCCTGCGATGAGGGTGGGTCAGCGCGCCTGTTGGTGGCCGATACACCGCCATCGCAGGCAAGCCAGCTCCCACCTATTGATCTTCCGCAGGCATAGCCTGTTTGTCATGTTTTGAAGGCATAACAAAGGCCGATTGTAGCCATGCAACGGCCCTTGAACACAAGCCGCGAAATCCATTCGGTCATGGCGATTTTTTGTGGTAGGGTTCGCGCCCTCAAAATTCCCGCCGGCAGTTTCTAGCCGGGAATATTCGGTGACAAACGGTGTAATCCAGTAGTAATGCGGCCTACACGGGTGTTCCATGATTCATACACATTTTACCCACAGCGTTATCCACAGGTAGTGCGTTGCTAAGCCCCCGAAAACGCATTATCTTGTACCTCGGCGCTAAAAAAACCCTACATGTAGGGTTTTCAGCGAAAAGACCAAACACAGATCAGACAAGAAACTCAAGCGCTTTCTTGCTCGTGCTTGGTTGAACCAACGCATTTTTTGAAAGCCCAAACCGCGCACGCGGATGGCAACCGTTTTCCAGCCCGATTGGCAGAAAACGGTACGGGTGTTGCAGGGCTTGAATGGGGCCACTGTCACCCACCAGGAATACGGCTAAGGGCTCCCCGGCCCCGAACCAAAGACTTCGGCATGGAAGCGGCGCGATGAGCTCCCTTCCTCCTGTCCCGAAGTTGTTATGCCAGGCCCAGGCCTGCTGTAAGTGCTTCAGGACGGAACGGTGGGCACCGTGATGGTGCCCAAATAAATATAGAATGTGGAGACACCCCCTCATGCAAACCGACACAACTCGCGAGAACCCGCAAGGCTCCGTGCCGCAGGCCGCTGATTCGAATCTGGATCTGTCCGCCACTGCACCTGGCCAACTGCGTGTGATCAAGCGTAACGGCACTGTCGTTCCTTATACCGATGACAAAATCACCGTCGCCATCACCAAAGCGTTTCTTGCAGTTGAAGGCGGCACCGCTGCCGCTTCGTCGCGCATCCACGACACCGTTGCCCGTCTGACCGAACAGGTCACCGCGACCTTCAAACGTCGCATGCCATCGGGCGGCACCATCCACATCGAAGAAATCCAGGACCAGGTTGAACTGGCCCTGATGCGTGCCGGCGAGCAGAAAGTGGCCCGCGACTACGTGATCTACCGTGATTCGCGCGCCAAGGAACGTGCCGTACGTTCCCCGGCCGAAGAAGCCGCCGTACAAGCGCACCCGTCGATCCGCATCACCCTGGCTGACGGCAGCTTCGCACCGCTGGACCTGGGCCGCCTGAACACCATCATCACCGAGGCCTGCGAAGGTCTGGAAGAAGTCGACGGTGACCTGATCCAGCGCGAAACCCTGAAGAACCTGTACGACGGCGTCGCCCTGACCGACGTCAACACCGCCCTGGTGATGACCGCCCGTACCCTGGTCGAGCGTGAGCCGAACTACTCGTTCGTGACCGCCCGCCTGTTGATGGACACCCTGCGCGCCGAAGGCCTGGGCTTCCTGAAAGTCGCCGACAGCGCCACTCACCACGAGATGGCCGACCTGTACGCCAAGGCCCTGCCGGCCTATATCGCCAAAGGTATCGAATTCGAATTGCTGAACCCGATCCTGGCCACCTTCGACCTGGAAAAACTCGGCAAGGCAATCAACCACGAGCGTGACCAGCAGTTCACCTACCTGGGCCTGCAAACCCTGTACGACCGTTACTTCATCCACAAGGACGGCATCCGCTTCGAACTGCCGCAAGTGTTCTTCATGCGCGTGGCCATGGGCCTGGCGATCGAAGAGAAGAACAAGGAAGACCGCGCGATCGAGTTCTACAACCTGCTGTCGTCCTTCGACTACATGTCGTCGACTCCGACCCTGTTCAACGCCGGTACCCTGCGTCCTCAGCTGTCGAGCTGCTACCTGACCACCGTGCCGGATGACCTGTCGGGCATCTACCACGCGATCCACGACAACGCCATGTTGTCCAAATTCGCCGGCGGCCTGGGCAACGACTGGACACCGGTGCGCGCACTGGGTTCGTACATCAAGGGCACCAACGGCAAGTCCCAGGGCGTCGTACCGTTCCTGAAAGTGGTGAACGACACCGCCGTCGCCGTGAACCAGGGTGGCAAGCGCAAAGGCGCTGTATGTGCCTACCTGGAAACCTGGCACATGGACATTGAAGAGTTCATCGAGCTGCGCAAGAACACCGGTGATGACCGTCGTCGTACCCACGACATGAACACCGCCAACTGGATCCCTGACCTGTTCATGAAGCGCGTCTTCGATGACGGCAAGTGGACCCTGTTCTCGCCATCCGAAGTGCCGGACCTGCACGACCTGACCGGCAAAGCCTTCGAAGAGCGCTACGAGTACTACGAAGCCCTCACCGAGTACCCGGGCAAGGTCAAACTGTTCAAGACCATCCAGGCCAAAGACCTGTGGCGCAAAATGCTGTCCATGCTGTTCGAAACCGGCCACCCATGGTTGACCTTCAAGGACCCATGCAACCTGCGCAGCCCGCAGCAGCACGTGGGCGTGGTGCACAGCTCGAACCTGTGCACCGAGATCACCTTGAACACCAACAAGGACGAGATCGCCGTTTGCAACCTGGGCTCGATCAACCTGCCGAACCACATCGTCAACGGCAAGCTGGACACCGTAAAGCTTGCACGCACCGTCAACACCGCCGTACGCATGCTCGATAACGTGATCGACATCAACTACTACTCGGTGCCACAGGCGCAGAACTCCAACTTCAAGCACCGTCCGGTTGGCCTGGGGATCATGGGCTTCCAGGACGCGCTGTACCTGCAGCACATCCCTTACGGTTCCGATGCAGCGGTCGAGTTCGCCGACAAGTCCATGGAAGCGGTCAGCTACTACGCGATCCAGGCTTCCTGCGACCTGGCCGACGAGCGCGGCGCCTACGAGACGTTCCAGGGTTCGCTGTGGTCCAAGGGCATCCTGCCGCTGGATTCGCAACAGATCCTGATCGAAGCCCGTGGCCAGAAGTACATCGACGTTGACCTGAACGAAACCCTGGACTGGGCGCCGGTACGTGCCCGTGTGCAGAAAGGTATTCGTAACTCCAACATCATGGCCATCGCACCGACCGCCACCATCGCCAACATCACTGGCGTGTCGCAGTCGATCGAACCGACCTACCAGAACCTGTATGTGAAATCGAACCTGTCGGGCGAATTCACCGTGATCAACCCGTACCTGGTTCGCGACCTGAAGGCCCGTGGCCTGTGGGACTCGGTCATGATCAACGACCTGAAGTACTACGACGGTTCCGTGCAGCAGATCGAACGCATCCCGCAAGAACTCAAAGAGCTCTACGCGACCGCTTTCGAAGTGGACACCAAGTGGATCGTTGACGCCGCCAGCCGTCGTCAGAAGTGGATCGACCAGGCCCAGTCCCTGAACCTGTACATCGCCGGCGCCTCGGGCAAGAAGCTGGACGTGACCTACCGCATGGCGTGGTACCGTGGCCTGAAAACCACTTACTATCTCCGTGCCCTGGCTGCGACCAGCACCGAGAAGTCGACCATCAACACCGGCAAGCTGAACGCAGTGTCCAGCGGCAACCACGGTGATGACTCGGTACTCGCAGCACCCGCCGGCCCAGCACCGGTGCCAAAAGCCTGCGCGATTGACGAGCCGGATTGCGAAGCTTGCCAATAAGCTGAGCCAGTCCAGGGATATTGTCCCCCTGGATTGAAA
This sequence comes from Pseudomonas sp. FSL W5-0203, assembly GCF_001896155.1. Taxonomy (NCBI): domain Bacteria; kingdom Pseudomonadati; phylum Pseudomonadota; class Gammaproteobacteria; order Pseudomonadales; family Pseudomonadaceae; genus Pseudomonas; species Pseudomonas sp. FSL W5-0203. Next base: position 44,582 of record NZ_MPOR01000035.1, read on the forward strand.
AAGCCCGATAGACCCCGACTGCATAGGGTTTATCGGGCTTTTTGCTGACTGCCTTAGAGAAACGCGTACGCAATACCCTGCTTTGGCGCGCCACCTCGGCGCCCCCACAACTCCACGCGCCCGTCGATGACCACCATCGAATGGCGATCGTAGGCCACGACGCCGAGCTTGCCGCTCGCCAGCTCACTGCTTGAGGACTGCCTGTAAAGCCCTTTCAAACCCAGACGATCCAATGCTTCGCGGGGCATTTCGCCGTTGTTCAAACTTTGCATCGCATGGGCGAAGCTTCTTTTTGATTGGCTAGGGTTGTCGTCCAGGCCATTCCCTTCCATCTGTGCCCGCTTGGCGCTCGCTGCAAACATGAAGTTGGCATCGGTCAGCATGCCCGGATTGTCACCCTTGAACTGCGCATACCTGGCCGCCTGCTTTAATTCATCCTTGGATAGATTAAGTTCGAAGCCGTCGCGCATCTTCACGTGATAACCGTCTGCCGTCTCTTTTACCTCCTTGAACACGTCAGTGGGTTTCTGACCAAACTTCATCATTGCGCCCTTTATCGCTGAAACCGTGACGCAATTGCCATCGGGGCCCTGGCTGAATCCACTCCAGATGTTGTCCGGTTTTTTTCCTGGGTTACTTTGATCAGGCTTGTAGTTGAAGTGCTTGGAGCCTTCCGTAATCGGCAGATTACTCATGGGCTCGCTGGGCCCAAAATTACCGGGGCTTGGCCTGCCACCACCGCCACCACCGCCACCACCTGGCGACGGGCCAGGAGAAGGCGGCGAAGGTGTGGGTGATGTATCGTCCGTTTCCGGAAACCAGTCTTTCATCAGGCGCCGCAGCATCTCCAGCCAGGAGACGTCTGCCTTCTCCATCAACTCCAGCATGATCTCCTTGAACTTTTCATCACCCAGTTCTTCGCGCTTCTCGTTCAACTTGTCACGAAGGTCCTGGACGGTTTGGCTCTTGGATGTTTTCTCGGCATCTCTCAACTCATTGAGCAGTTGCCTCACTGATTCAGCATCAGAGGACTTGCCTCCCCCGGGTTCATCCGACTGACTTTTGCGTCTGTATAGACCGGCGCTGTAGTTATTCAGAACAAACCAATGGCTGCCTGCTGGCATCCCTTCCCACTGCTTGTAGATCGCCATGCCGCTCTCCCGATGGTCCATGGGCGACATGCGCCCGTGTCCCGTGCGTGGCGCAAGGAGCGTTGGGCGTTCCAGCAGCAAGGCGAGATGAAACAGGCGGTAAACTAGCAACGCGCGCGCACAAAAAAGCCCCTCGATTGAGGGGCCTTTTTGTGTGCAGGTATTTTTTGAGCAGGGGTATCAGGTCATCTGAATGATGGTCTGCATGATGGTGCTTTGGGTGGAGATGGTCTTGGCGTTCGCCTGGTAGTTGCTCTGGGCCTTGATCAGGTCCACCAGTTCGTTGGTCAGGTTGACGTTGGAGTTCTCCAGGGAGTTGGCCACGATCGAACCCAGGGTGCCGGCTTGCGGGTTGTCATAACCCGGCTGGCCCGAGGCGAAGGTCTCTTTCCAGGTGGTCGCACCGGCTGGCTGCAGGCCCTGCTCGTTGTTGAAGCTGGCCAGGGAGATCTGGCCGATGGCCTTGCTCTGCTGGTTGCTGAAGGTGGCGAACAGGACGCCGCTGCCGTCGATTTTCAGGCCGGTGATCTGGCCGGTGGCATAGCCGTCGGTGACCGGAGGGTTACGGTAGGTAGCCGAGTTGTACTGGGTAATGTTGGCCATGTTGATGGCGATGCCGCCCGGGTTGGCATCCGCACCGTTAGCCTTCCACACGCCGTCAGTCACCTTGCCTGGAACCCACCCGGCAACGGTCAGGGTCTTGTCGGACACACCATTGGTGACGACAGTAGTCAGATTGCCAGCGCCATCGAAGGTCAATGTCGACGGCACGGGTGGCGTCGAAGGGGTGCCAGTCGGGGCCGAACCATCAGGATTGCGACCGTCAATCAGGGTATAGGCATTCCACTTGTTGCCGTCGGTTTTCACCAGGTACTGCACCATCGGGTGCGCGTTCCCCTGAGAGTCGTACAAGGTGGTGCTGTATTGGGTGGTGAAGGTCTCGGTCTTGGTCGGGTCAAACGGCTTGGCCGCCTGGTCAATCACCGGCTCCGAGGAATTCAGGTTACTGGTGGAGTCGACCTTGGTGGATGCCTTGGGCGGCAGATTCGCCAGGTTCAGTTGCAGATCGACCAAGCCGCCCTTGGTGATCTTGCCATTATCGTCCGCGGCATATCCTTGCAGGCGCGAAGTGCCGGTGTTGTTGGTGATGTAGCCGTCCTTGTCCGCACGGAACGCACCACTACGGGTGTACTCCAGCGAACCGTCGCTGCCCTTCTGCACGAAGAAGCCACCGCCCTGAATCGCCATGTCGAGGATGCCGCCGCTACCGTTGACATCGCCCTGGGTGAACTGCTGGGACACCGCCGCCAGGTTCACACCGTTGCCGATGCTGTTCTGGCCGGTGCCCAGCTTGGAAGCCGCGTAGATATCGGCGAATTCCGCACGGGATGACTTGAAGCCAGTGGTCGCGACGTTGGCGATATTGTTGCCGGTCACGTCCAGTTGTTTGTTGGCCGCATAGAGGCCGCTAAGGCCGATATTAAAAGACATGTTTCTCTCCTTCTGCCGTATTTAGCCGGCTCTATGTACCGATAGTCTGAATTTGCGACAGCTTGACGCTGCCCATGCCGCCTGCAAGGTTGAGCAGCATTTCGCCGCCAGTCTTGCTCAGGGTCACACTGGTGACCGTGGCGGGCAGCGAAGTGGCCAAGGCCACTGCGTCGCCTTTGTCGTTCTTGGTGGTGGCGTTGAAGGTGTAGGTGCCAGCTGGGGCGACCTCGCCCTTGTCGTTCTTGCCGTCCCAGATAAAGCTTTGGGTGCCGGCACTCTGGGCGCCCATGTCAACGGTGCGCACCACATTGCCGTCTTTGTCGGTGATCTTGACGGAGACATTGCCCACCGCCGAGGTCACTGCCACCGAACCGGTCATGCTCTTGCTGGTATCCACCATGGCCTTGTCGGTCTGGATGATGATTGAACGCCCCACCAGCGACGAAGCCTGCAGCGCCTGCGAGGAGCTGAAGTTGCTGGAGATGTTGTTCACCGAGTCATTCAGGGTGTTGATGCCTTCCAGGCTGCTGAACTGGGCAAGCTGCGCGACGAACGCGCCGTTGTCCTGAGGCGACAGCGGGTTCTGGTTTTTCAGTTGAGTGACGAGCAGTTGCAGGAACGCATCCTTGCCCAGCGACTGGTTGCCCGTCGCCGTCTTGGAAGCGTCACTGACGCTGCTGTTATTCGTCGCGGTCTTGACCTTGGAATTGAAAAGGTCCTGAACCGCCGTGTTGTTAGACGTATCAACGATGGCCATTATTTGGCGCCCCTTATCACTGACCCAGGGTCAGAACCTTCTGCATCATGGTTTTGGCGGTGTTCATCATTTCCGCGTTGGTCTGGAACGAGCGACTGGCGGAGATCATGTCAGCCATTTCCTCGACCACGTTGACGTTGGGGTAGTAGACGTAACCCTTTTCGTTCGCGGCCGGATGGTTGGGCTCGTAACGGGCCTCCAGGTTGCTCTGGTCTTCGACCACGCCCAACACCTGCACGCCTGAGCCGGCGGCGTCCTGGTTCTGGAACAACGAATCGCTGCCGTTTGCCTGACCACCCTGGAACATGGTGGCAAACACCGGATGGCGGGCGCGATACGTCTGGTCAATGCTCGACGAGACGGTCTCGGCGTTGGCGATGTTACTGGCGACGGTGTTCAAACGCGTGGTCTGCGCGCTCATGCCACTGCCGGCAATATTGAAAACACTGGACAGAGACATGGCTTACTCTCCACGCAGGGCTGACATCAGCCCTTTGAATTTGCTGTTGAGCAGGGTGAAGCTGGCCTGGAAGTTCACCGAGTTTTCGGCGTAGTTCGATTGCTCCAGCTGGGCGTCGACGGTGTTCTGGTCGATCGACGGCTGCATCGGCGTGCGATACAGCAGCGACTCGTCACCCTTGCTCAGGCCTTGCGCTTCGATATGACGGCTGTTGGTCATGTTCAAGGCGAAGGTGCCGTTCTTGGTCTTGTCCTGCTGTGCGGCGAGCACGGCGGAGAAGTCCAGGTCCCGAGCCTTGTAGTTCGGGGTGTCGGCGTTGGCAATATTGTTGGCCAGGACTTCGGCACGCTGGGCGCGGAAGCCCAGGGCTTGTTCGTGGATACCGAGCGCTTTATCGAAGCTGATGCTCATGGCGGAAACCTTTAGGCTGACCTGCTGTTCGTTAGCAGGGTTATAGCAAGGTGCATGCCAATCTTGCGGGAGCCCCTATATCAAGGGTTTGGAGGGGAGTCGACGGCGGCTATGCCAGAAAAGCGGCAAGCGATTTCCGCGTAGCGCCATTAAAGCGGCAATGGGCAGTTGCCGCTTTACGCCAGCTTGCCGAGAAAAAAAATGTGGGAGCTGGCTTGCCTGCGATGGCGGAGTACCTGCCGACCAATTCATCGACTGACACAACGCCATCGCGGGCAAGCCCGGCTCCCACAGTTTTATTGCATACCCCAGGCTACTTGGCCTGGTAGATGATCCCCGGGCTGCATTGCACCATCTGGAAGTGATCCGGCAGCCCATTGAGCGCCTCGGAAGCACCGAGGAACAGATAACCTCCGCGCTTGAGCGTGCCGTGGATGCGCAACAGGATGTCTTTCTTCACTTCAGCCGAGAAATAGATCAGCACGTTGCGGCAGAACACCATGTCGAACTTGCCTAGGCTGGCGTAGCTGTCGAGCAGGTTGAAAGAGCGAAATTCGACGCGGTTCTTGATCGGCGCCTTGATCGCCCAACGCCCTGCCCCTTTGGGGTCGAAGTAGCGTTGCAGGCGTTCCTGGGACAAACCTCGGCCCAGGGCCAGGCTGTCGTACTCACCGGTCTTGCAGTTGGTGAGCATGGTGCCGGACAAGTCCGTGGCCACAATTTGCGCACCGGCTTTCAACTGGCCCATGTTGGTCCGCTCGAACTCATCGATGGACATCGAGATCGAGTACGGCTCCTGCCCCGAAGAACAGGCCGCCGACCAGATACGCAGGCGCTGGCCCGGGCTGGCCTTGATGGCTTCGGGCAACACTTTGTTCTTGAGCACTTCAAAGGGATAGGTATCGCGAAACCATAAGGTTTCGTTGGTGGTCATGGCATCGACCACCATTTCCTTGAGCCCACTGCGCGGCTGCCCCTGGATCCGCTGGACCAACTCACCCAGGGACTTGATGCCCTGCTGTTCCATCAGCTTGTTGAGACGGCTGGATACCAGGTACTGCTTGTTTTCACCGAGCAATATGCCACAGGCTTTTTCCAGGAAGACCCGGAACTGTTCGAAATCCAAATTACCCGTAGACAATGATGCCGCCTCTTAAATCGTGTGACCGCCGGGGGACATCCCCTAGCCGTGATCTGCTGCCTTGATCCGGTCGACTACCCGGGATGCGAGGTCATCAGGACGGAATTTGGCCAGAAAGTCATCCGCACCGACCTTCTTGACCATTGCCTGATTGAATACCCCCGACAACGAAGTATGCAGGATGATATGCAATTTTTGCATGCGTGGATCGTTACGTATCTCGGCCGTGAGCGTATAGCCATCCATTTCCGGCATCTCGATGTCAGAGATCATCATCAAGAATTCTTCTTCGGGCTTCTTGCCTTCGTCCGCCAGCTTGCGCAGGTAATCCAGGGCTTGGCGTCCGTCATTGAGGGCCACCACCTCCACCCCGACGGTTTGCAGGCAACGCGTGACCTGCTTGCGCGCCACGGAAGAGTCGTCCACGGTCAACACGCGCAGCGAAACCGCCTTGTGTGCCGTTTCGGCATCCACCACTCCGACGGAGATGGTTTCCGAGGTGGGGGCCACTTCGGCGAGGATCTTCTCCACGTCGATGATTTCCACCAACTGGTTATCGACCCGCGTCACCGCCGTCAGGTAGTGATCGCGCCCCGTGCCCTTGGGCGGCGGATGGATCTCTTCCCAGTTCATATTGACGATGCGCTCCACCGAGCGCACCAGGAAACCCTGGGTCTTGGTGTTGTACTCGGTGATGATCACGAAAGGGTTCTGGCGGTCTTGCAAACCCGCGGCCCCCGTGGCCATGGCCAGGTCAAGAATCGGAATGGTCGCGCCCCGGATGTTGGCCACGCCACACACCACCGGACTGGACTTGGGCATGATCGTCAACTTGGGACATTGCAGCACTTCACGCACTTTAAACACGTTGATGCCATACAACTGATTGCCATCCAGGCGGAAAAGCAACAACTCCAGGCGATTCTGCCCTACCAGCTGTGTACGCTGGTTTACTGAATCCATTACACCTGCCATGCCCAGACTCCTAAATCCTAGGGGTACGACGCGTACCCAACACTAAACGGCACGAGCTTTGCTATTTACTGAGTATGGATATTAAAACGACAGTTTCCCGACACCCTGGCCGCTCACGCTACCGCAGACTGCTCTGCGCCGCGATGGCGCTGCTTGTCTCGGGCCTGGGCGTCACGGCCCGCGCCGACAACGTTACCCTGCCTGATCTACTTATCGGCGTCACCCAAGGCTTTCTTGAGTTCACTGTAGAAGATTATCTGGCGACCACCCAGACGCCGGGGCGTTATGAAATTCAGGTCAACCAGTTGGACCCACGTTTGCGCATGCCAATGTGCGACAAGGAATTGACAGCCACCCTGGAAAGCCCCGCCCAGCCTATCGGCCGTGTGACCGTGAAGGTGCGCTGTGAGGGCGCCTCGCCCTGGACGGTATTTGTGCCGGCGCAGGTCAAGCTGTTTCGCGACGTAGTGGTAGTGGCGCGGCCATTGAAGCGCACCGGCATCATCGGCTACGACGATGTGGCGCTGCGCGAGAGGGACATCAGCTTGATCAACCAGGGCTACCTGACGTCACTGGACCAGGCCGTCGGGCAAAAACTCACCCGCCCCGTGGTCACTGACCAAGTCCTCACACTGGTTCATCTGGAACAGGCGGAGGTGATTCGCAAGGGTGACCAAGTGGTGATTTCCGCCAGCAGTGGCGGCCTGAACGTCAGGATGCCGGGCGAGGCGTTGTCCAACGGCGGCATGAGCGAACAGATCCGTGTCAAGAACCTCAACTCCAATCGCGTGATCAAGGCGCGGGTCACGGCGCCAGGCCAAGTCGAGGTGGCGCTATAGATGACTGGAATCAAATGCCAGCTTTTCCTACACTGTGTGCTGGATATTGAGCCGAACAGGTTTATTGTCAATCGAGCCTAAAGTTTGCCCGGGTATGGCCGAAAACATGGCAAGCGTCCAAATACCCAGAGGTTTTTCAACATGGTCATTGATTTCAGTCGTTTGAATAACACCCCGGCCTTGCCCGGCAATACGCGCACCGGCGGTGCCAAGGACAGCGTAGAAGCCAAGCCGCAGCCCTTGCCTGCCAAAGCAGAGCAGGCCGCCGCCAGCCAGAGTGGGGAATCGGTACACCTGAGCAATGAGGCTCAACAGTTGCAAAAGGTCACTGACTCGCTGCGCGATCAACCCGTCGTCAATAAAGCCCGCGTGGCCGAGTTGAAACAGGCTATCGCCGATGGCAGCTATAAAGTCGACAGCAACCGTGTAGCCAGCAAGCTGCTCAACTTCGAAGCCGAGCGCTAGGCAAAGGCCTGCGCAGGGCTTTTGGACGCTTAAAACCCAAGGCCAGCCATGCACCACGACGAACATTTGCTCCAACTGATCATTGATGATCTGGCGCCGACGCAACAATTGCTCGAGCTGCTCAAGGAAGAATCCCTGGCCTTGTACGGCCGGGATATGCCCTTGCTGGAAGAAATCCTGGCGCGCAAACAGTCGCTGATTGTCTTGCTCGAACAGCACGGAAAGAAGCGCAGCGAGATTCTGATCAGCCTGGGCCTGCCTGCCGACCACGATGGCCTGGCACAACTGGCCAGCCACTCTTCAGTCGGCGATCAACTGCTGGCACAGAGCAAAGAACTCAATCATTTGCTCGCACAGTGCCAGGAAGCCAACCTGCTCAACGGTCAGTCGATCCAGCTTCAGCAAGCCACGACCGCCAATCAGCTGCGCATACTGCACGGCGGAGAGCCTCCGGCCCTGTATAACGCCCAAGGCTCCACCTCACGCCTGGTCAAGCCAAGCACCCGCAGCCAAGCCTGACACCGGTTTACAGCGCGACCTATCCAAGGCGCGCTACATACTGGCAAAATGCCGGTTCTTGCGTGTAGTCGTATTTTGCCTGGAGATGGAAGAACCGTGTTCAACGCCCTTAATGCGGAAGATGCACCGCAGCCACCCAAGGTGCTCACCACGCCTCTGGAAATCGCCAGCACGTTGCGGATGCTGCAAGAAAGCCATGACCCGCTGATCATCACTTTCCACGAACGCAGCCAGCGGTTCCAGAGCTACCTGGTGGACATTGACCGCGACAGCAAGACGCTGGTACTGGACGAAATGATTCCCCGTGACGGTGAACGCTATCTTGAGAATGGCGAAGCCTTCCGTATCGAAGGTTTCCATGAGGGCGTGCGGGTTGCCTGGGAAAGCAACGGCACCTTGACCATCAGCGAAAAAGGCGGCCACCGCATCTATAGCGGCAGCCTGCCCGGCGAAGTGGTTTACCATCAACGACGCAATGCCTTCCGCGCCGCACTCAAGCTTGCGCAGCTGGTGGACATTCAGTTGGGTGGCGAGAAGCTCAAGGCACCTATCAGCGGTAAGCTGCTGGACATCTCGGCAACCGGCTGCAAATTGCGCTTTGAAGGCGATATCTCCGAACGTCTGCAGTTGGGCCAGGTCTATGATCGCTTTATTGCTGCCCTGCCCTTCGGCAGCATGACCACTTCCGTGGAACTGCGCTACCTGCATTTCGAAGACAAGATCAACACCACCTTTGCCGGCGTGCGCTTTCACAACATGAGTGGTTTGGTGCAGCGACAAGTGGAACGCTTTGTCTACCAATTGCAGCGAGAAGCTCGGCGCTTCGATAAAGACGACGATCTTTAAGCGTTAGACGCTGAGATAAAAAAACGGGCAGATCCTGATGGGATCTGCCCGTTTTTTCGTTCAGGGGCGCGCCCTGCTTAAGTCATGGGGATGTTCGTCCGGGTCTGGTGGCTCGTGCGGTTCTTCGCTCGTTGGCTCCTCGGTATCAGGGACGGGCTCTGGGTCAGGAACAGTGACTTGCATCTGCTCCTGCACCACCTGCTCATCCACCCGCGGGTCAAGGGCAGCCACCAAAGGCGAACTGGACATACTGTCGGGCATCGCCACGTGATGCAGTGGTGCGTCGTCGACCTGATGCAGGTTGGTTACCGCCTTGGGTCGAATGCGCCACACCAGGATCAGCGCACACAGGCTGAAAAACGCGTAGAGCATCTGGCTGCCGAATAGCTTCATCACCACACCGGCCAACAGCGGCCCCACGCTGGCGCCGATCCCGTAGGTAACGAGCAACATGGCCGTCAGTGACACCCGGCGATCGCCTTCCACATGGTCGTTGGAAAAGGCCACCGCCAAGGGGTAAAGGCAGAACTGCACCAGCGAACAGAAGAAGCCCGCCACGAACAACACCTCCAGCGGTACCTGCGTCATGATGGCCAACGGTAAGGCCGTTATCGCCAGGCACAAGGCAAAGCAGCGAATCAGCAGCGCGCGGTCATAGCGGTCCGACAACCAGCCCAGTGGCCACTGCACGACCAATCCAGCAAAAATGCAGCTACCCATGAACAAGCCGACTTGCTCAGTCGTCAGGCCCTGCTGAGAGGCGTAGAGCGGCGCCAAGCCGTAGAACGAACCGACGATCAACCCAGCGCCCAACACGGTGCTGAGCGATTGCGGCACGCGCTTGATAAAGAAGCGCGGCTCCATCGGAGCCGGGTGCAGTGGGGCCGGGTGAATGCGTCGGGTCATCGCCACAGGGACCAGGCACAGCGCAAAGCACAGCGCCACGAGCATCAACAGTTCAAGCCCGAGATGGGGGTGCATGACCAGGATCAATTGGCCCAGCACCAACCCAAGGTAGGACGCAATCATGTAACCGCTGAACACTACGCCGCGCTGCTTGGCGTCTGCCTGCTCATTGAGCCAACTCTCGATGACCATGTACTGGCACATCATCCCCAGGCCCACGATCATCCGCAGCACAATCCAGGCTGGCAGCCAATCAATCAAACCGTGACCCAGCACTGCTGCGCCGACGATCCCGGCGCAGGTAGCGTAGGCACGAATATGCCCGACCCGGGCAATCAAGCGGTGCCCGAGCTTGCCGCCCAGCACCAAGCCAAAATAGTTGGCAGCCATCAGCGCACCCACCCACAGGCTGTCGACGTTGTCTGCTGCCAGACGCAAAGCCAGATAAGTACTAAGCAGGCCGGAGCCGATCAGCATCATCAAAGAGGCGAAATAAAGGGCTCGAAAAGATTTCCAGATCTGGCGCATCGGCGTTCCGAGCGGCTCCTTGCGGTGAGGGGTAGGGCTATCAGCATGATAGTCCGGGGCGGTTGAGTCCGGACAGACGGTAGGGTCTGTTTCCGGGGATTATTTTGTTTCACAGCTCAGACGATACGTGGGTGTCTGTGAGGTACATAACCGTGGAGATAAATACACGGCGCACCACCTGTGAACCTTGATAACACGCAAGGTTCGACTGGTATTGGGGTATCTGTACAAAAGGCGTCAATGGAACGCTGTGCAGGCTTTGGAAGTTGGCGTTCTTTTCGAGCGCCCAAAACAAAACCCCAACTGCTTTCGCAATTGGGGTTTCGGAATTTAATCTTGACGATGACCTACTCTCACATGGGGAAACCC
>NZ_MPOR01000036.1:0-55403 GCF_001896155.1 Pseudomonas sp. FSL W5-0203
AAGATCCAGCACCCGATCCACCATCAACTGGATCCCTTCCACCATCCGATGAATCCCCAGCACTGCATCACGCAGGGAGCCGTCGACATCAAAAGCCAGTTGACCCGCCAGTGCCTGCACGGATGCCAGGTCTTGACCGATCGTTCCCACGCTCTGCGTGGGAATGCCGCCTCGGACGCTCTGCGTCCCGCCCTGCGCAAGGGTGACGCTGAGCGTCACAGGATGCATTCCCACGCGGAGCGTGGGAACGATCAGTTAGCCGTGAACTACCAGCATCACTTGCAGATGATGGGTGGCAGCTGTGTGCGGGCCTGCAAGACCGAGAATCACCAGCAAGTCTCGGTAGACCCGAAGGTCTCCCGCACACAGCCGCCATAAATGGCGACCATGAAAAAGCGCCGCAATTATAAAGGCGCTTGTGACTAACTGGTGAGGTTTCGGCGGGCTTGCAGTCCCGGTCGCTGAATTGGCAGCGACTGACGAAGGTTAGTGGTACCCGTTCCGAGGGACAACCTGAAAGGCTTGTCGGAAAGTTCTGAGGCGCCTGCACCGGCGCCATCGCAGGCAAGCCAGCTCCCACAGTGGGTTGATGCATGACAGGACAACACGATCAAACTGTGGGAGCCGGGCTTGCCCGCGATGAGGCCTTCACAGCCAACAAAAAACCCGCTGACCAAACTGGCCCAGCGGGTTTCTTGTTTATGCAGCCAGCCGATCAAAAATCCGCCAACTGCCACACCTCATACGCCGGTGTCTCATACGGGTGACTGAGTTTCAAAGCAGCCACGACAGCCGCAATCAACTCATCCGCCACCACCAGCTCAACCTTCCACTCTTCAACCACTTCAACCTGGCCGACCTGCCCGATAAACGGCTGGCTGCCGTCCAACGCGCGGAATTGGCCCTGGCCCAGCACTTGCCAGGCGCAGCTGTCGTAGTCGCCGATGCGCCCGCCGCCGGCTGCGAAGACGGCGGTTTTTACCGTCTCCACATGGCTGTCGGGTACGAAGAAGGCGAGCTTGTACACGGCCTTAGTTCACCCACACGCGAGCGTTGCGGAACATGCGCATCCAGGCGCCGTCTTCGTTCCACTCTTCCGGGCGCCACGAGTTTTGCACGGCGCGGAACACGCGCTCCGGGTGCGGCATCATGATGGTCACGCGGCCGTCGCGGCTGGTAAGGCCGGTGATCCCGCGCGGCGAGCCGTTCGGGTTGGCCGGGTAGCTCTCGGTGACCTTGCCGTGGTTGTCGACGAAACGCAGGGCCACGGTGCCGGACAGGTCGGCTTCAAGCAGCGCTTCTTCGCTGCTGAATTCGGCGTGGCCTTCACCGTGGGCGATGGCGATTGGCATACGCGAACCGGCCATGCCCTGCAGGAAGATCGAGTTGGACTCCTGCACCTGCACCATGGCGACACGGGCTTCGAACTGCTCGGAACGGTTACGCACAAAGTGCGGCCAGAACTCGCTGCCCGGGATCAGTTCGCTGAGGTTGGACATCATCTGGCAACCGTTGCACACACCCAGGGTGAAGCTGTCGTTGCGTTCGAAGAAGCCCTGGAACGCGTCGCGGGCACGGCTGTTGAACAGGGCCGACTTGGCCCAGCCTTCACCGGCACCCAGCACGTCGCCGTAGGAGAAACCACCGCAGGCCACCAGGCCTTTGAACTCATTGAGGTCAACGCGACCAGCGAGGATATCGCTCATGTGCACGTCGATCGCATTGAAGCCGGCGCGGTCGAACGCCGCCGCCATTTCCACCTGACCGTTGACGCCTTGCTCACGCAGTACGGCAACCTGTGGGCGAATGCCCTTCTTGATGTAAGGCGCTGCGATGTCCTGGTTGACGTCGAAGCTGAGCATGGTGCTCAGGCCCGGGTTGTCTTCTTCCAGGATCACGTCGAATTCCTGCTCGGCGCAGTCGGCGTTGTCGCGCAGACGCTGGATCTGGTAGCTGGTCTCGGCCCACTGGCGTTGCAGCAAACGACGCTGACCGGTAAAGACCGTGTCGCCGTTGAACGAGATATTGACTTCGCCGTTGTTGATCGGCTGGCCAATCACCGCCACGCACTCGGCCAGGCCAGCGGCGCTGAACTGCGCGAGCACATCTGGGGTCGCGTCCTGGCGTACCTGGATCACTGCACCCAATTCTTCGTTGAACAGGATGCCGTTGATTTCGGCAGCATCCTCGGCAACGCTGTCGAGCACGATGTTCAGGCCGCAGTGACCGGCGAAGGCCATTTCGACGACGCTGGTCAGCAAACCACCGTCGGAACGGTCGTGGTAAGCCAACAGGTGGCCGTCGGCGTTCAGGCCCTGGATCACGGCGAAGAAGGCCTTGAGGTCTTCGGCGTCATCGACGTCCGGGGCCTGCTTGCCGAGCTTGCCGTGGGTTTGCGCCAGGATCGAGGCGCCCATGCGGTTCTGGCCACGGCCCAGGTCGATCAGGATCAGGTCGGTGGTGCCCTTGTCCATGCGCAGTTGCGGGGTCAGGGTCTGGCGGATGTCGGTGACCGGCGCGAAACCGGTAACGATCAACGACAGCGGCGACGTGACGCTCTTGTCGGTGCCGTCTTCGTTCCAACGGGTGGCCATGGACATGGAGTCCTTGCCCACCGGAATGGTGATACCCAGTTCCGGGCACAGCTCCATGCCGACGGCTTTAACCGTGTCGTACAGGCGTGCATCTTCACCCGGGTGGCCGGCAGCGGACATCCAGTTGGCCGACAGTTTGATGTCGGACAGCTTGCCGATACGCGAGGCAGCGATGTTGGTGAGGGTTTCACCAATGGCCATGCGGCCCGACGCCGGAGCGTCCAGCAGGGCCAGCGGCGTGCGCTCGCCCATGGCCATGGCTTCACCGGTGTACACGTCGAAGCTGGTGGCGGTGACGGCAACGTCGGCCACCGGCACCTGCCATGGGCCGACCATTTGGTCACGAGCCACCAGGCCGGTGATGGTGCGGTCGCCGATGGTGATCAGGAAGCTTTTGCTCGCCACGGCCGGATGGTGCAGCACACGTTCGATGCTGTTGGCCAGGTCCAGCGTGCTTGGGTCGAAATCATCGCCCAGTTCAGCTTCACGGTTGGCCGAACGGTGCATGCGCGGGGCCTTGCCCAGCAGCACTTCCAACGGCATGTCCACGGGGCTGTTGCCGAAGTGGCTGTCGGTGACGGTCAGTTGCGGCTCGGCAGTGGCTTCGCCGACCACGGCAAACGGGCAACGCTCGCGTTCGCAGATGGCCTGGAAGCGTGCGAAGTCTTCAGGACCGACGGCCAGTACGTAGCGTTCCTGGGATTCGTTACTCCAGATTTCGTGCGGGGCCATGCCCGGCTCGTCGTTTGGAATGTTGCGCAGCTCGAAACGGCCACCACGGTCGCCATCGTTGACCAGTTCCGGGAAGGCGTTGGACAAACCGCCAGCGCCGACGTCGTGGATGAAGCTGATCGGGTTCTTGTCACCCAACTGCCAGCAACGGTCGATGACTTCCTGGCAACGGCGTTCCATCTCAGGGTTTTCGCGCTGTACGGAAGCAAAGTCCAGATCTGCCGAGCTGGTGCCGGTGGCCATGGAAGAGGCCGCACCGCCGCCCAGGCCGATCAGCATCGCCGGGCCGCCGAGCACGATCAGCTTGGAGCCGACCAGAATCTCGCCTTTCTTGACGTGTTCTTCACGGATGTTGCCCATGCCGCCGGCCAACATGATCGGCTTGTGGTAGCCGCGCACTTCATCGCCACGCGGGGTGGTGATGGACTGCTCGAAGGTCCGGAAGTAGCCGGTGAGCGCTGGTCGCCCGAATTCGTTGTTGAACGCGGCGCCGCCCAGCGGGCCTTCGATCATGATGTCCAGCGCCGTGACGATGCGCTCAGGCTTGCCATACGGCACTTCCCACGGCTGTTCAAAGCCCGGGATCTGCAGGTTGGACACGGTGAAACCGGTGAGGCCCGCCTTGGGCTTGGCACCACGGCCGGTGGCGCCTTCGTCACGGATTTCGCCGCCCGAACCGGTGGCTGCGCCCGGGAACGGGGCAATCGCGGTCGGGTGGTTGTGGGTTTCAACCTTCATCAGGATGTGCACCGGCTCCTGCACCGCGCCGTACTGGCGGGTTTCCGGATCCGGGAAGAAGCGACCGGCGACGGAGCCGACGATGACCGAGGCGTTGTCCTTATAAGCCGACAGAACGCCTTCGCTGTGCATCACGTAGGTGTTCTTGATCATGCCGAACAGGCTTTTTTCCTGGCTTTGGCCGTCGATGTCCCAACTGGCGTTGAAGATCTTGTGACGGCAGTGCTCGGAGTTGGCCTGGGCGAACATCATCAGTTCGATGTCGTGGGGGTTGCGCTTCAAGCCGGTGAAGGCGTTGACCAGATAGTCGATCTCGTCTTCGGCCAGGGCCAGGCCCAGTTCGGTGTTGGCCTTCTCGAGGGCGGCGCGGCCACCGCCGAGCACGTCAATCGCGGTGAGCGGCTTGGGTTCGGCATGGCTGAACAGGCCGGCAGCCTGTTCCAGCTGGCCGACGATGATCTGGGTCATGCGGTCGTGCAGGCTGCTGGCGATCAGCTCGGCCTCGGCGTCGCTGAACTGCCCGGCGACGTAGAAGGCGATCCCACGCTCCAGGCGCTGGATTTTGTCCAGGCCGCAGTTGCGGGCGATGTCGCTGGCCTTGCTCGACCAGGGCGAGATGGTGCCGAACCGTGGCAGAACCAGGAACAAGCGGCCAGTCGGCTCTTGAACGGGAACGCTTGGGCCGTACTTCAGAAGGCGTGCCAGCACTTGCTGTTCGTCGGCGGTCAAGACGCCGGTTACGTCGGCGAAGTGAGCAAATTCAGCGTACAGGCCTGTAACAGCTGGAACCTTCTGGCTCAGTTGCTCAAGGAGTTTGCTGTGGCGAAAGGCAGAAAGGGCAGGAGCGCCGCGCAGGATCAACATCTTCGGGACAGCCTCGGGAAGGGGTGTGCTTTGAGGCCGTGCATTCTAGCGTAAACCTTCGCCAACGGCACCCGAAACGCTACCGGTGGCCGCCGCCGAACGTCAGTTGGCACGCTTTGCCTGCGATCACGGCGTGATGCAGGGCATTGGGCGCAGTTATTTTAACCGTCACAATCGCTCGCCAAGCCCCGTTTCTGCGGGCTGCAGCACAGTTTTACGCTGGCTAGCAGACAAGTGCGCCGCTGTCGAGATATGGCGCCGTGAGCCGTTTGCGTATACTGCGCAGATGTTCTTCCCAACTGTTTCGCGCCTGCGATGCGTCAAATGGCTCATCGCCACCTTGCTCTTCCTGATGCTCAGTGCCTGTGTTGATAAACCCAGCACACTGGAGCGAATCAAGGAGGATGGCGTATTGCGGGTGGTCACTCGCAACAGTCCCGCTACGTATTTCCAGGATCGCAACGGTGAGACCGGCTTCGAATACGAACTGGTCAAGCGCTTTGCCGACGACCTGGGGGTGAAGTTGGAAATCGAGACGGCCGACAACCTCGACGACCTGTTCAGCCGGCTGGGCAAACCCAATGGCCCGGTACTCGCCGCCGCCGGCCTGGTGAGCAGCGACCAGCGCCAGCAGCAGGTGCGCTTCTCCCACCCGTACCTTGAAGTCACCCCACAGATTATCTACCGCAACGGCCAATCGCGTCCCACCAATGCCGCCGACCTGGTGGGCAAGAAGATCATGGTGCTCAAGGGCAGCACCCACGCTGAACAACTGGCGGCGCTGAAAAAACAGAACCCGGCGATTGAATACGAAGAATCCGATGCCGTTGAGGTGGTGGATTTGCTGCGCATGGTCGACGAAGGGCAAATCGACCTGACCCTGGTGGACTCCAACGAAGTGGCCATGAACCAGGTGTACTTCCCCAACGTGCGCGTGGCCTTCGACCTCGGCAATGCCAGCAATCAAAGCTGGGCCGTGGCAGCAGGCGACGACAACAGCCTGCTCAACGAGATCAACAGTTACCTGGACAAGGTCGAGAAGAATGGCACCTTGCAACGCCTGAAGGACCGCTACTACGGGCACGTCGATGTACTCGGCTATGTCGGCGCCTATACCTTTGCCCAGCACCTGCAACAGCGCCTGCCCAAGTACGAGAAACACTTTCGCGCCTATGCCAAGGCCGAGAAAGTCGATTGGCGGTTGTTGGCAGCCATTGGTTATCAGGAATCGCTGTGGCAACCCACGGTCACGTCCAAGACCGGCGTGCGCGGTCTGATGATGCTGACCCAGAACACCGCGCAAGCCATGGGCGTGTCCAACCGCCTGGACCCCAAGCAGAGCATCATGGGCGGCGCCAAGTACCTGGCCAGGATCAAGGATGAACTGGATGACAAGATCGCCGAACCCGACCGCACCTGGTTCGCCCTCGCCGCCTACAACGTAGGCACCGGCCACCTGGACGACGCGCGCCTCCTGGCGAAGAAAGAAGGCCTGAACCCGAACAAGTGGCTGGACGTGAAGAAGATGCTGCCACGCCTGTCGCAGAAGCAGTGGTACAGCAAGACCCGCTACGGCTACGCCCGCGGCGGCGAGCCGGTACATTTTGTGGCGAACATCCGGCGTTACTACGACATCCTCACCTGGGTGACCCAGCCGCAGCTGGAAGGTAACCAGGTGGTGGAAGGCAACCTGCATGTGCCGGGCGTGGACAAGACCAAGCCACCGCAAGACAGCCCGCAACTCTGATCACGACAGCCCGCACACAGCAAATCTCTGTGGGAGCCGGGCTTGCCCGCGATGGCGGCCTGACAGTCAAGGTATTCGGCGCCTGACACACCGCTATCGCGGGCAAGCCCGGCTCCCACATTTGATCATCGTCGCCTTATAGGCCGGTGAGCAGGTGGAGCACGCCGCCCGGCAGTACCATCACGGCGGGTATACCCGCGGCCTTCAACGCCGACTCATCCAAACGCCCCGCCTCGCGCAATTGCACGCGCACCCGCGTGAGTGCCACGCGCTGCTGTGACGTCACGTTACCCTCCCCGCCCAATGCACTCACCACATCGGCCGACAACAGGCTCGGCGTCGTCGGCGTGACCGTCTCGGCCACCAAATCAGGCGTCAGGGCTTTCCAGAACGCCCGCTGCAATTTCTCGAACATGCTCAGTGCTCCATGATAGGTGAGGTTTCAACGGTGGCCGCGTGGTACAGGCGCAGGGCCTCGCGCACTTGGTCGGCTTCTTCCAGGCCCAGCACTTGGCGGGCAATGATCTGGCAGTCGTGCAGGTCCAACTCGCGCACGGTGGCCTTGATGGTGGGGATCAGCGGCACGCTGACCGACAGCTCATCCACGCCCAGGCCAATCAACACCGGCACCGCCAGGGTTTCGGATGCCAGCGCACCACATACGCCCACCCACTTGCCGTGGGCATGGGCCGCCTTGACAGTGATGTCGATCAGCCGCAGCACCGCCGGATGAAAACTGTCGGCCTGGCTGGCCAGGCGCGGGTGATCGCGGTCCATGGCCAGGGTGTATTGGGTGAGGTCGTTGGTGCCGATGGAGAAGAAATCCACATGGGGCGCAAACACATCCGCCATCAACGCCGCACTCGGCACTTCGATCATGATGCCCAGCTTGGGGAGTTCACTCAGGCCAAGCGTCTGCGCTTCCTCTTCGAGCATTTTGCGCGCCAGATGCAGCTCCGACAGCAGGCTGACCATTGGCAACATGATATGCAGCCGCGCCAAGCCTGCACTGACAAGAATCGCACGCAACTGTTCACGCAACAGTTCGGGACGTTCCAGGCACAGGCGGATCCCGCGCAGGCCAAGGAATGGGTTGGTCTCGCTTTCCATCGGTACATAGGCCAAGGGTTTATCGCCGCCCACATCCAGGGTACGCACCACCAGATTGCGCTCGGTGCCGAGGGCGCGGGCGATGGCGCTGTAGGTGTCGGCCTGCTCCTCTGCGCTCGGGGCACGGTTGCGTTCCAGGTAGAGGAACTCCGAACGCAGCAGCCCCACGCCTTCAGCGCCCAGGGTCAGTGACTGTTCCACTTCCTGCAATGAGGCGACGTTGGCTGTGACCTCGATGTGGTGACCGTCGCGGGTGACCGCCGCCTGTGAGGCCTGTGCCACTTCACGCTGCAGCCGTAGCTTTTGCTGTTGACGAACCGCCTGCAGTTGCTCGATTTCAGCCAGATTCGGCTCCAGCTGCAGCTCGCCTTTATCGGCATTGAGCAGTACCCGCTTGCCGTTGGCCAAGGCCAATACTTGACTGGGTACACCGCAAAGGGATGGCAGGCCGAGGGCCCGGGCGAGGATGGCCACGTGGCTGGTAGCCCCACCGGCGACCGTGACGAAGCCCAGCACTTTGCTGGTATCCAGGCCGGCGGTTTGTGAGGGGGTCAGTTGTTCGGCGACCAGAATGGCGCACTCCGGCAGCTCCATGGAACGCTCCGGCACCCCCAGGATCAACTTGAGCACGCGCTGGCCGACGTCGGCCAAATCCGCCGCACGCTCAGCCAGCAGCGTTTTACCCAAGCCTTCGAAGAGCCTGGCGGTCGCCACCGTGGCCGTATTCCAGGCAAAGGCCGCGCTCTTGCCTTCGGCCAGCAGGCTATGAGCTTGTTCAAGCAGGGTCGGGTCTTCGAGCAGTTCCTGGTGGGCGCGGAAAATCTCGGCCTGGGCGCTGCCGGCCGCCTTGGCCTGCAACGCTTGCAGCGCCTCGTTTGCCGCCCGCAGGCCACGGGCCAATGCGGTACGTTCGAAGGTTTCTCCCGTACCGGCTTCGGGAATGTCGAGCGTCGGTTCAGCCACTTGGACCACCTGGCCGAACGCCGAGCCCGGCGACGCACAGACGCCTCGCAACACGGACGCCGAAGACGCCGGCGCAGCGGGCTTGCTGATTTTCTCGACGGCTACCGGCAGCGTCTCGCCACAGCCGTCGAGCAACAACGCCACCAGCGCCTGGATCGCCGCCTCGGCATCTTCCCCCGCCGCGCTCACTTGCACGCTGTCGCCCTGGAAGGTCTGCAGCGCCATGATCGCCACAAGCGACTTGGCATTCGCGCTCAGGGTTTGCTTGTGCAGAAATATGCTTGAACTGAACCCCTTCGCCGCCTGAGCAAACACCGCCGCAGGGCGGGCGTGCAAGCCGCTGGCGTTGGGCAGGGTTACTGGCTTGGAGAACAGCGCATTGCCCTCCTCCTCGTCCACCTCTGCGGGTATCTGCCCCGGTGAGACCTGCAACAGTGGCTGGCCGGACTCGACCAGCGCTTGACCGGCCACCAATGGCACAAACGGCTCGCCGCTCACAATGAGCATCAAGGTCAGCAGGCTGCGTGCATTGAGCGCCACATAATCGGCATCGAACTCGATCAGCGGCTGCCCGGCCTCCACCCGCTGGCCCTCCTCGACCAGCCGGGTGAAGCCATGGCCCGCCAGGTTCACGGTGTCCAGGCCAATATGCAGCAGCACCTGCACTCCGTTTTCGGCGGTGACACTGACGGCGTGGCCGCTGTCCTGAATATTGCTGATCACCCCGGCCAACGGCGCGCAGAGGGTCTGCGAGGTAGGGTCGATGCACAGGCCATCGCCAATCACGCGGCCGGAAAATACCGGGTCGGGGACCTGATCCAGCGCCAGCAAAACCCCGGACAAGGGTGCCAGCAGTTCCAGGGGTTGAGATGTGGTCATGACTTCACCTGTTTGTGTTGTTCTTTAAAAATCATTGAGCCGATGCAAGGTTGAGGATGACGAAGATCAAAGGTGGGAGCGGGCTTGCTCGCGAAAAGCGGTGTATCAGGCGACACATTCATTGACTGACCTACTGCATTCGCGAGCAAGCCCGCTTCCACACAAGCGCGGATTACTTCCACCAATATTCGACCTGCACACCGACGTTCGACCCATGCCGCGCCGTGCCATAGGCGCCGGTGTCGGACAAAGCCGAGCCCGCCGCCAGCTCATTGGCCGCACGCTTGGCCGCTTTATTCCAGGACGCATAGGTGTAATACAGCCGTACTTCCGGCCGCGCCCAGAACTCAGGGCCTTTGGGCGACCAGGTCGGGGCGAAGGTAAATTTGCTCAATTTGCGCGTACCGCCGGTGGCCTCGACCTGATCGTGCCCCAGCTCAGTAACCAGTTTGAATTGCTCGCTGAGCGCATACGCCGGGCGTACACCCAGGGACATCCAGTTCTGATCCTGACGCCCAGGGCGCACATCTTTCTGGTACACCGCCTCGACTTGCCCGCCGAAACGCGGAGTCACTTGCCAATCAAAGAACTCCACGGCGCGGTAACTTTTGCTACTTTTGTCCAACGTGGTATTGCCGGTGTAACCCAGACCGGTGCCGGGGCCTTCGCCGTACTGCAGGGCAAACTTGTTCTTGCCACCCAGGAAGGCCGCTTGTACATGCTGCGCCGTCAGCGCCCAGCCACTGTTGGTGTCACGGCCACCGGCCTTGGCGATGTAGCTCAAGCCAAGTTCCAGTTCGCCACCGGGGTTGGTCTTGAAACCGGCGACGTTGAAGTCGTGACGGGTGGCGTACTCCTTCTGGTACAGGTTGTCCTTGCGCGACAGGGCGTAGCTGTATTTCAAGCCGCCGATCAACACGTCCTCGATCCCACCACCGGTGGCGCTCTGGTTCCAGTAGTAGAAGTCGGAAATATGGATGTCGTTACGTTTGTAGTAACGCCGCCCGGCCCACAGCGAACCGCCATTGAGACTGGGCAGGTTGGACCATTGCGCATACATCTGCGGCATGCGCGCCGAGCCGTTGTTTTCACCCTGGAACTTCAGGGCGCGGTCGTACCGGTTGTAGAGGGACGCCATGGCATCGACGCTGAACACAGAACCGTCGTCGAGGGTCAGCAAATCCTGACGCAGTTCCAGCTCGGCGTACTGCTCGCATTCGTTACCCAGGCGGTATTTGGTTTGCGCACCCGGCAGTTGGAAACATTGCTGCTTGCCGCTGCCCGTTGACGTGCCCACGCCGCTGCGCAAATACCCGGCAAACTCCAGGGCTTGCGCGCCAAAAGGCACCGTGAGGCAGGAGGCAATAAGGCCCAGCTTTATTGTTGTTTTCATGAAACGCTCCTTTTATTTTTATTGTTTTTTCTTACTGTCTTGCATGACGCGATCCCTGTAGGAGCGAGCTTGCTCGCGAAAAACTTCCTGCCTCCACGCAACACCTGGAGGGGCGCGTTTTCGTTGACGATCTTCGCGAGCAAGCTCGCTCCTGCAGGGGGTGTTTCAATCAGTCAGGTGCAGCACGAAGGATTCATAAGGACGTAACAGCACAGTGCTCGTGCGCAGGGGGCAGTCGGGGTAGTTGCTGATCAACAGGCGTTGCTCGCTCTCGGCGTTGATCACGCTTTCTGGCAGCTGGATCTCGCATGGCGATCCATAGAAGTTGTTGAGTACCAACAGGCGCTCGCCGTGGCCTTCACGCAGGTACGCCCAGACCTGGAGATGGTCTTGCAGCATCGGGCGGTAAACGCCTTGCTGTATCAGCGGTTCGCGACGGCGCAGATCGATCAGCCTGCGGTAGTGATGCAGCACCGAATCCGTGTCATCCACCTGGCTTGCGACGTTGATCTGCGCAGCATTCGCGGGAATGCCGATCCAGGGTTCACCGCGGCTGAACCCCGCGTTCGCTTCGGTGCTCCACTGCATGGGCGTACGCCCGTTATCGCGGGACTTCTGCATGATCGCCGCCATGCTCGAGGCTTCGGACTCTCCCGCGTCGCGCTTGAGGCGGAAGATGTTCAGGGTTTCCACATCGCGGTATTGCGAGATGCTGTCGAAGCCTGGATTGGTCATACCCAACTCTTCGCCCTGATACACATACGGCGTGCCCTGCAGAAAGTGCAGCGCCGTGGCGAGCATCTTGGCCGAGACCACGCGGTATTGGCCGTCGTCACCAAAGCGCGAGACCACCCGTGGCTGGTCGTGGTTACACCAGAACAACGCGTTCCAGCCGCCGCCGGCCTGCATGCCCATCTGCCAGTCGGAGAAAATCTGCTTGAGTTGCAGGAAGTCGAAGTCAGCCTTCACCCACTTTTGCAGGTTGGGGTAATCGACTTTCAGGTGGTGGAAGTTGAAGGTCATCGACAGTTCTTTAGACGCTGGATTCGAGTAGCGAATGCAGTGTTCCAGGCGGGTGGATGACATCTCGCCCACGTTGATGAGGTCATGGCCTTCAAAGACTTCACGGTGCATTTGCTGCAAGTATTGGTGCACGTTCGGGCCGTCGGTGTAGAAGCGGCGGCCGTCGCTGTTGTCCTCGGGGAAGTCGGCGGGCTTGGAGATCAGGTTGATCACATCCAGGCGGAAGCCGCCCACGCCTTTGTCGCGCCAGAAGCGCATCATCTTGAACACTTCGGCGCGCACCTGGGGGTTGTCCCAATTGAGGTCGGCCTGTGTATGGTCGAACAGATGCAGGTAGTACTGGCCAGTCTGCGCTTCGTACTCCCAGGCCGAGCCGCCGAACTTGGATTCCCAGTTGTTCGGCTGGTCGCGCCAGATGTAGAAGTCACGATAGGGATTGTCGAGGCTGCTGCGCGCCTGCTGGAACCATTCGTGTTCGATGGAGGTGTGGTTGACCACGATATCGAGCATCAGCTTGATACCACGCTTGGCGGCTTCGCTGATCAGCAGGTCGCAGTCGGCCATAGTGCCGTAGCTGGGGTCGATGGCGTAGTAGTCGCTGATGTCGTAGCCGTTGTCGCGCTGGGGCGAGCGCAGGAACGGGGTAACCCACAGGCAATCCACGCCCAGCCATTTGAGGTAGTCGAGTTTGTCCACGATGCCCAACAGGTCACCGGTGGCGTTACCCGCGTGGCTGTGGAAGCTTTTGGGGTAGATCTGGTAGATCACCGAGTGTTGCCAGGTTTGCATGGTGGGTTCCTTCAGTAGAGTTGGGTGCTGGCCCTTCTGGCCTCATCGCAGGCAAGCCAGCTCCCACACTTGAATGTGTTCACACATCACTGTGGGAGCTGGCTTGCCTGCGATAGCGATCTTCAGGCGACCCGGTAACCAGGCCGAACGATCTTCATGCTCAACATGCACGTCAGCGCAAACGGCACGACCATCGCCACGACCATGCCGATCACGAACATCGGAATCGCGCTCGGCACGATCGAGATAAACCCGGGCAACCCACCGACGCCGATGGCCGAGGCCTGCACCTTGTTCAACGACAGAAAAATGCTGCCCAGCGCCGAGCCCAGCAGCGCGGCATAGAACGGAAATTTGAAGCGCAGGTTCACGCCGAACATCGCCGGCTCCGTGATGCCGAAGTAAGCGGAAATCGCCGAGGTCGAGGCCATGCTTTTGTCCCGCGCGTTGCGGGTCATGTAGAACACCCCGAGGGCGGCGCTGCCCTGGGCCAGGTTGGACATGACGATCATCGGCCAGATAAAGGTGCCGCCCTGAGTGGAGATCAACTGCAGGTCGACGGCGAGGAACATGTGGTGCATGCCGGTGATCACCAGCGGCGCATAGAGCAGGCCGAAAATCGCGCCGCCGATCATCGGGGCGATCTCGAACAGGGTCACCAAACCTTCGGTGATCAGGATGCCAAGGTGACGGGTCACCGGGCCGATAATCGCCAGGGCCAGCACGCCGGTGACGACGATAGTGGTGATCGGCACCACCAGCAGTTGAATGGCATTCGGCACCCGCGCCCGCAGCCACTTTTCGATCACGCTCATGACAAAGGCCGCCATCAGGATCGGCAGGATCTGCCCCTGGTAACCGACTTTCTCGATCTGGAACCAGCCGAAGATATCGAAGTACGGCAGGCTCTGGCCGTCGAGGCCGGCAACCGCCTTGCCGTAGTTCCAGGCGTTGAGCAGGTCCGGGTGCACCAGCATCAGGCCCAGCACGATGCCGAGGATTTCACTGCCGCCGAACCGCTTGGCCGCCGACCAGCCCACCAGTGCCGGCAGGAACACGAAGGAGGTGTTGGCCATCAGGTTGATCAGGCTCCACAGACCATCCAGGTTCGGGTAGGCCTCCAGCAGCGTCTTGCCTTCGATGAACATGCCCTTGGCGCCCATCAGGTTGTTCACGCCCATCAACAGGCCGGCAATGATCAGCGCGGGCAGGATCGGCATGAACACATCGGAGAACACCCGCACCAGACGCTGCATGGGGTTGGTCTTGTCGCCGCCGGCTTTCTTGACGTCGGCAATGGTCGACGCGGCCAGGCCGGTCAGCTCGCGCAGGGCGGCGTAGACCTTTTCCACTTCGCCGGGGCCGATCACCACCTGGAACAGGCCACCGGTAAAGAACGAGCCCTTGACCAGATCGACCTGGTTCAGGGCACTGCTGTTGACCAGGCTGGGGTCCTTGAGCGCCAGGCGCAGGCGGGTCACGCAATGGGCGGCCTGCTCAAGGTTTTCGCGGCCCCCGAGGTTGTCGAGAATCTCGCGGGCAATCGTTGAATAGTCGTGGCTCATGCTCGTTTTCCACTGTGATTGTTTTTATGGGTGGCAGTCGTTGGCAGCACGCCGAGGAGGGAAAAGTACTCGTCTGTACGAGTTAAATCAACAACTCGTCTGTACGAGTTACACTTTTGTTTATGCCTGCGAGCTTTCTGTCAGATTTTTCCCCGGCTCGCACCGCTGTCCAATGGACAAACCCCACCTCTGCCACTATGGTTCCTGCCTTGAACGCGCAGTCCACCTTCATAACGCCGGGCAAGAGCCATCCCATGAGCAAATACAACCAGATCTATACGGATCTGCTTGCCAGCATCACCACCGAGCGCCTGCAACGCGGTACGCGCCTTCCCTCCGAAACCGAACTGATGGACGCCTACCAGGCCAGCCGTGGCACCGTACGGCGCGCCATCGAGCAGTTGCAGGAACGTGGCTTTGCGCAAAAGATCCACGGCAAGGGCACCTTTGTGTTATCGCCCAACCCGATCGAGTTCCAACTGGGCGGCATCGTCAGCTTCCACGAAACGCATGCTGACCTGGGCGATGACGTACGTACTGACGTGGTCGAGTTCACCCAGATCCCACTGGAAGGCTCACTGCTGCAGCACATCGAGGCCGAGCCCGGCACCCTCATTACGCGCATCAAGCGGGTACGCCGCATCGGTGGCAAACGGGTGATCCTGGACATCAACCACTTCATCAGTGACCTGATTCCCGGCCTGGATCACGACATCGCCGAGCAGTCGATCTACGCGTTTATCGAGCAAACGCTGCAGCTGCAGATCAGCTATGCGCAGCGCACCATCGAAGCCTTGCCGCGCAGCAAGGACGACCAGGCGCATCTGGATCTGGATGGGCAAAGCCATGTGATTGTGGTGAGTAACCAGACGTTCTTGCAGGATGGAAGGCAGTTCGAGTACACCGAGTCGCGGCATACGTTGGATAAGTTTTATTTTTCGGATGTGGCACGGCGCTAAACCCGGCTGCTCCCTGGGGCTCGCTTAAACCCGGCCCCTCACGACACCGAGATACTCCTGGCCAAGCCTGCTGCCCATGCGCCGGCCATCTTTTCCCCCACGGCTTCGAACTCCGGGTGGGTACTTCGATACTCGGATAGCTCCGCCATGGCGCGACTCATGCCATCGTCCACTCTGGCGAGCAATTCGTTACAGCGCGCCTGCGTCAAACTGCACGAACTGCGCCCGAACTGCACAAGCATCTTGCGCTTTGGCCACGCCTTCGAACCGCCAAGCAACAGCCCCATGATGTCGTTGCCGGCGTAGACCGTAGTGGTCACCAGGTCATAAACGGGGGCAAGCCAGACATCGGCATCCTCGGCGCAGTTTTCATAAAGCAAGCCGAAGTTTTTCAGGTGTGCATCACCGTTCTGAATACCGGCCGAGAGCGCCACCATTATGAAAAAGTCTTCAAGAGCCCTGGCTACCCGGCTTGGCGTGACAAATGACCTGATCAGTTTTGCGCACCCTTGATAGCTGCCGTCATATTTTTTCCCGGTTCCCCATCCCGATAGAACACACATATCCTCAAATCCGAGGTAGGCGTTTTCACCGATGTCGAACCGCTTCACTACCAGAAACTTCCCGTTATGACTGAGCTGGACCTCAGGCACCTCAAGACCACAATGGTATGCGGCACGCATGCAGAAAAATTCATTGGCCGCCAACTGAGGAACGTCCGACTCATTGAACGCCTTTACCAAATGCGTGGCGCCCTTGTGGGTAAGACGTTCAATATCAGCAGCCATATCGCCAACATCGCGAACCAGCACTTTCGGCTGAACGCCCGACACCCCTGAATAAGCGGCGTAGGTTTTCAGAAGCTCATCGAACAGGTCTTCAGCCCCGTCGTACACCAGCAGGTCAGCCAGCTTGACCCCAGGCAACGACGCATCACCCGCTTGATGGGCAACGCTGATACGACCCAATTGGTGCGGACCTACGATGCCCAATAAAGCAAAGTCATCAAAACCGCGCACCGATTTGCTGAAACGCCGTACGAGTTCGGCCTTGAGATGCCCTTCAGGAATGTGCATCTCAAACAACGGGTGAATGCCGTACTCCCAGTTGTAGCTTTCCAGGCGCACCGGCATGGTCAAGGACACTGCTTGCTCTTGGGCCACCGTGTCGTTATACGAAAAAATCGAGTCACGCTGATTTTCATTACGTCGCCCGAGCGTTCCAGCAGGCACACCGTTGGTGCCGATGTACAACCGATCACGTTGGCTAGTCATGGACACCTCCTGCCTTCAATTCGTCGAGAGTCATGCGTCGAGGATTGGGGGTGGCGGTCAATTCGTATCCCAAGCCTTCAAGAATCGCTGCGACCTTGCGAATACCTATTTCAGGGATGGTATTGTTTTCGATCCCCGAGATGGTGGCGCGACTCATGCCGTGCCGCTGTGCTAGCTGACTTTGCGAAAGGCCTGCGGACTTTCGCAGGGTTTTGATCAGAATTCCTAGATCCTCCATCTATATCGCATCCTATACAATGCAAAACCTCATAAATTACAATTTTGCATAATATACAATGCATTTTGTATTGAACAGCTTCCTTGATGTACAGAGGATGAGTTCTTCTAACCTACTCGCCTAACATGCAAAAACCCCGGCACATGGCCGGGGTTCTGTTATTCAGTCCTCACCTGCTATCGCAGGATCATTCCCACTCAATCGTCGCCGGCGGCTTGCTCGACACGTCATAAGTAACGCGCGAAATACCTTCGATCTCATTGATAATCCGGCCGCTGACCGTCTCCAGCAGTTCGTAAGGCAGGTGTGCCCAACGCGCTGTCATGAAGTCGATGGTCTCTACGGCGCGCAGCGCAACAACCCATGCGTAACGACGGCCATCGCCTACAACGCCAACCGATTTCACCGGCTGGAACACCACGAACGCCTGGCTGACCTTGTGGTACCAGTCGGCCTTGCGCAGTTCTTCGATGAAGATGTGGTCGGCGCGACGCAGCAGGTCGGCGTATTCCTTCTTCACTTCACCCAGGATACGCACGCCCAGGCCCGGCCCTGGGAATGGGTGGCGGTAGACCATGTCGTACGGCAGGCCCAGTTCCAGGCCCAGACGGCGGACTTCGTCCTTGAACAGTTCGCGCAGCGGTTCTACCAGCTTGAGGTTCATTTCCTCAGGCAGGCCACCCACGTTGTGGTGGGACTTGATCACGTGGGCCTTGCCGCTCTTGGCGCCGGCCGACTCGATCACGTCGGGGTAGATGGTGCCCTGGGCGAGGTACTTGATGTTGTCCAGTTTGGTGGACTCGGCATCGAATACGTCGATGAAGGTACGACCGATGATCTTGCGCTTCTTCTCCGGGTCGGACTCGCCGGCTAGGTTGTTGAGGAACTGGTCCTCAGCGTTGGCGCGGATCACCTTGACGCCCATGTTCTCGGCGAACATGGCCATCACTTGCTCACCTTCGTGCAGGCGCAGCAGGCCGTTGTCGACAAATACGCAGGTCAGCTGGTCGCCGATGGCCTTGTGCAGCAAGGCCGCCACAACCGAGGAGTCAACGCCGCCGGACAGGCCGAGCAGCACGTTGTCGGTACCGACCTGGGCGCGCACTTGGGCGATGGCGTCTTCAGCGATTTTAGACGGGGTCCACAGGGCTTCACACTCGCAAATGTCGAGGATGAAACGCGACAGGATGCGCCCGCCTTGCTTGGTGTGGGTCACTTCCGGGTGGAACTGCACGCCGTAGTAGCGACGCTCGTCGCTGAACATGCCAGCGATCGGGCAGCTCGGGGTGCTGGCCAGGATGTGGAAGTCTTCCGGCATTTTGGTGACCTTGTCACCGTGGCTCATCCACACGTCGAGGCCGAACAGGCCGTCGGCGTCGATGTGGTCTTCGATGCCGTCCAGCAGGCGGCTCTTGCCGACCACGTCTACACGGGCATAACCGAATTCACGCAACTCGGAACCTTCAACCTTGCCGCCCAGTTGCTCGGCCATGGTCTGCATGCCGTAGCAGATGCCGAACACCGGCACACCCAGGTCGAATACCGCCTGCGGGCAGCGCGGGCTGTTGGCTTCGTGAACGGACTCGGGGCCACCGGCGAGAATGACGCCTTTGGGTGCGAATTCGCGGATCGCTTCATCGTCCATGTCGAACGGGTGCAGTTCGCAGTACACGCCGATTTCACGCACGCGGCGGGCGATCAGTTGGGTGTACTGGGAACCGAAGTCGAGGATCAGGATGCGGTGGGCGTGAATGTCGAGGGCCATGAAGTCAGTCTCGTCTAATGAATCAGAAACAACTCGGGGCTGAAGAACAGCCCCGGTTACTTAACATTTTGCTGGAAGGCTCAACCTACACGGTAGTTTGGCGCTTCCTTGGTGATCTGCACGTCGTGGACATGGGATTCAGCCATGCCGGCGCCGGTGATCCGCACGAACTCTGGCTTGGTGCGCATTTCTTCGATGTCGGCACTGCCGGTGTAGCCCATCGAGGAACGCAGGCCGCCCATCAGTTGATGGATGATCGCGCTCAGGGTGCCTTTGTATGGCACACGGCCTTCGATGCCTTCCGGTACGAGCTTCTCGGCGCCTGCCGAGGAGTCCTGGAAGTAACGGTCGGAAGAACCTTGCGCCTGGGACATGGCGCCCAGCGAACCCATGCCACGGTAAGCCTTGTACGAACGACCCTGGAACAGTTCGATCTCGCCCGGCGCTTCTTCGGTACCTGCGAACATCGAGCCCATCATCACGCAGGAGGCACCGGCGACGATGGCCTTGGACAGGTCACCGGAGAACCGGATGCCACCGTCGGCGATCAAGGGTACGCCCGTGCCTTCAAGGGCGGCGGCGACGTTGGCGATGGCGCTGATCTGCGGCACGCCCACACCGGCAACGATGCGCGTGGTGCAGATGGAACCTGGGCCGATACCGACCTTGACTGCGTCGGCGCCCGCTTCGGCCAGGGCCTTGGCGGCAGCGCCGGTGGCGATGTTGCCGCCGATCACCTGCACGTCAGGGAAGTTCTGCTTGACCCAACGCACGCGGTCAATCACGCCTTTGGAGTGGCCGTGGGCGGTGTCGACCACTACCACGTCAACACCGGCGGCGACCAGGGCCGAGACCCGATCACCAGTGTCTTTACCGGTACCGACGGCAGCGCCAACACGCAAACGACCTTGGTCATCCTTGCTGGCCAGCGGGTAAGCCTTGGCTTTTTCGATGTCGTTGACGGTCATCATGCCTTTGAGGGCGAATTTGTCGTCGACGATCAGCACGCGCTCGATGCGGTGCTTGTGCAGCAGTTCGCGCACATCGTTCTTGTCGGCGCCTTCCTTGACGGTGACGAGGCGCTCTTTAGGCGTCATCACTTCACGGACGGTGACTTCAAGGCGGTTCTCGAAACGCACGTCACGGGAAGTGACGATGCCGACCAGGTCGCCATCGTGCAGCACCGGGACGCCGGAGATGTTGTGCATACGCGTGAGTTCGAACAGGTCACGCACGGTGGCGTCAGCTTCGATGGTGATCGGATCTTTCACCACGCCGGCTTCGTAACGCTTGACCTTGCGCACTTCGGCAGCTTGCTGCTCGATGGTCATGTTCTTGTGGATGATGCCGATGCCGCCTTCCTGAGCCATGGCAATGGCCAGACGGGCTTCGGTGACGGTGTCCATGGCAGCGGAAACCAGGGGAATATTCAGCTCGATGCCACGGGTTAGGCGGGTCTTGAGACTGACTTCGTTAGGAAGCACCTCGGAATAACCGGGCACTAGGAGAATGTCGTCGAATGTCAGAGCTTCTTGGCTGATACGCAGCATCGCGGGGGCTCCCGAGCGGGAAAATGGAAGCGCGCCATTATATACATGCACCCTGCCCGGCTCAATGTAAAACTCTGACAAACTTGGTAATACTGATAGATGGATTAAAGCTCGACTTTGACCCAGCTCATTTTCTGGTCCAACCAATCGGCAAATTCGTCGATAAAGCTCTGCTTGAACCCCGCCTCCGCCCAGTTGTTGAAGATGAACCCCAGGTTGGAAAACCCGCATTCCTGCAGGAACAGAAAACCGTTGATGTCATCTTCATGCCCACACAGCGGGCAGGTGAAGTTGTCGGTGTGGCCAGGCATCCAGTCTTCCAGGCTTTCGAACAGCGCCTCACCAACTTCCTTCAGGCATTCCGGGCAACCGGCTTCTTCAAGAAACCCCTTGGCCGGGGTATAGATGCAACGCTTGTAGATGATCTCCAGGCCATTGACCGGCTCGTTGAACGGCAGCGCCTCGGGGTGCAGCACCACGGCGCGGGCGCCATCGGCCAGGGCGTAGCCCATGCGGTTGCCGGTACGCCCGCAAGTGGTGAGTTCTTCCTTGATGATGTTCTTGCGCACCAGCCAGCGCACAATCGCCCGGGCGCGGGGTTCGTGGACGGGCAAGGTGGAGATTTTCGGGACAAGGATGCTTTGGGAGTTCATGGGAGTCCTGCGGTGTGGCTATTGGCGCCATCGCGGGCAAGCCCGGCTCCCACAGTTGATCGCATTCCAATGTGGGAGCCGGGCTTGCCCGCGATGACGCCCGGGAGGACGGCAGCTTAATCCCTGAAAAAATCAGGTCAAGTACTCACATACCGCCCGATCAACGCAATACCACTGGCCAATACCAACCAGGTCACCAACCGCACGAACGCCTCCCGGGACAGCCGCATCGTCAGCCTGCGCCCACACCACAGCCCCAGGGCCATCGCCGGCAACAGACAAACCGCCAACATCAATAACGGCAAATCTGCATACACCCCGGCAATCAGGAACAAACTCAAACGCACGACCGTGCTGCAACTGATCAGCGCGCTTTGCGTGGCCCGCGCCGCGTCTTTGGGTAAACGGCTGTTAAGGTAAATCGCATATAAAAAGCCGCCACTGCCAAATAGCGCCCCAAACAGGCCACCCACAGTGCCCATGGGAATCGACCAGCCCGCCGCCAATTGAGTCGGCCGTGCTTTCACCGCCAGGCTGTAAATCGCGTAGGCACTGATAAACAGCCCCATCAACAACAGCAACACGTCCGAATGCAAGTTGAGCAAAAACCCCACGCCCAGGCTGCAGCCGATGGCCATGCAGGGCAGCAACCGCAACAGTTCCGGCTTGTTCACATCGTGCCGCGCTTGCAGCAGGCCGCCAAACGCCGCGACAAAATCCAGCAGCACCAGCAACGGGATGATCTTCGACAGCGGCATGAATAGAATCAGGATTGGCCCGGCGACCAAGGCCGTCCCGAACCCGGCAATGCCAAACACCACATAGGCCAGCACCACACCCAGGCCGATCACCAGCCAATCCACAGCCCCGAACGACCACTGACTCATCAACTCAACCAGGCTCATGGGTTATTCCTTGCTGGACATGGCCTTCACTTTAGCCATTGTCTACTGTTGCGACTAATATCTTCAAAGCCAGCCACTCATCTCAAAAAGGCATGACTCGTGATCTCCACGCGGCAACTGCGTTACTTCGTCGAAATCGCCGAGAGCGGCAGCTTCAGTGCCGCGGCCGAACGCCTGTTTGTGGCGCAGTCGGCCTTGAGCCGGCAGATCAAGGAACTGGAAAATCAACTTCAAACCCCATTGTTCGAACGCACCGCACGCCAACCGCGGCTCACAGCGGCCGGTGAAGCGTTCTACCCACGGGCGCGCAATTTGTTGAGTGAGTTGCTCAAGGCCAGCGAAGTGGCGACCCTCGTAGGCAATGGCCAGCTTGGCACGCTGCGCCTGAGTCACTCGAGCACCGTGCCGATGAGCGGCGCGTTATTGCACGGCATCAGCAACTGGCTAGAGGGCTGTCCGGGCGTGTCGGTGGATATTGCCAAGCTCTCCTCCGAAGCTCAGTTGGAGGATATCGCCGAGGGTCGCCTGGACGTCGGCCTGCTACGCTTGCCCGTACTGCGCCAGCGCGACGGCGTGCGTGTGCTGCCGTTGTACACGGAGCCGTTGGTGCTGGCGGTGCCGCCGAATCATCCGTTGGCACGCAGCGACGCGCCGGTGGAGTTGGCACAGCTAAAGGACCAAGCGTTTATCTCGATCCCCCATCCCCAACGCGGCGGGCTGAGTTATCTGTCGGCCGAATTGTGCATGCGTGCAGGTTTTTTCCCCAAGGCCGCACGGGTGATGTCGCGCAAGACCACGCAGTTGCAATTGATCCAGGCCGGTTTCGGTATTGCCTTGTTACCAAAATCCATGCAGGACATCGCCCCCGCCAACCTGCACTTTTTACCCCTGGCCGACCCGGACTGCCACAGCACCGTGGCCCTGGCCTGCGCGCAAGTGCAGAGCCCGCTGGTGGAGCAATTCTGTCAAACCCTGCACGAATGCCTATAAACTGCCGCCCATGATTAAAGATCCTTTTGCCCGTTTGGGCCTGGACCGCGAAGTCCTGACTGTCAGCCAGCTCAACGGCCGTGCGCGGGTGTTGCTGGAAGACGTGTTCACCAATATCTGGGTGGAAGGCGAGATCTCCAACCTCGCTCGCCCAGCCTCCGGCCATGTGTATTTCACGCTCAAGGACAGCGGGGCCCAAGTGCGTTGTGCGCTGTTTCGCAACAACGCTGCACGCGTACGCCAGGCGTTGAGGGACGGGCTGGCGGTGAAGGTGCGCGGCAAGGTCTCGTTGTTCGAGGGCCGTGGTGATTACCAACTGATCCTCGATACCGTGGAGCCAGCCGGTGACGGTGCGCTGCGCCTGGCCTTTGATGCACTGAAGGAAAAGCTGAGCGCCGAAGGCCTGTTCAGTGCCGAACGCAAGGTGGCGCTGCCGGTGCATCCTCGGCGCATCGGCATTATCAGCTCGCCCACCGGCGCGGTGATTCGCGACATTATCAGCGTGTTCCGCCGCCGCGCGCCGAACATTGAACTGACCCTGATCCCTACCGCCGTGCAAGGCCGCGAAGCAATCCCGCAGATCGTGCGGGCGCTGAAACTCGCCGACGCTCGTGGTTTCGACGCGCTGATCCTGGCCCGTGGCGGTGGCTCCCTTGAAGACTTGTGGTGCTTCAACGAAGAGGCGGTGGCCCGTGCAGTTGATGCCTGTGTTACCCCTATCGTCAGCGCCGTTGGTCATGAAACCGATGTGTCCATCAGCGACTTCGTGGCGGACGTCCGCGCCCCTACTCCCTCCGCCGCCGCCGAGTTGTTGGCTCCCGACGCCAGCCATCTGGTACGCCAGGTAGAAAACCTGCAGCGCCGCCTGGTGATGCTGATGCGCAACCGCCTGAGCCACAGCCGCCTGCGCCTGGAAGGCATGGCCCGGCGCCTGCGTCATCCGGGCGAGCGCTTGCGCCAGCAGGCCCAGCGTCTGGATGACCTGGACATGCGCTTGCGCCGTGCCTTTGAGCGCAGCCTCAATACCCGTCGCGAGCGCTTGATCCGCCTGGAGACCCGCCTCGCCGGCCAGCACCCGGGCCGTCAACTGGCACTCTTGCGCCAGCGCCTGGACAGCCTCGCCGAACGCCTGCCCCGCGCCATGCGCGAAGGTCTCAAGGCTCGGCGTCTGCAACTGCAGAGCCAAGTGCAGACATTGCAGGTGGTCAGCCCGCTGGCGACCCTGGGCCGCGGCTACAGCATCCTGTTGGACGAGCGCGGCCAGGCGATTCGCAATGCCGCGCAAACCCACACCGGCCAGCGCCTCACCGCGCGCCTGGGTGAAGGCCAATTGCAAGTGCGGGTGGAAGACAACCACCTGACACCCGTCACCCTTTCATTATTGGATTGATCGATGCCACGCCTACTGAGCCTGTTGATGCTGTTGTGCCTCACGTTTAATGCCCACGCCGACAGCTACATCACGCGAACCCTGAACAAACCGGTGCCTGGCGGCGTGGCCGTCGTCGAGCTGGGCCCTTCGGCCACGGCGCCGAAAGCCACTTACCAGGGCAAGCCGGTGCTGGTGGTCAAGGAGCAGGACAACTGGCTGGCCATTGTCGGCATCCCGTTGACGGTCAAGCCCGGCAACGAGCGCATCAGCAGCGGTGGGCGCAACCTGCCGTTTATCGTCGGCTACAAGAAGTATCCGGAACAGCGCATCACTTTGAAGAACAAGAGCCAGGTCAACCCTGACCCGGCCCAGCTCAAGCGCATCGAAGGCGAACTGGCTGTGCAGCTCAAGGCTTACCGCAGTTTCAGCCCGAACCTGCCGAGCAACCTGGTGCTGGATAAACCGGTGAGCGGGCCGCTGTCGAGCAAGTTCGGCGTGCGACGCTTCTTCAACGGCGAAGAGCGCAACCCGCACTCGGGCCTGGACTTCGCCGTGCCGGCCGGTACGCCGATCAAGACGCCCGCCAACGGCAAGGTCATTCTGGTGGGCAATTACTTCTTCAATGGCAACACGGTGTTCGTCGACCATGGCCAGGGTTTTATCAGCATGTTCTGCCATATGTCCAAAATCGACGTGAAGGTGGGCCAGCAACTGGTGCGCGGCGCGGTGGTGGGCAAGGTGGGTGCGACTGGCCGGGCGACTGGCCCGCACATGCACTGGAACGTCAGCCTGAACGATGCACGTGTAGATCCAGCGATCTTTATCGGCGCGTTCCAACCCTGATATCAAATGTGAAACTACGGGCCTCATCGCGGGCAAGCCCGGCTCCTCCATTGGAAGGCTGCCCAGTGTGGGAGCTGGCTTTCCTGCGATGGTGCAAGCCGTCGCCTCAATTGCGCACCTGACAAACCCACAGCAACAAAAACACACACCACTCGAAATTACGGCAATAAAATCTCGATTTTCGAGGCAGCAAAAGAACTTATCTCAATTT
The DNA here is from genome assembly GCF_001896155.1 of Pseudomonas sp. FSL W5-0203. NCBI lineage: Bacteria > Pseudomonadati > Pseudomonadota > Gammaproteobacteria > Pseudomonadales > Pseudomonadaceae > Pseudomonas > Pseudomonas sp. FSL W5-0203. The sequence goes on from NZ_MPOR01000036.1 coordinate 25,158, forward strand.
TTCTCGACTGCTTGCCATCTTTCACCCCGGCGGTTAGGGTTGAGCTTATGAAAACCTCTCACACCCTCATTCAGCTCCGCCAGCACCGCAGCCTGTGCCTTGTCAGCGCACGACTGCCAGGCTGAATCGATCTGCCTCGTCCTAAAGTTTTATCCCCAATAACAGTTCTACGGCAGGCCGCCTTTTTTCGGCCCCTACAACCAAGGATTTTCCGATGAGCATGCTCAAAGACCCGTCTTCGAAATACCGCGCGTTCCCGACCATCGACATCCCGGACCGTACCTGGCCGTCGAAGACCATCACCCAAGCGCCGATCTGGTGCAGCTCCGACCTGCGTGATGGCAACCAGTCGCTGATCGAGCCGATGGACGCGGTGAAAAAGCTGCGCTTCTGGAAGACCCTGGTGGCCGTTGGCGTAAAGGAAATCGAAGCCTCGTTCCCTGCCGCGTCGCAAACCGACTTCGACTTCGTGCGCACCCTGATCGAAGACAACCACATCCCCGAGGACACCACCATCCAAGTGCTGACCCAGGGTCGTGAAGACTTGATCGCACGCACCTTCGAATCTCTGCGCGGCGCGAAGAAAGCCATTGTGCACTTGTACAATGCCACCTCGCCGTCGTTCCGCCGCATCGTGTTCAACCAGGACAAGGACGGCATCAAGGCCATCGCGGTCAACGCCGCCAAGCTGTTCGTCAAATACGCCGCCCAGCAGCCGGAAACCCAGTGGACCTTCGAATATTCCCCAGAGACCTTCAGCGCCACTGAGCTGGAGTTCGCCAAGGAAGTCTGCGACGCGGTGATCGAGGTGTGGAACCCCACGCCTGAGCACAAGATGATCCTCAACCTGCCCGCCACGGTTGAATGCGCCACGCCGAACATCTATGCCGACCAGATCGAGTGGTTCGGTCGCCATATCAACCGTCGTGACAGCGTGATCATCAGCCTGCACACCCACAACGACCGTGGCACTGGCGTGGCGGCCACCGAGTTGGGCCTGATGGCCGGCGCTGATCGTGTGGAAGGCTGCCTGTTTGGCAACGGCGAGCGTACTGGTAACGTCGATTTGGTCACCGTGGCGCTGAACATGTACACCCAGGGCCTGGATCCGCAGTTGGACTTTTCTGACATTGACGGCGTACGTAAAGTGGTCGAGGAATGCAACCAGATCCAGGTGCACCCACGTCACCCGTATGTCGGCGATCTGGTACATACCGCGTTCTCCGGCTCGCACCAGGACGCGATCCGCAAAGGCTTCTCCCAGCAGAAAGACGATGCGCTGTGGGAAGTGCCGTACTTGCCAATCGACCCTGCGGACATTGGCCGCAGCTACGAGGCCGTGATCCGTGTGAACAGCCAGTCAGGCAAGGGCGGCATCGCCTACCTGCTGGAGCAGGAATACGACATCAGTTTGCCGCGTCGCATGCAGATCGAGTTCAGCCAGGTGGTACAGGCCGAAACCGATCGCGTGGGCCTGGAGATGACCGCGCCACAGATCTACGCCTTGCTGCAGCGTGAATACCTGCAAGCCAACACGCCGTACGCGTTGGTCAGCCACCGCCTGCAGGAAGAGAACGGCAACAGCTTTGTCGAGGTGGAAGTCTCCGGCAAAGGCCAGGGCGAAACCAACTTGCACTGGAAAGGCAAAGGCAACGGCGCGCTGGAAGCCTTGGTGGCCGGCTTGCCGATTGGCGTTGAAATCATGGACTACAACGAGCATGCGATTGGTGCGGGTACCAATGCCAAGGCGGCGGCTTACATTGAACTGCGCGTGAACGGTGAGCGCCCGGTGCATGGGGTGGGGATCGATGAAAACATCACTACCGCCAGCTTCAAGGCGCTGTTCAGTGCGCTGAACCGCTCGTTGAGCCAGTTGGAAGCCAAAGCGGCGTAAGCATTGCCGTAATGCAAAAGGCCCCTGGGTGAGAATCCAGGGGCCTGATCGTTCCCACGCTCTGCGTGGGAATGCAGCCCTGGACGCTCTGCGTCCGCCCTTAGAAGCAGTACGCAGAGCGTCCCAAGAGGCGTTCCCACGCAGAGCGTGGGAGCAATCTCAGAGCCTCAGACAAACTGAAAGCTATCGGCATCTAGATTCGCCGGGAATCGTGTACGGTAAGCCGCCAGCTCCGCCGCATCCAGGATCACCTGGAACACCCCATCCGCCTCCCCTGCACTCAGCAAAGTCTCACCCTGGAAATCCAACACCTGGCTATCGCCGGTGTAGGCAAACCCCTTGCCGTCGGTGCCCACCCGGTTCACCGCCGCCACGTAACACAGGTTCTCAATGGCCCGTGCCGGCAACAGCCGATTCCAATGCTGACGCCGAGCGCCCGGCCAGTTGGCGGTGTACAGCAGCAGGTCCGTATCCTGGGCGTCGCGGCTCCACACCGGGAAGCGCAGGTCATAGCAGATCAGCGGGCGAATGCGCCAACCCTTCAACTCGAACTGCACCTGGCGCTCGCCGGGGGTGTAATGGTCATGTTCACCGGCCATGCGGAACAGGTGGCGCTTGTCGTAATGCAAGACCTCACCATCCGGCCGCGCCCACAGCAGACGGTTGCGGTGGCTGCCATCGGCGGCCTGGATGATCACACTGCCGGTAATCACGGCCTGATACTTTGCCGCTTGGGCTTGAAGCCAATGATGGGTGGGGCCGCTTTCCGGCTCGGCGAGGGCTTCTGATTCCATGGAAAAACCGGTGGTAAACATCTCTGGCAACACAATCAAGTCGGCGCCTTTGGCCTGCTCCAGCAGCAACTCGAAGTGTTCGAAGTTGGCCTGGCGGTCATGCCAGGCCAGGCTCGTCTGCACCAGGGCAATGTTCAGATTGGGCAGTGCACTCAGATCGCGCATAGTTTTTCCGCCGCTTGTCGCAACGTCTCCTCGCGTTTGGCAAAGCACAGGCGCACCAGGCGCTGGCCTTGGGGTGGGTGCTGGTAGAACACCGAAACCGGAATGGTCGCCACGCCATGTTCGCGGGTCATCCACAGGGACATGGCGACGTCATCCAGGTCTGGGCGAATCTGCGAGTAATCCACCAGTTGGAAGTAAGTGCCGGTCACCCGGGTAAAGCTCAAGCGCGATGGCGCCAGCAGGTCGCAGAACAGGTCACGTTTGGCCTGGTAAAAAGCCGGCAGTTCGTCGACATGCTCCGGATGTTCGGCCATGAAGTCTGCCAAAGCGTACTGCAAAGGGGTGACGCCGCAAAAGTTGACATATTGATGCACCTTGCGCAGTTCAGCTGTCAGGGCCGGCGGCGCGACCACGTAACCGGTTTTCCAGCCGGTCACGTGATAGGTCTTGCCGAAGGAGCTGACCACAAAGGCGCGCTGATACAGTTCCTGATGGGCCAATATGCTGACGTGGGGCACACCGTCGAATACCAGGTGTTCGTAGACCTCATCGCTGACCAGATAAATATCACGGTCGCGGATCAGTTCGGCCAACTGGTCCAGCTCGGCGCGGCTGATCAGCGCGCCGGTGGGGTTATGTGGCGAGTTGATGATGATCATGCGCGTGCGCGGTGAGAGCGCGGCCTTGATCTTGTCAAAGTCGAGGGCGAAGCCTTGCAGGCTCAATTGCACATGCACGCAGCGACCACCGGCCAGCTCGACCGACGGCTCGTAGCTGTCGTAGCTGGGGTCGAACACGATGACTTCATCGCCGTTGCGGATGACCGCCTGGATCGCGCAAAAGATCGCCTCGGTGGCGCCTGGGGTGATGGTCACTTCGCTGTCGACATCCACTGTGACGCCATAACTGCGGGCGATCTTGGCCGCCACTTGCTGACGCAACACGGGCAGGCCGGTCATCGGTGCATATTGGTTATGGCCGAGGGCGATATGCTTGCCCACGGCATCGAGTAAACCTTGCGGGCCATTGAAATCGGGGAAGCCCTGGGACAGGTTGAGCGCGCCGGTTTCAGCGGCGAGTTGCGACATGGTGGTGAAAATGGTCGTGCCGACATTCGGCAGCTTGCTGGTGATCATCGGAAGCCCCTGCAGGTGAACCCCAAGTTTTAAGCTGCCCACTGCATCGGGTCAAGACACAAACGGTCGCGCATAAAAAAGGGCTCCAAAGGAGCCCTCTCTTGCAGCGTGTCGCTTACAACGCAAAGCTGCCGTTATTTCTTGTCACGGCGCTTCTTGTCGGCTTTCTTGTGGTGAGTCATCAAACGACGCTTCTTGTTCACCTGACGGTCGGTCAGTGTGTTCTTGTTGCCTTCGTATGGGTTCTCGCCACCCTTGAACTCGATACGGATCGGCGTACCGACCAGTTTCAAGACACGGCGGTAAGTGTTTTCCAGGTAACGCACGTAGGACTTGGGCACCTTCTCGATCTGGTTACCGTGGATCACGATAATCGGCGGGTTGGCACCACCCAAGTGGGCGTAACGCAGTTTGATCCGGCGGTTGTTGACCATCGGCGGCGCGTGCTCGCCCACCGCGTCTTCCAGGATCTGGGTCAGGCGGTTGGTCGGCCAGCGGGTAACCGCGGACTTGAACGAGTTCTGTACGGACGCGTAGAGGTTGCCCACGCCGGTGCCGTGCAGTGCCGAGATAAAGTGGATATCGGCGAACTCGACGAAGAACAACCGGCGCTGCAGCTCGATTTTGACGAAATCGCGCTCGCTCGGCGTCATGCCGTCCCACTTGTTGATCGCGATCACAAGGGCCCGACCGGCTTCCAGGGCAAAGCCCAGCAAGTTGAGGTCGTGGTCCACCACGCCTTCGCGGGCGTCCATTACGAAGATCACCACGTTGGCGTCTTTGATCGCTTGCAGGGTTTTGACCACGGAGAACTTTTCAACTTCTTCGTGGATCTTGCCGCGCTTGCGCACACCGGCGGTGTCGATCAGCGTGTACTTCTCGTCGTTACGCTCAAACGGGATGTAAATACTGTCGCGCGTGGTGCCGGGTTGGTCATAGACGATAACGCGGTCTTCACCGAGCATACGGTTGACCAGGGTCGACTTGCCGACGTTCGGGCGGCCGATGATAGCGATCTTGATACCGTCTTTTTCGCTCGGGCCAGGAATGCGCTTGGCTTCCTCACCTTCAGCGACGATCTCTTCCTCGCCCTCTTCTTCCTCGACGTCATCCTTGGGGAAGTCGCGCAGGGCGATTTCCAGCATCTGGGTGATGCCGCGACCGTGGGCACCGGCGACCGGGATCGCATCGCCCAGGCCCATCGGGCTGAATTCGGCACGGGCTGCCTCAGGATCGATGTTGTCGATCTTGTTGGCGACCAGATAGGAGCGCTTGTTGCGCTTGCGCAGGTGCTCGCCAATCATCTGGTCGGCAGCGGTATAGCCCGCGCGGGCGTCCACCAGGAACAACACGACATCGGCTTCTTCAATGGCCAGCAGTGACTGCTCGGCCATTTTTTCGTCCATGCCATGCTCGTCACCGGAGATACCACCGGTGTCGACAATAATGTAGGAGCGCCCTTGCCACTTTGCCTCACCGTATTGGCGATCACGGGTCAGACCGGACAAGTCGCCGACAATGGCGTCGCGAGTCCTGGTCAGGCGGTTGAACAGGGTGGACTTGCCGACGTTAGGTCGGCCCACCAGGGCGATTACGGGAACCATGCGGCTCTCCACTTCGTTATTTCAGAAAATACAAAAGCCGCTGCAGGGCAGCGGCTGGTGCTCGGGGCAGCATCGTCAGATGCCGCATGCCCCGCCGAAGCAGGGCCGCCTGGGGGTTACCCCAAGCATAGTCAAACCTTTACTTGATGGTCAGGGCTTCCAGCTTGCCGCCGTTGCCATACACATAAAGCATGTTACCCACCACCAGCGGACGCGCACGCAGGCCGTCGCTGTCGATACGCTGGCGACCGACAAAACGACCGTCCACCTGGCTCAGCAGGTGCAGGTAGCCTTCGAAGTCACCCACCGCGACGTAGCTGGAAAAGACTTCCGGTGCCGACAATTGACGGCGAGCCAGGGAGTCATTGCTCCACAGTGCAGTGGTGGAACGCTCATCCACACTTTCAACGGTGCCGGATGCAAGGCTCACATAGACGCTGCCAAACCCTTGGGCGACACCCGCATAGCTGGAAGCATCACGCTGCCAGTTGATGCGACCGCTTTGCAGGTCCAACGCGGCAACACGACCCTGGTAGGTGGCGACGTAGAGGGTTTCACCCGACAGCAGCAAGCCGCCGTCGATGTCGACCACGCGATCCAGTTCGGAACGACCTTGCGGGATGGCCACACGGGTTTCCCAGGCCGGCACGCCGTTCTGGGTATTCAGGGCAACCACTTTACCGGTCGACAGGCCAGCAACGGCCAGGTTGTTGGTCACAATCGGACCACTGGTACCGCGCAGGGTTAACACCGCTGGGGTGCTGTCGTACAACCAGCGTTGGTCGCCGGTGGAGGCATCCAGGCCGATCACGCGGTCATCCTGGGTTTGCACCACGACGATATCGCCGTTGGTCGCCGGTGCCGAGAGCACTTCACTGGTCACGCGAGCGCGCCATTTCTCTTCACCGGTGCTGGAGTCCAGCGCGACCACGTCACCCTTGAGGGTACCGATCAGCACCATGCCGTAGCCGACGCCCACACCGCCGGAAACCGGCAGTTCGAGGTCTTTCTTCCACTTGACGTCGCCGCTCATGCGATCCATGGCAACCACGACACCAGTGGAATCAGTAGCCACGATGTTGTCGCCGTCAATCGCCGGCTGCAACAGGTTGTAGAGGTCGCCCTGCCCATCACCAATGGATTGGCTCCATTGTTTTTGCAGGACCACTTCTTCCTTGAAGCTGGTCAGCTCGGCAGGAGGCAGTTCTTTTTTGCTGTTGCTGCTGCAACCCGCGGCCAAAACGGCCAGAGCCAGCAATGCTGCATGTTTCCAACGGATCACGTCACGCATCCCCTTTGGCCAAGTCGTCGAGCTTGATTTGTAAGCCACCGACCGCCGCTTCATCAGACAGCGCCGCCTTGGCTTTTTGGTACGCAGCATGGGCTTCGTCGGTACGACCCAATTGGACCAACAGGTCGCCCTTGAGCTCTTCGCGAGTTGCCACGAATGCCTTGTCAGCATCGCCGTCGAGCAGTTTGAGTGCTTCGTCAGCCTTGTTCTGTGCCGCCAATACCTGTGCCAGGCGCTGACGTGCGATTTCACCCAGGGTCGGGTTGGTCGGCTTGTCGGCAATGGCCTTCAGCTCGGTGACGGCGTCATCCAGCTTGCCGGTATCGACCGCGACTTTCGCGACGAACAGGCTGCCGTACTGGGCGTAGGTGCTACCGCTGAATTCGTTCTTCAGCTTGCCGGCCAGATCCGCCACCTGCGCAGGGTCAGGCTTGCCGTCCGGGGTCAGGGTAGTTTCCAGCAGTTGCTGATAAACGATCGAGGCACCTTGGGACTGGTTGGCCTGATACTTGGTCCAGGCTTGCCAGCCGAACACCACCACTAGCGCCAGCAGGCCGCCAGTGACCAGGGGCTTGCCGTTACGCTGCCACCAGTCCTTGAACTCGGCCAGTTGCTCATCATCAGTACTCGACACCCCAATACTCCTTAATCGCTAAATTCGGCTGTTCGACAGCTTCAACCCTGCACGACGCAGGTGGCCAAGTGCGCAGCGAGCGCATCAAAGGCAATGTTCTGTTGTTCACCCTGACCACGCAGGGGTTTGAAACCTATCACTTGCTGGGCCAGCTCGTCATCGCCGAGGATCAGTGCGTAAAGCGCACCGCTCTTGTCGGCCTTCTTGAACTGGCTCTTGAAGCTACCAGCGCCGGCATTGATCTGCAGGCGCAGGTTGGGCAACTGGTCACGTACTTTTTCGCTCAAGGCCAGGGCCGCCAGTTCGGCAGCCTCGCCGAAAGCGCACAGGTACACGTCCACCTGACGGGAAATCTCTTCCGGAACCTGCTCCAGGGTTTCCAGCAGCAGGATCAGCCGCTCGATGCCCATAGCAAAGCCTACCCCCGGGGTCGGCTTGCCGCCCATTTGCTCGACCAGGCCATCGTAGCGACCACCGGCACACACGGTGCCCTGGGCGCCGAGCTTGTCGGTGACCCACTCGAACACGGTCTTGCTGTAGTAGTCGAGGCCACGCACCAGCTTGGGGTTGATCACGTAGGGAATACCGGCTGCATCCAGACGAGCCTTGAGGCCCTCGAAATGCACGCGGGACTCGTCGTCCAGGTAATCAGCCATTTTCGGCGCATCGACCAGCACGGCCTGGGTGTCGGCGTTCTTGGTATCCAGCACGCGCAACGGGTTGGTCTTCAGACGGCGTTGGCTGTCTTCGTCCAGTTTGTCCAGGTGGGCCGACAGGTACTCGACCAGGGCTTCGCGATAGCGACCCCGGGACTCGCTGGTGCCCAGGCTGTTGAGTTCAAGCTTGACCGCATCGCGGATGCCCAGTTGGCCCCACAGGCGCCAGGTCAGCACGATCAGCTCGGCGTCGATGTCCGGGCCGTCCAGGTTGAAAACTTCGCAACCGATCTGGTGGAACTGGCGGTAACGGCCTTTCTGCGGGCGCTCGTGGCGGAACATCGGGCCGATGTACCAGAGCTTCTGGGTCTGGCCACCACCGGTGATGCCATGTTCCAGTACGGCACGCACGCACGCGGCCGTGCCTTCCGGACGCAGGGTCAGGGAGTCGCCGTTGCGGTCTTCGAAGGTGTACATCTCTTTTTCGACGATGTCGGTCACTTCACCGATGGAGCGTTTGAACAGCTCGGTGAACTCGACGATCGGCATACGGATCTGCTTGTAACCGTAGTTATCCAGCAGGCGCGCGACAGTGCTCTCGAAGTAGCGCCACAGTGGCGTCTGCTCCGGCAGGATGTCGTTCATGCCACGAATGGCTTGCAGAGACTTGCTCACATCAGATCCTTAAATTCGTTCAATCAGCCGCGAGCGATCAGCGCTGCGTCAGCGGCGACCTTCTCGGCCGCTTTCTCGCGGATCAGCTTTTCCAGCTCGTCCACCAGATTGTCATTCGTTAGCTTCTGCGACGGCTTGCCGTCGATGTAAATCAGGTTTGGTGTACCACCGGTCAGGCCCACATGAGCCTCTTTGGCCTCGCCCGGCCCATTGACCACACAACCAATCACTGCGACATCCAGCGGCACCAGCAGGTCTTCGAGGCGCAACTCCAGGTCGTTCATGGTTTTCACCACGTCGAAGTTCTGCCGCGAGCAGCTCGGGCAGGCAATGAAGTTGATACCACGGGAACGCAAACGCAGGGATTTTAGAATGTCGTAACCGACCTTCACTTCCTCAACGGGGTCTGCCGCCAGGGAGATGCGGATAGTATCGCCAATCCCTTCGGCGAGCAGCATACCGAGACCCACCGCAGATTTCACTGTGCCTGAGCGCAAACCGCCAGCTTCGGTGATACCCAAGTGCAGCGGCTGCACGATTTCCTTGGCCAGCAGGCGATAGGCTTCTACCGCCATAAACACGTCGGAAGCTTTTACGCTGACCTTGAAGTCCTGGAAATTCAGACGTTCAAGGTGTTCAACGTGGCGCAGGGCCGACTCGACCAGCGCCGCCGGAGTGGGCTCGCCGTATTTCTTTTGCAGGTCTTTTTCCAGGGAGCCGGCGTTGACGCCGATGCGGATCGGAATACCGCGATCACGGGCAGCGTCCACCACAGCACGCACGCGGTCTTCACGCCCGATGTTGCCGGGGTTGATACGCAGACAGTCCACACCCAGTTCGGCCACGCGCAACGCGATCTTGTAGTCGAAGTGAATGTCGGCAACCAGCGGTACCTTGACCAACTGCTTGATACGACCAAAGGCCTCGGCTGCGTCCATGTCCGGAACGGACACCCGCACGATGTCCACACCGGCCGCTTCCAGACGGTTGATCTGGGCCACGGTGGCCGCTACATCGTTGGTGTCGCTGTTGGTCATGCTCTGCACTGCGATAGGGGCATCGCCACCCACCGGCACCGAGCCGACCCATATCTTGCGCGATACGCGACGTTTGATTGGAGATTCGCCGTGCATGACTATTGTCCCAACTTGAGGCGAGCGGTCTCGCCACTGGTGAACGGCGCCACGTCTACAGGCTGGCCGTTGTAGGCCACTTGCGCGCCACGGGCGAAGCCCAGACGCAGCGTCAAAGGAGGCTTGCCGCCCTGGTCAAGCGTATCGCCCTTACGCTTCAAACCGCTGAACAGCACTTTGCCGTTGCCATCGGTAACTTGCGTCCAGCAGTCAGCGATGAAGGTAATTTGTACGCGCCCGTCACCGGCGATCAACGCCGGAGTGGTGGGAGGCGATATCGCCGGCGCTGCGGGTGCGGCTGGCGCAGGGGTCGCAGGTGCAGGAACCGCCGGAGCCTGTGCCACGGGTGCTGCGGGAGCGGTCGGAACAGCCGGAGCCGGCACCGCAGCAGGGTCCACGCCAGCATCTGGCGTGGACTGTTCGGCAGTGGCCGGTGCTTGCGGCGCGGCTTGCCCTTCTACCACGGCCTGGTCTTCCGGCTCGTCCAGCGGATGAATCTGGGTGGTGCCATCGGCGCTTTCGACTTCGACGTGCTCCATGGCGTTGCTGGTCAGGTCTTTGCTGCGCAGGGAGGCTTGGTCTTGCCACCAGACGAAACCGCCGCCGACCACGGCAACCAGCAACAACAGGCTGACAATCCGCAAAATCGTGTGGGAAACCCGCGTTGGCTCTTCGATGCGCCCAAGGCCATGGACATTACTGCCCTGTGCATCGGTACCGGTGAACTGGTCGAATTCCTGCACCAGTACGGCCTGGTCGATACCCAACAATTTGGCGTAGGCGCGGATATAGCCGCGGGCAAAGGTATGCCCAGGCAGCTTATCGAACGCGCCGGCTTCCAGGTTGGCCAGGGAGGTGCTGGTCAAATTGAGCTTGAGGGCCACTTCCGCCAGCGACCAACCATTGCTTTCGCGGGCCTGGCGCAAGGTTTCGCCTGGGTTGACGCGATTAGCTGCTACATCTTCCGGGTGCGCGGCTTTCATCATTGCTCCGACAGGTATTGCTGATATTCCGGCGTACCGGGATAGAGTCGTTCGAGTTGCTGGCCAAAACGTGCGGCCGTGTCGTGTTCTTCATGAACCGTCGCCAGGCGCACACCGAGCAATAGACTACGTGCATTTTGCCCGCTGAGCAGGCTAAAACGCTCGTAATAGTCACGTGCCGGCACATAATGCCTGTCTTCGTAAGACAACTCAGCCATTTCGAGCAATGCCCGTGGCTGGCGACTGTTCAGGTGCAGGGCTTTTTCCAGTTGCTGGCGGGCGCTGTCGCGCTGGCCGAGGCGCATCGAGGTCACACCAAGGTTCTCGAACACCCGCGAACGCTGCGGGTAGAGAGTATCGGTGGCGGCTTGCTGGAAATAACGTGACGCCAGGTCATACCGTTTCTGCTCGAACAGGAAACTGCCGTAGTTATTCAGCAGCCGCGGATCGGCAGGGCGGGAGGCCAGGGCCTTGTGAAAATAGCGGTCGGCCAGCTCGGGCTCAGCCTGAGCCTGAAACACCAGGGCCAGCGCGGCGTTGGCATCGGCATCATCAGCGTCCAGCTCAAGGGCCTTTTTCAACGGCACCTTGGCCTGCTCGCTCATGCCTTGGCGCAGGTACCCCAAACCCAGTTGCACATAGGCAACCCGCGCCTCATCACGGCCTTTATCAGTGCGCAACGGGCTGTCATGGCCCGATGAAACGCAACCGGCCACGAGGCCGGTAAACAGTAAAAGCAGCGCAAGGCGCAAGGGCATAGAGATCCTCTCAGATTCGATTCACAGCGATTTGCGGCAAATCTTCAGCGGCGTTAAGTTCGCGCACGGCGATATAACGTTCACTGCGGCGGGTGCGGTCCATCACCTGCCCTACCAATTGGCCACAGGCGGCATCGATGTCTTCACCACGAGTGGTTCGCACAGTGACGTTATAGCCGGCCTGGTGCAGTTGATCCTGGAAACGACGGATGGCGTTGTTGCTCGGCCGCTCGTAACCAGAATGAGGAAACGGGTTGAACGGGATCAAGTTGATCTTGCACGGGGTGTCCTTGAGCAATTCGATCATCTCGACCGCGTGCTCCAGCTTGTCGTTGACGTCCTTGAGCATGGTGTACTCAATGGTCAGCACACGCTTCTCACCCAGGGTCGCCATATAACGCTGGCACGATTCGAGCAGCATCTTAAGCGGATACTTCTTGTTGATCGGCACCAATTGGTTACGCAATGCGTCATTAGGTGCGTGCAGCGACAACGCGAGGGAGACGTCGATGTGCTTGGCCAGCTCATCGATCATCGGTACCACGCCGGAGGTCGACAGGGTCACACGGCGCTTGGAGATGCCGTAGCCCAGGTCGTCCATCATCAAATGCATGGCCGCAATCACGTTGTCGAAATTCAGCAGCGGCTCACCCATGCCCATCATCACCACGTTGGTGATGGCACGGTCGACGGTCGCCGGGACGCTGCCAAAGGATTTGTTGGCAATCCACACTTGGCCGATGACTTCGGCGGCGGTGAGGTTGCTATTGAAGCCTTGCTTGCCGGTGGAGCAGAAACTGCAGTCCAGGGCACAGCCTGCCTGGGACGAAACGCACAAAGTGCCGCGCTTGCCCTGGGGAATGTACACGGTCTCGACACAGCTACCGGACGCCACGCGCACCACCCATTTACGGGTACCGTCGCTGGAAATGTCCTCGCTGACCACTTCGGGACCACGCACCTCGGCAATGGCCTTGAGCTTGTCGCGCAGGGCCTTGCTGACGTTCGTCATGGCGTCGAAATCGTCGACGCCAAAGTGGTGAATCCACTTCATTACCTGACCGGCACGGAAACGCTTCTCCCCGATTGAGTCGAAGAATTTCTCCATTTCCGGCTGAGTCAGACCCAGCAGGTTGGTTTTAACAGTCGATGTAGTCATGGATTCACCCTCACTCTTTAAGCCGATGCTTAGCGAGCGGTTACTTCAGTAGCAGCGAAAAAGTACGAGATTTCGCGAGCAGCGGCAGCTTCGGAGTCCGAGCCGTGAACAGCGTTGGCGTCGATGGATTCAGCGAAGTCAGCACGGATGGTGCCGGCAGCAGCTTCTTTAGGGTTGGTAGCGCCCATCAGCTCACGGTTCAGAGCGATAGCGTTTTCGCCTTCCAGAACCTGAACAACAACAGGACCGGAGATCATGAAGGCAACCAGGTCGCCGAAGAAGCCACGAGCGCTGTGCTCAGCGTAGAAGCCTTCAGCTTCAGCCTTGGACAGTTGCTTGAGTTTCGAAGCTACAACCTTCAGGCCGGCTTTTTCGAAACGAGTGGTGATCTCGCCGATGACGTTTTTTGCAACAGCGTCAGGCTTGATGATGGAGAAAGTACGTTGAACAGCCATGGTGTAACTCCAGAAACGGTAATTTACGAAAAATTAAACCCGCGAATTATACGCGGGTTATTGGGTATTGCCTAACTGCGTAAAAAGGCGGCTCAGTCTGCTTCTTCGATCCACAGGCCTTGAATCGCCTCAAGGACCTTTTCGCCACCCCGGTCAGGGATGTCGTCAAAATCCGGCAGTGCCATTACGAGGTCGCGCAGCTTGACGAAGTTCACGGTAAGAGGATTGACCTCAGGATGAGCTTGCGCAAGTTGTATAGCGATTTCTTGTACATCAACCCATTTCAGGCTCATGACATTTCCTTGAATCAATGCGGCGCTTCGGCTGCATGGTTGAGCGAATATTTCGGGATTTCGACGGTGAGGTCTTCAGTCCCCACTTTCGCCTGACAACTCAGGCGCGACGTCGGCTCCAGGCCCCACGCCCGATCAAGATAGTCTTCTTCCAGGTCGTCAGCCTCATTTAGGCTGTCGAAACCTTTACGAATGATGCAGTGACACGTGGTGCAGGCATTCACGCCGCCACAGGCACTTTCGATCTCGATGTGGTTGTCATGGGCGACGTCGAGCAGGGACTTGCCGGTCTCAGCCTCCACGACCATGCCGTCAGGGCAATGTTCGGCGTGCGGTAGAAAAGTGACCTGCGGCATCAGTTATTCCTCAATTTCATTCAGGTTGCGGCCCGCCAGCGCGGCTTTAACCGTCTGATCCATACGGCGGGCAGCAAAGGCATCAGTGACTTGCGACAGGCGCTTGGTCTGTTGCTCGATGGCGTAACCATCGTTGCCTTTCATCAGTTCGGCCAGTTCCTGCATTTGCAGGTCAATGACCATGCGCTCTTCGGCATCCAGCAAGCGCTCGCCGTCGGCTTCAAGGGCGCCCTGCACCGCTTCGAGCAGACGCTGGGCATCCACTTGTTGCTCGCGCAATACGCGGGCGACCTTGTCGTCACCGGCATACTGGAATGAATCCTTGAGCATCTTGGCGATTTCGCCATCGGTGAGGCCGTAGGACGGCTTGACCTGGATGCTGGCTTCAACGCCAGACGCCAGTTCGCGCGCAGCGACACTGAGCAGGCCATCGGCATCGACCTGGAAGGTCACGCGAATTTTCGCCGCGCCCGCGACCATCGCCGGAATGCCACGCAATTCAAAGCGCGCCAGGGAACGGCAGTCGCTGATCAGCTCGCGCTCACCTTGCAGCACATGAATCATCATGGCTGTCTGACCGTCTTTGTAGGTGGTGAAGTCCTGGGCGCGCGCGACGGGGATGGTGGTGTTACGCGGAATCACCTTCTCCATCAGGCCGCCCATGGTTTCCAGGCCTAGCGACAGCGGAATCACGTCGAGCAACAGCAATTCGCCGCCATCACGCTTGTTACCAGCCAGGGTATCGGCCTGGATGGCAGCGCCGATGGCGACGACTTGATCCGGGTCGATTTCGGTCAGTGGTTGGCGCCCAAAGGCTTCGGCTACCGCTTCACGCACGCGCGGAACGCGGGTGGAACCGCCCACCATGACCACTGCGCCAACGTCCTCCAACTCGATACCGGAATCACGCACAGCACGACGGCAGGCCTTGAGGCTGCGGGCGACCATCGGCTCGATCAGCGCATCAAAGGCTTCGCGAGTCAGTGGGGCCGACCAATTACCGTAGCAAACGTCAACAGAAGCAGCGTCAGTCAGCGCCTCTTTGGCCGCGCAGGCAGTTTGCAGCAGGTTGCGCTGCGCGCCTGGGTCCAGATCAGCCGACAAGCCGGCACTGCTGATGATCCAGCCAGCAATGGCGTGATCAAAATCATCGCCACCCAGGGCACTGTCGCCGCCGGTCGCGAGCACTTCGAACACACCGCCGGTCAGGCGCAGGATCGAAATATCGAAGGTACCGCCGCCCAGGTCATAAATAGCGACCAGGCCTTCAGCGTGCTGATCGAGGCCGTAGGCCACAGCTGCCGCAGTCGGCTCGTTGAGCAAGCGCAGCACGTTCAGGCCGGCAAGTTTCGCCGCGTCCTTGGTGGCTTGACGCTGGGCGTCATCGAAATACGCCGGAACGGTGATAACCGCCCCTACCAGCTCACCACCCAAGGTATTTTCCGCACGCTGGCGCAGCACCTTGAGGATATCGGCCGACACTTCGACCGGGCTCTTGGGCCCCTGGACGGTGTCGATGAACGGCATATGGGACTCGCCGCCGACAAAGCGGTACGGCAGTTGGTCACCCAATTGCTTGACGTCGGACAACCCACGACCCATCAAGCGCTTGACCGACAACACCGTGTTCAAGGGGTCTGCGGACGCGGCGAGCTTGGCCGACTCGCCCACTTCAGTGCGATCTGCGTGATAACGCACAGCGGACGGCAGGATCACCTGCCCATCGGCGTCAGGCAGTGGCTCGGACAGGCCGCTGCGCAAGGCAGCAACCAGGGAATTGGTGGTGCCCAGGTCAATCCCGACCGCCAGGCGACGCTGGTGCGGTTGAGGGCTTTGGCCGGGTTCGGCGATTTGCAGTAGAGCCATGGTAATCAGGTCTTATCTGTCTATCAGGCGTGCATCACGGGCAGCACTGGGTTAATCGTCGAGGCGCTCTTCTAGCTGGCGCACTTCGTAGGTGAGCTTGTCGAGAAACTGCATGCGCCGCATCAGGCGCTCAGCCTGTTCGCGTTGCGCCGCATCATCCCAACAGGCTGCGAAGCTTTCGTTGAGCTCATCCTGGGCGGTTTTCAGACGACGCTTGAAGACCGCGACACCCGCCACATCGGCTTCGTCCTGCAGTTCTTCGAGTTCTTCACGCCATTGCATCTGCTGCATCAGGAAGTCCGGATCATGCACGGTGACTTCCATCGGCAACTCACCGCCCTTCATCGCCAGCAAATAGCGCGCGCGTTTGGGGGGGCTTTTGAGCGTCTGATAGGCTTCGTTGAGGCTGGCCGATTGCTCAAGGGCCAAGCGCTGCTCACGCTCGGAAGCGTCAGCGAAGCGGTCCGGATGCACCCCACGCGCCAATTCACGGTAGCGCGTGGCGAGCTGCTCAAGGTCCAGCCGAAAGCTCGGCTGCAGCTCGAATAAAGCGAAATGACAAGGAGTACCCACGAGTAGCCTCAGATGTTGAAGCTTTCGCCGCAGCCACATTCACCGCGCACGTTAGGGTTGTTGAACTTGAAACCTTCGTTCAACCCTTCCTTGACGAAATCGAGTTCGGTGCCGTCCAGGTAGGTCAGGCTCTTGGGGTCGATGATCACTTTCTCGCCGTGACTTTCGAACACTTGATCCTCTTCAACCACCTCGTCGACAAACTCCAGCACGTAGGCAAGGCCGGAACAGCCCGTGGTGCGTACACCCAGACGAATCCCCTCACCTTTACCGCGCCCATTCAGGGAGCGGCGAATGTGCTGCGCAGCCGCTTCTGTCATGCTGATAGCCATCGTTGACTCCTTACTCGTCGCCAAATGCTTAGATCAAGCCTTTCTTCTGCTTGTAGTCGCGAACAGCTGCCTTGATGGCATCTTCAGCGAGTACGGAGCAGTGGATTTTCACTGGCGGCAACGCCAGTTCTTCGGCCAGCTGGGTGTTGCTGATGGTGACAGCCTCATCCAGGGTCTTGCCTTTCATCCATTCGGTCGCCAGGGAGCTGGAGGCGATGGCCGAACCGCAGCCGTAAGTCTTGAATTTGGCGTCTTCGATAACACCGGCATCATTGACCTTGATCTGCAGGCGCATTACATCGCCGCACGCCGGGGCGCCGACCATGCCGGTGCCGACATCTGGATCTTCCGCGTTCATCTTGCCGACGTTGCGCGGGTTTTCGTAGTGGTCGATGACCTTTTCGCTGTAAGCCATGGTACTGAATCCTCACTCATCAGGGCCGCTCTGGAACCCTGTAGAAACGCCTGCGTTTTCCGCCACGTTCCTACAGAGCTTGGGTGGCGGCTTCTATAGTTAGTGTGCCGCCCACTCGATCTTGGAAATATCGACACCATCTTTGTACATGTCCCACAGTGGCGACAGAACGCGCAGCTTGTTGACGGCTTCGCAGACCTTCTGCGCGGCGTAGTCGACTTGCTCTTCGGTGGTGAAGCGGCCGAACGTAAAGCGGATCGAGCTGTGGGCCAGTTCGTCGTTGCGGCCCAGGGCGCGCAGTACGTACGAAGGCTCAAGGGACGCCGAGGTGCAGGCCGAACCGGACGATACCGCCAGGTCCTTGAGCGCCATGATCAGCGACTCGCCTTCGACGTAGTTGAAGCTCAAATTCAGGTTGTGCGGTACACGAGCGGTCATGCTGCCGTTGATGTACAGCTCTTCAAGGTTTTCGACCTGCTTGTAGAAGCGATCGCTCAGGGCCTTGATGCGCACGTTTTCGGCAGCCATGTCTTCCTTGGCCACACGGAAAGCTTCGCCCATGCCGACGATCTGGTGGGTCGCCAGGGTGCCCGAACGCATGCCGCGCTCGTGACCGCCGCCATGCATGGTGGCCTCGATACGTACGCGCGGCTTGCGGCTTACGTAGAGAGCACCGATGCCTTTAGGGCCGTAAGTCTTGTGGGCCGAGAACGACATCAGGTCGACTTTCAGCTTGGACAGGTCGATATCGACCTTGCCAGTGGACTGAGCAGCGTCGACGTGGAGCAACACGCCCTTGGAGCGAGTCAGCTCGCCGATGGCGGCGATGTCGTTGATAGTGCCGATTTCGTTGTTCACGTGGATCACCGAAACCAGGATGGTGTCTTCACGCATCGCGGCTTCGATCATGGCCGGGGTGACGATACCGTCGGTGGTTGGCTCAAGGTAGGTAACCTCGAAACCTTCACGCTCCAGTTGGCGCATGGTGTCCAGGACAGCCTTGTGCTCAATCTTGGTGGTGATCAGGTGCTTGCCTTTGGTCGCGTAGAAATGCGCCGCGCCCTTGATAGCCAGGTTGTCGGACTCGGTGGCACCAGAGGTCCAGACGATTTCGCGCGGGTCGGCATTGACCAGGTCAGCGACTTGGCGACGAGCGTTCTCGACCGCTTCCTCGGCTTTCCAGCCGAATACGTGGGAACGGGAGGCCGGGTTGCCGAAGTTTCCGTCGACCAGCAGGCATTCGCTCATTTTTTGCGCGACACGCGGATCAACCGGGGTGGTCGCTGAGTAATCAAGGTAAATCGGCAATTTCATGGACTTTCTCCTAAATCAGGCTGGCTGGCGTGCCGTTAGCTCTTCGGCTGTCACTCGACGGCGGACGCTTCAATCTTGTCCAGACGCGGCGCCTTGGTGTTGCAACGGCGCTGGTCCTGACGCTGGGCTACTTCTTGCACCTCACGGCGAGTCACAAGATCAGCCAAGCTGATACCACTCAAAAACTCATGGATCTGCAGGCTCAAGTCACACCACAAGTGGTGCGTCAGGCAGGTGTCACCGGCATGGCAGTCACCCAAACCCTGGCATTTGGTGGCATCGACGGATTCGTTGACCGCGTCGATCACCTGGGCCACCTGAATGCCCTGCATGTCGCGGGACAACTGATAGCCACCACCCGGACCGCGAACGCTGGAAACCAGATTGCTACGGCGCAATTTGGCGAACAACTGCTCGAGATAGGACAGGGAAATGCCTTGGCGCTCGGAGATATCGGCCAGGGACACCGGCCCAGTTTGCGCGTGCAAGGCCAAGTCGAGCATGGCGGTCACCGCGTATCGGCCTTTTGTAGTCAGTCTCATGGACAAGTACCAAGGTGTTTCAGAATGGGAGCAAGTATGCGATTCCCGAGTATTTAAGTCAACTATAAGACCTAGTACTTTAGTCAGGAATACCCGTAAAAAGGGCGCGCGAATCATAGCAGGATGGGGTGGGATCGAACAGCGCAACCAGGCCCGCTGCAAGACCACCGAGCCAATGGAGATCAAATGTGGGAGCTGGCTTGCCTGCGATTGCGGTGGGCCAGCAACCTATAAGCAAGCTGATAGACAGCTATCGCAGGCAAGCCAGCTCCCACAAGAGACCGCATTTAGCCTGCCTTGGTGGTAGCGGCCTCGTCCTTGATCTCAGCAAAGTCCTCTTCGCGCAGTTCAGGCAGGTCTTTGGCGCAGTACGGGCTGCCCAGCTCCTTCAGCGCCCCACACATGCCCTCCAGCTTGCCATCCACCGCCTGCAGATGATCAAGCAATTGACCAATCGCACGAGCCACTGGATCGGGCATGTCTTCACTAACGCCATAGGCATCGAAACCGATCTTTTCGGCCATCGCCTTGCGCTTGGCCTCTTGCTCATCACCGACTTGCGGCTTGACGATGATGCGGCCTGGAATGCCCACAACCGTAGCACCCGGCGGCACAGCCTTGGTCACTACCGCGTTGGAGCCAACCTTGGCGCCGGCACCCACGGTAAACGGCCCGAGCACCTTGGCGCCCGCCCCTACTACCACGCCATCGCCCAGCGTTGGGTGGCGCTTACCCTTATTCCAGGTGGTGCCGCCCAGGGTCACGCCTTGATAGAGGGTGACGTCATCGCCGATCTCGGCCGTCTCGCCAATCACGATACCCATGCCGTGGTCGATAAAGAACCGACGACCTACCTTGGCACCCGGATGGATCTCGATACCGGTCAACCAACGTCCAAAGTTCGATACCAGCCGCGCCAGCCACTTCCAGCCCATGCCCCACAGGGCGCCGGACAAGCGGTGGATCCAGATCGCGTGCATGCCCGGGTAGCAGGTCAGCACTTCAAAGGCATTGCGCGCCGCCGGGTCACGGTGGAAAACACTCTGGATATCTTCTCGCAAACGCTCGAACATTTTTAATCCTTCCGCTTAAGAAGCTCACCACGGGCCGCTTTCTGGGTTTCCGTGAGGATGCCACGCAATATGTTCATTTCAGCCCGGCTCACCGAGCTGCGGCCGTACAAACGACGCAGGCGCGCCATCAAGTGCCGTGGCTTTTCAGGGTCGAGGAATTCGATGGCGACCAAGGTTTGCTCCAGGTGCTCATAGAACCGCTCCAGCTCGTCCATGGTGGCCAACTCGCCACTTTTGGTCGATGCAACCTCTTCCTTTTCCACCTTGCTCGGCTGGCCGGCAGCGGCCAGCCAGGCCATGCGCACTTCATAAGTCAGCACCTGCACCGCAGCCCCGAGGTTCAGCGAGCTGAACTCAGGGTCTGATGGGATATGCACGTGGTAATGACATCGCTGCAGCTCTTCGTTGGTCAGGCCGGAGTCTTCACGGCCGAATACCAAGGCGATTTCAGCACCGCCAGCAGCCTCTTCCACCACTTTAATGCCGCATTCGCGCGGATCCAGCAGCGGCCAAGGGATACGACGGTCACGGGCGCTGGTGCCGAGCACCAGATTGCAGCCGACCAAGGCATCCTCCAAGGTGGCGACCACTTGGGCATTTTCAAGCAAGTCATTGGCGCCGGACGCACGAGCATCAGCCTCGTGGTGCGGGAATACCCGCGGTTCGACCAGCACCAGGCGCGTCAGCCCCATGTTTTTCATGGCTCGCGCCACCCCGCCGATGTTGCCGGGATGACTGGTATTGACCAAGACGACACGAATGTTTTGCAGCAAGGGAGGCGCTCGCGGACACAGGAAAGGGGAGCAAATCTTACAGAACCGCCTAAGGTTATGCCATGAAAGCGAACGTCGTCCTTCACCTGAGGAAAGTTTCTGCTAGAATGCTCGGCTTTCTTTAACAACCTTAGGTGACCTATCCATGCAGCCCATGCTGAATATCGCGCTGCGCGCCGCCCGCAGCGCCAGTGAATTGATCTTCCGCTCCATCGAGCGCCTGGATACCATCAAGGTCGACGAAAAAGACGCCAAGGATTATGTATCCGAGGTGGATCGCGCCGCCGAACAGAAAATCATCGACGCCCTGCGCAAGGCCTACCCTACCCACGGCATCCTCGGTGAAGAAACCGGCCTGCACAAAGGCAGTGGCGAAGGCGAAGACTACCTGTGGATCATCGACCCACTGGATGGCACCACCAACTTCCTGCGCGGCATCCCGCACTTTGCCGTGAGCATCGCCTGCAAATACCGTGGCCGCCTGGAACACGCCGTTGTGCTGGACCCGGTTCGCCAGGAAGAATTCACCGCCAGCCGTGGTCGTGGCGCCCAACTGAACGGTCGTCGCCTGCGTGTCAGCGGCCGCACTAGCCTGGAAGGCGCCCTGCTGGGTACCGGCTTCCCGTTCCGTGACGACCAGATGGACAACCTGGAGAACTACCTGGGCATGTTCCGCGCCCTGGTTGGCCAGACCGCGGGCATCCGCCGCGCCGGTGCAGCCAGCCTGGACCTGGCGTATGTAGCCGCCGGTCGCTTTGATGCGTTCTGGGAGTCGGGCCTGTCCGAGTGGGACATGGCAGCCGGCGCCCTGCTGATTCAGGAAGCAGGCGGCCTGGTGAGCGACTTCACCGGCGGTCATGACTTCCTGGAGAAAGGTCACGTCGTGGCTGGCAACACCAAATGCTTCAAGGCAGTACTGACGGCGATCCAGCCGCACCTGCCGGCTTCGCTGAAGCGCTAAGCGAGCGAGCACAAAAAAAGCACCCCTCGGGGTGCTTTTTTTATGCCTGGGATTTAGCAAAAAACCAATTCCAACTGACTCAATACAATCCAATGTGGGAGCTGGCTTGCCTGCGATAACAGCCTGCCAGCCAACTCACGGGTTACTGACCCACCGCCATCGCAGGCAAGCCAGCTCCCACACTTGAACCTTGCAAGGCTTGGGATTACTGCTGGTTCTGACCTAGGATCAAACGACCTTCCTTATCCACCGGAATCTGGCTGCCAGGGTCACGCTCCATACGCACGGTACCTTCCTTGCCATCCAGGTTGTAACGCACGTCATAACCGACCACCTTGTCACTGATGTCGTTAACGGTGTTACAGCGAGTTTGCGTAGTGGTGTAGGTATCGCGGTTCTGCATACCTTCCTGAACCTTGTTACCGGCGTAGCCACCACCGACCGCACCGGCCACGGTGGCCAGCTTCTTACCGTTACCGCCACCAATCTGGTTGCCCAGCAGGCCACCCGCAAGGGCACCCACCACGGTACCGGCGATTTGATGTTGATCCTGCACCGGACGCTGCCGGGTCACGGTGACGTCCTTGCAGACCTCACGCGGGGTTTTGATCTGGGTTTTCACCGGCTGTACCGCCAGTACTTGCGCATACTCAGGGCCGCTTTTTACCAGGCTGTAGGTGGCAACAGCGCCTCCGGCAGTCACACCGACAGCACCCAATACCGCACCAACCAGCAACGACTTGTTCACATGAACCTCCTGACCATCACAAGCGGACCGAAAGATCCGCGCTATACCCAGCCTTGGAGCAAAAAAAAAGGCGCGAGTTCAATACTCGCGCCTTTCTTGTAACAGCGGATCAACAAACGCCCATCAAGGACGGTCGTCGACCTCCTTGTCGGTAGCGGCAGGAGGGATCAAGTCTTCGCTGTTGAGGTTCAGCCAGATCAGCACCACGTT
This sequence comes from Pseudomonas sp. FSL W5-0203, assembly GCF_001896155.1. Taxonomy (NCBI): domain Bacteria; kingdom Pseudomonadati; phylum Pseudomonadota; class Gammaproteobacteria; order Pseudomonadales; family Pseudomonadaceae; genus Pseudomonas; species Pseudomonas sp. FSL W5-0203. The sequence goes on from NZ_MPOR01000036.1 coordinate 47,951, forward strand.
GGCGATGTAGATCGACGAGTAGGTACCCGCCAGAACGCCGATAAACAGCGCCAGGGAGAAGCCCCACAGGTTATCGCCACCGAAGATCATCAGCGCAGCAATCGCCAGCAAGGTGGAGATCGACGTCGCCATGGTCCGCAGCAGGGTCTGCGTGGTGGAGATATTGATGTTCTCGATCAACGTCGCCTTGCGCAGCACCCGGAAGTTCTCACGAACCCGGTCGAAGACCACGATGGTGTCGTTGAGCGAATAACCAATGATCGCCAGCACAGCTGCCAATACGGTCAGATCGAAGGTGATCTGGAAGTAGGCCAGGATACCCACGGTCACGATCACGTCGTGGATCAGCGACACAATGGCACCGACACCGAACTTCCACTGAAAGCGGAATGCCAGGTAGATCATGATGCCGACCAGCGCCATCAGCATGCCGAGGCCGCCCTGATCGCGCAGTTCTTCACCCACTTGCGGGCCGACGAACTCGACGCGCTTGACCGACGCCGGGTTATCGCCGCCGACCTTCTGCAAGGCCTCGGCTACCTGGTGACCCAGTTGCGGGTCTTCGCCAGGCATGCGTACCAGCAGGTCGGTGGTGGCACCAAAGCTCTGCACCACGGCTTCGTGATAGCCGGCCTTGACCAGCTCGCTGCGCACCAGGGTAACGTCGGCCGGCTTCTCATAGGTCAGCTCGATGAGCGTACCGCCGGTGAAGTCCAGGCCGTAGTTCAGGCCCTTATGGAACCAGCTGAACAACGCCAGAACGGTAAGGAGCACGGTGACGCCGAACGCAATATTGCGAACGCCCATGAAGTTGATTGTACGTAACATGGCAGCCCCTTAAATCCACAACTTCTTGAAGTCACGCCCGCCAAAGATCAGGTTGACCATTGCGCGGGTCACCATGATGGCCGTGAACATCGAGGTAAAGATCCCGAGGGACATGGTCACCGCAAAACCTTTCACCGGGCCTGTGCCCATGGCGAAGAGAATCCCGCCGACCAACAGTGTGGTCAGGTTGGAGTCGAGGATCGCGGTAAATGCCCGGCCGAAGCCTTCGTTGATTGCACGCTGCACGGTCATACCGGCGGCGATCTCTTCACGAATCCGCGAGAAGATCAGCACGTTGGCGTCCACCGCCATACCCATGGTGAGTACGATACCGGCGATACCTGGCAGGGTCAGTGTGGCGCCCAGCAACGACATCAACGCCAGCAGCATCACCATGTTGCCCGCCAGGGCGACAGTGGCGATCACACCAAAGAAGCGGTAGATGGCGATGATGAACAGCGACACGAACAACATACCCCACAGCGCCGCATCGACACCTTTGGTGATGTTGTCGGCACCCAGGCTCGGGCCGATGGTACGCTCTTCAGCGAAGTACATCGGTGCAGCCAGGCCACCGGCACGCAGCAGCAACGCCAGCTCGGAAGACTCGCCCTGGCCGTTCAGGCCAGTGATACGGAACTGAGCACCCAGCGGCGACTGGATGGTCGCCAGGCTGATGATCTTCTTCTCTTCCTTGAAGGTCTGCACCGGCACGTCTTTCTCGACGCCATTGACCATTTGCTTGGTGTAGGTGGTCACCGGGCGCTGCTCGATGAAGATCACCGCCATGCTGCGACCAACGTTGCTGCGCGTGGCGCGGCTCATCAGTTCGCCACCATGACCATCCAGACGGATGTTCACTTCAGGCGTGCCGTGCTCGCCGAAACCGGCCTTGGCGTCGGTCACCTGGTCACCGGTGATGATCAAGCCACGCTCGATCAGCGCAGGAGGACGGTTGCCTTCGCGGAATTCGAATTCTTCGGAAGTTGCACGCGTAGCGCCTGGGTCTGCCGCGAGACGGAACTCCAGGTTGGCGGTCTTGCCGAGGATACGCTTGGCTTCAGCAGTGTCCTGTACGCCTGGCAGCTCAACCACGATGCGGTTGGCACCCTGGCGCTGCACGATCGGCTCTGCCACACCCAGCTCGTTGACGCGGTTACGGACCGTGGTCAGGTTCTGCTTGATGGAGTATTCGCGGATTTCAGCGATCTTGGCCGGGCTCATCGCCAGACGCAGTACCGCTTGGCCGTTCAGGTCGGCAGGCACGATGTCGAAGTCATTGAAGTTCTTGCGGATCAGCGCACGGGCCTGTTCGCGGGATGCTTCGTCAGCAAAGCCCAGCTGGATGGCGCCATTGAGCTGCGGCAGGCTGCGATAACGCAGCTTCTCTTTGCGCAGGAGGCTCTTCACGTCGCCTTCGTAGACCTTCAGACGTGCGTCCAGGGCCTTGTCCATGTCGACTTCCAGCAGGAAGTGCACACCGCCGGACAAGTCCAGACCCAGCTTCATCGGGTGCGCGCCAATGCTGCGCAGCCATTGTGGCGTGGTCTGGGCCAGGTTGAGCGCGACAACGTAGTCGTCACCCATGGCCTTGCGTACGACATCTTTGGCCGGCAATTGGTCTTCTTGCTTGGTCAGGCGCAACAAGCCGCCTTTGGATCCAGCCGCCAAGGTTGCCGCTTTAACCTGGATACCCGCGTCGGTGAGCGCTTTGCTCGCACGGTCCAGGTCAGCCTGATTGACCTGCAGCGAAGTGCTGGCGCCAGAGATCTGGATCGCCGGGTCATCAGGATAGAGATTGGGAGCGGAATAAATAAAACCGATCGCCAGCACCGCCAGGATCAGTACGTATTTCCACAGAGGGTATTTGTTCAGCATCACGCCGCCCGCTTATAACGCGGGGCGCCTTGCGCGCCCCGTCGATTGGTAAAGGTTGTTACTCAGATCGCTTTGAGCGTGCCTTTAGGCAGCGTGGCGGCGATGGCGCCCTTCTGGAACTTCATTTCCACGGTGTCGGAGACTTCCAGTACCACGAAAGCATCGGAGACCTTGGTGATCTTGCCGGCGATACCGCCAGTGGTCACGACTTCGTCGCCTTTTTGCAGGCTGCCCAGCAGGTTTTTCTGCTCTTTGGCGCGCTTGGCCTGTGGACGCCAGATCATCAGGTAGAAGATGACCAGGAAGCCGACCAGGAAAATCCACTCGAAACCACCGCCCATAGGGCCGGCAGCAGCAGGCGCAGCGGCGTCAGCCATGGCGTTAGAGATAAAAAAGCTCATTTAGCACTCCAGTTGCAAATAGTGAATCTTAGGGTCGGAAAACTCAGTCCAAGGGCGGCACAGGGAGGCCACGCTTGGCATAGAAGGCATCGACGAAGGCGGCCAATGTACCCTGTTGAATAGCCTCGCGCAAACCAGCCATCAGGACTTGGTAGTGACGCAAATTGTGGATGGTATTCAACATGCTACCCAGCATTTCCCCGCACTTGTCCAGATGGTGCAGATAAGCACGGGAGAAGTTCTGGCAGGTGTAGCAGTCACAGGTAGGATCCAGCGGCGAATCATCATGGCGATGGAACGCGTTACGGATCTTCAGCACGCCTGTATCGATGAACAGATGCCCATTGCGGGCATTACGGGTTGGCATCACGCAATCGAACATGTCCACACCGCGGCGCACACCCTCTACGAGATCTTCCGGTTTGCCAACGCCCATAAGGTAACGAGGTTTGTCTGCGGGCATCAGGCCCGGCAGGTAATCCAGCACCTTGATCATTTCATGCTTGGGCTCGCCCACCGACAAACCGCCGATGGCCAGGCCGTCGAAGCCGATCTTGTCGAGGCCTTCCAGCGAGCGTTTGCGCAGGTTTTCATGCATGCCGCCCTGAACAATACCGAACAGCGCCGCTGTGTTATCGCCATGGGCATTCTTCGAACGCTGGGCCCAACGCAGCGACAACTCCATGGAGATACGCGCCACGTCTTCATCGGCCGGGTACGGCGTGCACTCGTCGAAAATCATCACGATGTCCGAACCCAGATCGCGCTGTACCTGCATCGACTCTTCCGGGCCCATGAACACCTTGGCGCCGTCGACCGGCGAGGCAAAGGTCACGCCCTCTTCCTTGATCTTACGCATGGCGCCCAAGCTGAACACCTGGAAACCACCGGAGTCGGTAAGGATCGGGCCTTGCCACTTCATGAAGTCATGCAGGTCGCCGTGCTTCTTGATCACTTCCGTGCCCGGGCGCAGCCACAGGTGGAAGGTATTGCCGAGGATAATCTCGGCACCGGTGGCGACGATGTCGCGGGGCAACATGCCTTTGACGGTGCCGTAGGTGCCGACCGGCATGAAGGCCGGGGTCTCCACAGTGCCACGCGGGAAGGTCAGGCGACCACGACGGGCTTTGCCGTCCGTAGCGAGCAATTCAAACGACATACGACTCATAAGTTGTCCTCAGGGCCGCGCGGCGCCGGGTTACGGGTGATAAACATCGCATCACCGTAGCTGAAAAAACGGTACTCGTTAGCGATGGCGGCCTGGTAGGCAGCCATGGTTTCCGGGTAACCGGCAAATGCCGACACCAGCATCAACAGCGTGGATTCGGGCAAATGGAAGTTGGTGACCAGGCAATCGACCACATGAAAGGGTCGCCCTGGAAAAATGAAAATATCGGTGTCGCCACTGAACGGCTTGAGCACGCCATCACGCGCTGCACTCTCCAGCGAACGCACACTGGTGGTGCCCACGGCAACCACTCGACCGCCACGCGCCTTGCACGCCGCCACCGCATCCACCACGTCCTGGCTGACCTCCAGCCATTCGCTGTGCATATGGTGGTCTTCGATGTTATCCACACGCACCGGCTGAAACGTACCGGCCCCCACGTGCAGGGTTACATAGGCGGTGTCGACGCCCTTGGCGGCAATCGCATCCAGCAGTGGCTGGTCGAAATGCAGCCCGGCAGTCGGTGCGGCGACGGCGCCGAGGCGCTGTGAGTACACGGTCTGATAGCGCTCGCGGTCCGCGTCTTCGTCGGGGCGGTCTATATAAGGAGGCAACGGCATATGGCCGACGCGCTCCAACAGCGGCAACACTTCTTCGGCAAACTTGAGCTCGAACAAGGCATCGTGGCGCGCCACCATCTCGGCTTCGCCACCGCCCTCGATCAAGATGCTCGACCCCGGTTTGGGCGACTTGCTGGAGCGCACATGGGCCAGCACGCGGTGGCTGTCCAGCACCCGCTCCACCAGGATTTCCAGCTTGCCGCCGGACGCTTTCTGGCCAAACAGCCGCGCCGGGATCACCCGGGTGTTGTTGAAAACCATCAGATCGCCTGGGCGCAAATGCTCAAGCAAATCAGTGAATTGACGGTGTGCGAGGGCACCGCTGGGCCCGTCCAGGGTCAGCAGTCGACTGGCGCGACGCTCGGCCAAAGGGTGGCGAGCGATCAGCGAATCAGGGAGCTCAAAAGTAAAGTCAGCAACGCGCATGATGGGGTTCGTCTAGCAGGGCCGGGAAGTCTAGCGGAAATAGTGAAAATAGACCATGAAACGTGATTGACCAACGGTAATCTCATCTCTATACTTCGCCGCCATTGAGCCCTGATGGCGGAATTGGTAGACGCGGCGGATTCAAAATCCGTTTTCGAAAGGAGTGGGAGTTCGAGTCTCCCTCGGGGCACCATAATTTTCCTTGTAAATCAAGGACTTAGAGAAGGGGTAGAAAGAAATTTCTACCCCTTTTTCTATCCAAAAAATCTACCCTTCTCATACCCTTTTCTTGGGAAAAACCGCCTCCCGGTGGCGTCCGCTTCGGCTTCGCTCTGCACACCTGAAACGGTGTATTGAAGCTATCCTTCTTATCCAGACCGTTTGACGTGCTGCGGCTCTGCAGCAGTGCGGGAAAGGGTCAACCATGGATCGAATGTGTCTCATACTCAGGTGAGGATTAGCCTAAGAATGATTATCAGACCATTTACTATTTCGATTGCCACTAAGCTCTGCAAAAACCTCTACATAAAAGGCGACAAAAGCATGATGGCAAAATGACATGCCATGGGTTAGTGTTTGTGTTATTTCGCTGGGTTCATCGGTGTAGGTAACTAATATGTTTGGGCATTATAAAAAGAGACAGAAGCATTACGAAATAGTCAAACAGATATTATGGCAAGACTATAAAGTTGATAACGAGTTAAATCCAAATTTTATTTCGCTATCCGATTATAAAAGCATAGTTGATGAAGCTGTTCGTGATGAGATAAATGATGAAGAGGTCGCATTAAAAGTTGTGACCAGATATTGTGTCAACTTGGCAGCCAATGGCCATATACAAGATGCAAAACAATTAGCTCCAAGAGTTCTATTTGCTGCTGAGTATTTTTTAGATCGCGGCTTAATATCAAAAAAAATCTGGAATTACGTGAATACAGGGCTATCAAGTTATGTTCTGCCTACCAAAGACTGAATACAACATATCGGCCTGCTAGGTCGTTTTTAGCGGTTGAAGTTGTTCAAGCTTGAAAAATGACCAGATGAACGCGGTGGATGGTCATTTCATATTTTGTGAAATTTAAAGAATATGGTTGACCTCTATTTGATAATTAAGGTTCCACCTTAAATATATTTTCGGTTTTCTATTGACAACGTTTTTCATTGATTTTAAGCCAAAAAACGACTATCCAAGAAAATTGAAACTCAAAAAACCGACAAAAAAACGTAGAAAAAACTCAATGCACTTTTCTAGTGCGTCAACAGAAACAAGCTAAAAACGGCGTGTTTTAATTCTCGGTATTACCATACGCACAAGATGGTAAATCGTCTAAAAACGGCAATTTCAAAGGTTTTGATTTTTGAAAGTTTTGCTACTCAAAATTTATTGAATATACAAATTTGAGTTCTACGCTTTTGATTTTGATATGCGAACTTTGTTCGCAATACCCAGATGCTTTTCGCCTGTTAGGGCGGGCTTTTGCTTTTGCTCTTCTTGGATAACTCTTAAATAAGTGTCGCAAGTTGATTTTATAGGTTTTTTTGACCGTTTTTGATTTTTAAAAAAATCAGCTTTTTTACAGGTTGGAAAGTAAAAATATTTATTTATTTGACAATCATGCACGGCATGGTATTTGTATTAGTAACAAACAATAATAACTTACATGATATTTATTCCACAACGCATAATCCTTAAAAATCTTACTCCTGAATTTTTCTTTGCGGAATGTGAAAGGCAGTATGTTTTTGAGCGAGCCATCGAAAAAAAGATGATTGCAAAGGAATGTCTTGAAAATAAGTTAAATAACTCATCAAAAAGAAAGCGTGAAAACATAGCCAAAGAAATAAGAAACCTTAAAAATAAATTCACTTGGGTTGCCACTTGCAGTGAATATAGATACTGGAAGATACGACATAAATACATTCTAGCTGGCGATTTGGACGAAATCGTCAAAAATATCACGTTTGTTTTCGAGAGAATTCAAGAGCAACTAATAATAAAACAGAGAAACCTTGACAACGATGACTCCGGCGAGAGTATTTTTTCACGGGCGGCGGCAAAAACTGAGTGCAACACCTGACCTTTCCGGTACGGTGCTGCCCCTATGTCTTATACCGAACTCAGCGTTGAAGAG
>NZ_MPOR01000105.1:0-417 GCF_001896155.1 Pseudomonas sp. FSL W5-0203
AATGGAAACTGCGTATGGCGGTTCTCATGATCGGTCCACACCACCGAATCGCCCGACACCACCAGCCGATGAGCCAGCGCATGACTCCAGCCAAACCCCAACCCACAATCAATGTCCACCGCACTGGTGCGGTACAGCCTCGTCCACTCAAACGGCAAGATCCCATCCAGCACGCCATCGGTGAGGGTCAGCAATTCCTCGCCAGTGACCATCGACACCGGGCAACCGTGGGTAACGGTCTTGTCCGCTGGCGCCGCCGCGTCCCCCTTCGGATTTGAAGCCATGGCCGGCGCATCATCGACAGGCTCATGACGGACCAACGTCGTGCGCTGGGCCTTGCCGCGCACCATCGGCACCGGGTTCGAAACCAGCGTATCGCCCGCCTTCAACGGCACAGCCGGCACCGTCTTAATCGGC
>NZ_MPOR01000037.1:0-54632 GCF_001896155.1 Pseudomonas sp. FSL W5-0203
TGTCGAGAACTGCGTAACTCATTGTTTACCAAGGAGTTTTCCGTTTCGACTGCGCCGGAAGTGGGGCGAATTATAGGCTTCCAGAATCTGCCGTCAAGGCTTAATTACGCTTTTGTGGCAGAAGGCGCTTTTTTAGCATTAAGGCGAGGGATTCGACGCATTACCGGCGGCACCCGCATCAACAGAAGTAGCGCACCTATAGACGCGTAGATGGCCCACTCCTTCAGGTCCGCCCGCACTATCCATAGCATGTGCAGCAAACCGAGCCCAAGAATCACATAGACCAGACGATGCAGTTTCTTCCATCGACTCCCCAACCGACGCTGGCTATAGCGGTTCGACGTGACGGCCAAGATAAGGAGAGCAACAAACCCCAGCGCCCCCACAATGATGTAGGGCCGCTTGCTCAACTCTACGCCGAGCTGCGACCAATCCAGCCCCAGGACAAACACACAATAGGCCGCCAGGTGCAGCACAACATAAGCAAAGCACCACAGCCCCAACTGTCGCCGCACCGCTATCCACCCCGCCCAACCGCTCAATTTCTGCAGCGGCGTCATAGCAAGCGTGATCAGCAATAAAATGAGCGTCCCCAAACCCAGGCGATCAACGAGCACCTTGCCTGGATCAGGCCCCAGCGCAGAGCTCCACGCTTCATACAGCCAGAGCAATGGCCACACTGCTGCGGCTACAAACACGCCGATGCGCCAGATGGGGTAGCGCATCAGTAGTTCTTCCGCAGATCGAGGCCTGTATATAAAGAAGCGACCTCATCCGAATAGCCATTGAACATCTGCGTCTGGCGCACATTCGGACTGAACAGGCCGCTCGGCAGGCGGCGCTCCCGCGCCTGGGTCCAGCGCGGATGATCGACCGTAGGATTCACATTCGCATAAAACCCATACTCATCGGCAGCAATACTTTGCCAGGTCGTTTTCGGCTGCTCACTGACCAGACTGATACGTACGATGGACTTCACACTCTTGAAGCCATACTTCCACGGCACCACCAAGCGCAACGGCGCGCCGTTCTGGTTAGGCAACTCCCGCCCATACATGCCCACAGCGAGGATCGCCAAAGGATTCATCGCCTCATCCAGGCGCAGCCCTTCCACATAAGGCCAGTCGATCAAGCCGAAACTTGAGCGTTGCCCAGGCATGCTCTTGGGATCCTGGAGGGTTTCAAAACGGATGTACTTGGCTTTGGAGGTTGGCTCGACCTGCTTGAGCAACGCCGAGATGGGAAAGCCTATCCACGGAATCACCATGGACCATGCCTCGACGCAACGCAGACGGTAGATGCGCTCTTCCAGCGCATAGGGTTTCATGAAGTCCTCCAGGGCATAGCGCCCAGGTTTTGCGACTTCACCATCAATCACCACACTCCAGGGCTGCGTCTTGAGCGAGCCCGCATTCGTTGCCGGGTCGCCCTTGCCTGTCCCGAACTCATAGAAGTTGTTGTAGTGAGTTGCATCCTTGAATGGCGTGATGGCCTCATCTTTGACCGTCACCGATTGCCACTTCGTGTTCGGAAGTTTTTCCGTAAACCAGTTGGGCGCGCTGCCCGGCTCGACGTCGGCATACCGCGAAGCATCGCTCGCACTGGCCCAACGCGGCAAGCTGCTGGCGGCAATACCAGCAAGCGCACCACCGAGCAGGCTGCGGCGAGAGAGATAGAAGGATTCAGGCGTGACGTCCGATTCGTGACAATCGGACGCTTTGGGTAATTTGATTAACATGGTAACTCCGCAGCGTTGGAGAACTGATGCACCAATAGACTGCGGAGTATGGGGGAAATTACATTAAGACAATGTTTTGTCCCGACGCAGACGCAACAAGCACTGAATCGGACCCGAAGCGGCGTAGGCCAGGAACGCCAGCAGCAGGATACGCGGTGGATCACTGAACACGACCGCGAACACCAGCACCACCACAAGGATGGCCACGAAAGGCACGCGCCCTTTGAGGTCAAATTCCTTGAAGCTGTTGTACTTGATGTTGCTGACCATCAGCATGCCGGCCGCTGCCACCATCAGGGCAACCAGGAACGACATCTTCGATCCCTGAATCCCGTAATCACTGAACGCCCAGACAATCCCCGCGACAACACCCGCCGCTGCCGGGCTGGCAAGGCCGATGAAGTAGCGCTTGTCGGCAGTCCCCACCTGGGTGTTGAAGCGCGCCAGGCGCAAAGCGGCACCCGCGACATAGATGAAGGCAACCATCCAGCCAACCTTGCCCATGTCACCCAATGCCCAGGCAAATGCCAGCAATGCGGGGGCAACACCGAAGGCGACCATGTCCGACAGCGAGTCGTACTCGGCGCCAAAAGCGCTTTGAGTATTGGTCATGCGCGCCACGCGACCATCCAGGCCGTCGAGCACCATGGCCACGAAAATTGCGATAGCAGCAAAGCCAAAGTATTTGCTGGCACTCGCCGCATCACCCGCCGCCAGCGCGCTCTGGGCACTCATGGAGTTGATGATGGAGTAGAAGCCGGCGAACAGGTTCGCCGTGGTGAATAGGTTGGGCAGCAGATAGATGCCACGATGCCGGACCTTGCGGCCTTCGGCGTCATGCCCTTCTTCGACATGTTCATCGATCGGCAGCATGCTTTCGGCGTCGGAAGCCTGGTTTGGCTCTTCGGGACGTTCGCTCATGGACTTTACCTTGCAACGGTGTGAAAAAATTCGACAGATACTTGCAGCGAGTGTTCGCCTGCAAACGATGCAGCTTTATACCAGAACCAACCCCTCAAACGAAAAAACGCGGCCTAAGCCGCGTTTTCCCTTGATGCGTACGACTTAGTTCTTGGCTTTGTCGACGATCTTGTTGGCACCGATCCACGGCATCATGGAGCGCAGTTGCTCGCCGATGACTTCGATACCGTGAGCGGCGTTGTTACGACGCTTGGCGGTCATCGAAGGGTAGCCGGTAGCGCCTTCGCTGATGAACATTTTGGCGTATTCGCCGTCCTGAATACGTTTCAGGGCGTTGCGCATGGCCTGGCGGGACTCGGCGTTGATCACTTCAGGGCCCGTCACGTACTCGCCGTATTCGGCGTTGTTGGAGATCGAGTAGTTCATGTTGGCGATGCCGCCTTCGTACATGAGGTCAACGATCAGCTTCAGTTCGTGCAGGCATTCGAAGTAGGCCATTTCCGGCGCGTAGCCAGCTTCAACCAGGGTTTCGAAACCGGCTTTTACCAGCTCAACGGTACCGCCGCACAGAACGGCTTGTTCGCCGAACAGGTCGGTTTCGGTCTCGTCCTTGAAGGTGGTTTCGATGATGCCGGTACGACCGCCACCCACGCCAGCAGCGTAGGACAGTGCAACGTTCTTGGCATTGCCCGACGCATCCTGGTAGATCGCGATCAGGTCAGGGATACCGCCGCCTTTGACGAACTCGGAACGCACGGTGTGGCCCGGTGCTTTCGGCGCGATCATGATCACGTCGAGGTCAGCACGCGGCACAACCTGGTTGTAGTGAATCGCGAAGCCGTGGGAGAAGGCCAGGGTAGCGCCCTTCTTGATGTTCGGCTCGATTTCGTTCTTGTACAGCGAGGACTGGAACTCGTCCGGGGTCAGAATCATGACCAGGTCGGCAGCCGCGACAGCAGAAGCAACGTCGGTCACTTTCAGGCCATGGGCTTCAGCCTTGGCTACGGTGGCCGAACCTTTGCGCAGGCCAACGGTGACGTCAACGCCGGAGTCTTTCAGGTTGCACGCTTGAGCGTGGCCCTGGGAACCGTAGCCGATGATGGCGACTTTCTTGCCCTGGATGATCGACAGGTCACAATCTTTATCGTAATAAACTTTCATGAGGTTCCTCTATATATCCAGGCCGTGAGGCCATTCGCTAATTTGGGTTAGATGCTGAGTACTTTGTCGCCACGGGCAATCCCGGTGACACCACTGCGTACGGTTTCCAGAATCGAGGCCGTCCCGATCGACTGGATGAAGCTGTCCAGCTTGTCGCTTGTACCGGTCAGTTGAACGGTATAAACGCTGGCGCTCACATCGACGATCTGCCCGCGATAAATATCGGTAGTGCGCTTGATCTCGGCACGTTGGGCACCCGTGGCCTTGACCTTGACCAGCATCAGTTCGCGCTCGATGTGGGCGCTTTCCGACAGGTCGACCAGCTTGACCACTTCGATCAGCTTGTTGAGGTTCTTGGTGATCTGCTCGATCACCTCATCGTGGCCCACAGTAGTCAACGTCAGGCGCGACAGGGTCGGGTCTTCGGTCGGGGCCACGGTCAGGCTTTCAATGTTGTAGTTGCGTTGCGAAAACAGGCCGACAACACGGGACAAGGCGCCGGGTTCGTTCTCCAGAAGCAGGGAGATAATATGCCGCATGATTAAGTACGCTCCGTCTTGTTCAGCCACATGTCGCGCATAGAGCCGTCTTTGATTTGCATCGGATAGACGTGCTCGCTGGTATCGACCTGAATATCGATGAACACCAGACGGTCCTTCATGGCAAACGCTTCTTCCATCTTCGGCTTCAGATCTTTCAAATCAGTGATGCGAATGCCGACGTGGCCATAGGCTTCAACCAACTTGATGAAGTCCGGCAACGATTCCATGTAGGAATGGGAGTGACGGCTACCGTAGCTCATGTCCTGCCATTGACGAACCATGCCGAGCACGCCGTTGTTCAAGCAGACGATCTTCACCGGAAGACCGTATTGCAGGCACGTCGACAGTTCCTGGATGTTCATCTGGATGCTGCCTTCGCCGGTGACGCAGGCAACGTCGGCATCCGGGAAGCTCAGTTTCACACCCATGGCCGCAGGGAAACCAAAGCCCATCGTGCCCAGGCCACCGGAGTTGATCCAGCGGTTAGGCTTGTCGAACTTGTAGTACTGCGCCGCGAACATCTGGTGCTGGCCCACGTCGGAGGTCACAAAGGCGTCGCCCTTGGTCACTTCGCACAGGGTTTCGATCACGGTTTGTGGCTTGATGATGCTGCCGTCACCCTTGTCATAAGGGAACAGACCGCGATCACCGCGCCATTCGTCGATCTGCTTCCACCAGCTGGCAACGGATTCCTTGTTCGGCGTTTCGCCGATGTCCTTGAGCGCAGCGACCATTTCGGTCAATACGCTCTCTACAGGACCCACGATTGGCACATCGGCCTTGATGGTCTTGGAGATGGACGCAGGGTCGATGTCGATGTGAATGATCTTGGCATTCGGGCAGAATTTGCTCGCGCCGTTGATCACTCGGTCATCGAACCGCGCGCCCACGGCCAGGATCACATCGGCGTGGTGCATGGTGAGGTTGGCGGTGTAGCTGCCGTGCATACCGAGCATGCCGACGAACTGACGGTCCGAACCCGGGAATGCGCCGAGGCCCATCAGGGTGTTGGTCACCGGCAGGTTGAGCAACTTGGCCAGTTCGGTCAACGGAGCGGAACCGCCGCCCAGAATCACGCCACCGCCGGAGTACAACACGGGGCGCTTGGCCGCCAGGAGCATTTCTGCCGCCTTGCGGATTTGCCCCGAGTGCCCGCGGACGGCCGGGCTGTAGGAACGCAGCTTGGCTTTCTTGGGAAAAACGTATTCGAATTTTTCGGCCGGGTTGGTCATGTCTTTTGGGATATCGACCACCACAGGGCCCGGGCGACCGGACTGGGCGAGGTAGAACGCCTTTTTCATGACTTCCGGGATTTCCGACGCGTGCTTGATCATGAAGCTGTGTTTCACGATCGGGCGGGAAATACCGATCATGTCGGTTTCCTGGAATGCATCGGTGCCGACCATGGTGCTAGGCACCTGGCCAGAGATGATCACCATCGGGATGGAGTCCATATACGCAGTCGCGATGCCGGTAATGGCATTGGTTGCGCCTGGGCCGGACGTTACCAGTACCACGCCGGCTTTACCGGTGGCACGGGCGTAACCGTCAGCCATATGGGTCGCGGCCTGTTCGTGGCGAACCAGGATGTGGGTAACAGCCGGTTCCTTGAACAGTGCGTCGTAGACATGCAGCAGAGCACCACCTGGGTACCCGTAGATATAGTCGACGCCTTCGTCACGCAAAAAGCGGACGAGCATCTCACCGCCAGATAAAAGCTCCACGTTGTTCACCTCTAAAACGCCAGAATACCGTCCGTTAAAAAACCGACGGGTCTTAATAGGTTTACTTCTCAACAGAGCATGAGCGACGGTGGTCGCCGACTACGTCAGCACTGACTGAGCAAGTATTGGGATCGTCCCAAGTGTTGCGGGCTTTTCCCACCCAGCGCGAGGTAACGCGTTGCGGGTGCTACAGGTCGGCGCGGATGTGCGCCTCATGATCTGCTGAGCGGGCCTGCTTCTGGCAGTCCCGATACAGCGGACTTTGGATTCTTCTGTTTCACGCCCTTCAAGTCAAGCAATAATTGCGCTTTTTTCCAACTAAGCGCATGAGAACGTAGAAGAAAGGGCTTTGAGGAGGGATAAAACTCGCCTGAATGTCGTCAAGCGGTAGAAATGTGCGCAAGACTGCCGGAAAAACCGGCAGTCAGGCAATTAACGAGCGTCGACGATCAATTGATCGAACTTTTTCAGCGCGTTACGCAAGCCGAGGCTCTCCCGCGGCCGGTCGGCGTAGACCATCTCGGCCATTTCCAGGATCCCCGACGCATTCGGCAAGGGCAGGTCCTGTTCCAGGATCTGCTTCATACGCGCAAGGAAGATCCACTGCAGCCACTGGTGGAAGTCCAGGGTATCGACGGAAAAGGGCTCGACACTGCTGAGCGCTTCAGCACTGGGGGAGACTTCATCCCACCAGCCCTGAACGCGCAGTTCGCGCTCGATCAGCAATAACTGCTCGGCAATCGCGGGAAAACGCGCATCCATCAGAGGCTGACCTTGGCTTTTTGCCGTGCCTGCGCAGCACCCGCTGCATCGCCTTGGGCTGCACGCGCATCCCCGATCAAGGCCCACAGGCTGGCTTGCAGGTCTGGGCGCCCATTGGCCAGGCTCAGGCCACGGCGAGCGAACTGCTCCGCCTGGGGCGCATCGCCCTGGGCCATGCGCACCTGGGCCAGGCGATAGAGCACTTGTGGCTCACGCGGCGCCACGCGCTGGGCACGTTCAAGGCTCGACGAGGCGCCATTCAAATCGCCACCCGCCTGCTGCTGCTGTGCGGTTGTGAGCAACGCCAGCACCGGGCCATCGAGTTGTTCGTCAGCCGACAACCCGCCCGCATTGGACGATGACGGAATACCGCTCGGCGTAGAAGGCATGTTGTAGGTGCCCTGGTTGACCGGCGCGGTTTGAATCGGCGTGGAGTTCACCGGCCCGGAAGTGCTCGGGCCTGGGGTCCATGGCTCGGCACTGATAGGCGCCGAGGTTGCAGCCCCACTGCCGGGCACCATCACTACGACGCCGGAATCCTGTGGAATTGCCTGGGTTGCAGCTTGGGCAGGCCGTTTGACCACGGTCTGACGGAAGCCACCATTGGCCGAAATGCGGTCGTTATTGGAGACGGACGTGCTTGAGTCCACCACAGGGATAGAGCCGCGCTGCACGCTGGAGCAACCGCCGAGCAAAGCCAGAGCCGTAATGGCTGGAATCCACAACTTGTTCACTTGAAACCCTCTTTGCTTAATTCATCCAGCCCTTGACCCAATCCATCACCGAATCCGCGTCAGCAGGGGCACTGCCACTGCACGCGGCGCCGGGTGGTGGTTCGCTGCCGCGAATATACGGCATCTGCACCGCGCCCGGACAGTTGGCATCGGAGCCTTGGCCGGTGTGCGGATCAATCCAGGCCTGCACGATATTGTCCGGCTGCGGCATGTTGAGCGGCAACGGGTCAGCCTTGCGCATGAAACTGGTCCATACCTGCAACGCGCCTGTCGCACCGGTGAACGGCGTCTTGCCATTGTCGTCGCGCCCCAGCCATACCACGGCCAGTACATCCTGGCCGAAACCCGCGAACCAGCTGTCGCGAGAGTCGTTACTGGTACCGGTCTTGCCCGCCAGGGTCAGGTTCGACGGCAGCACGCTATAGACCGAACGCCCTGTACCCTCGCGCATCACACGCTGCATGGCGTTCTGGATCAGGTAGATGGAGCCCGCGTCGAAGCGCTGCTGAATCTGGAACGGGTAGCGCTTGAGCGGTTCGCCATCGGCGGTCAGCACACTGCGAATACCGCGCATCGGCGTATTGAAGCCACCATTGGCCAGGGTCTGGTACATGGTGGTCACTTCCATCGGCGTCATGGCCGCAGCGCCCAGAAGCATGGACGGGAACGCCGGAAACTCACGTTCAATCCCCAGTCGCGCCAGGGTCTTCAGCACATTCGGCACACCGACTTCAAGCCCCAGGCGCGAGGTCGAGATGTTGTAGGAATGCGCCAATCCTTGATACAGGAACACCGTGCCATGAGAGCGGCGGTCGAAGTTCTTGGGCGTCCATACCTGGCCATCCGCACCTTTGATCGACAGCGGGTCATCGGACAGCCAACTGGTCAGCGTGTACTTGCTGGGTTTTTCCAGTGCCGTGAGATAGACCGCGGGCTTGACCAGCGAGCCAATCGGCCGCACGGCATCCAGTGCGCGGTTGAAGCCTGCAAAACTGGCCTGGCGGCTGCCGATCATGGCCTGGACCTCGCCGGTTTCCGGGTTGGTCACGACCATGGCGGCTTCGACTTCATCCGAGCCTTTACGGCCAGTCAGGCGCTTGAAGGTGTCGTTGACCGATGCTTCGGCCTTCATCTGCAGGATGGGGTCGAAGCTGGTGAAGATCCGCAGCCCCTCTTCGGTCAAGTCTTCGTCGCGGTAGTCTTCGCGCAGTTGGCGCTTGACCAGGTCGATAAAGCCCGGGAACGAGCTATCCGCCAGCTTGCCGCGGGTTGTCACACCCAGTGGCATTTTTTTCGCAGCGGCCACTTGTTCAGCGGTGGCCACACCCTGCTGCTCCAGTACATCGAGCACCAGGTTGCGACGTTCAAGCGCACGCTCCGGGTTGCGGCGCGGGTTGTAATAGGACGGCCCCTTGACCATCCCCACCAGCAACGCAACCTGATGCAATTTCAATTCGGACAACGGCTGCCCGAAGAAGAACTGGCTGGCCAGGCCAAAACCGTGCACGGCGCGCTGGCCATCCTGCCCGACGAATACCTCGTTGAGGTAAGCCTCGAGGATTTCCTGCTTGCTGTAATGCAGCTCCAGCAACATCGCCATCATGGCTTCGGTGAGTTTACGGGTCAGGCTGCGCTCGTTGGTCAGGTAGAAGTTCTTGACCAGTTGCTGCGTCAGCGTACTGCCGCCCTGAGTCATCTTGCCACCGGAAGTGTTGACCCAGATAGCGCGGGCAATCGACTTCGGAGAAACACCCCAGTGGCTATAGAAATCGCGGTCTTCGACAGCGACCAGGGTTTCCAGCAGATACGGCGGTACCTGATCGAGCTTGATCAGGATGCGATCTTCAAGGTTCTTCGGGTAAATACCGCCGATCAGCAACGGTTCAAGACGCACCACCGGCAGCTTGGAGCCATTGAGCGACGACAGCTCAGCCACATAGTCGCCAGAGAAACGCACGCGCACCGGCTGGGCTTTTTCCAGGCCTTCGTAGAACTGGAAGCCACGGGTGTTCAGGTCGACGGTATTACCGCTGACCGCCGCAGCGCCAGGGCCATTGCTCACGGGTTCGCGGCGGTAGCCCAGCGCATCGAGCTCGGTAAGGAAGTCTTCCTTGCTCAGCTTCTGGCCAGAGAACAGCTCCAGCGGGCGTGCATACACCTTGGCCGGAATCGTCCAGCGTTTGCCGGAGAATTTTTCCTGCACCACGGCATCGAGGTACACCGCAAGGCCGGCGACCGCCACAAGGCCCACCAGGCCAAGCTTGATCACCCAGCCCAGCCAAGGGCGCGGGCCGCGGGAAGGAGGTTTTTTACGGGAACGGGGAGATCGGGTTCGAGTCATGGCGGCGGATTATACGCACTTTATTGATGATCAACATGAGCCGGACAGCGGTTTGCACGACTGGCATCAGCAGCCATAATGCCCCCCATGATTTTCCCCCGACTTTGAAGGATCGCCCGTGAGCCAGACCCTGATCGCTGCCCTGCAAAACCCGGCCTTGTACCCTCATCCGGTTGACGCGTTTCAAGTCATCGAGACCCATATTTCCTGGGTGATACTGACGGGCCCCTATGCATATAAGCTGAAGAAACCGATGAACTTCGGCTTCCTGGACTTCACCAATCTGGACGACCGCGGGCATTTCTGCCGCGAGGAACTGCGCCTCAACCAGCGCCTGACCGAAGATTTGTATCTTGAAGTGTTGCCGATTACCGGCACTGCCGAGGCGCCGCAACTGGGTGGCGGCGGCCCAGCCATCGAGTACGCGCTGAAAATGCGCCAGTTCCCGCAAAGCCAGATGCTCAGCACCCTGCAAGCCAACGGCGAACTGACCAGCGCGCACATCGATGAGATGGCCAAGCAGATTGCGCAATTCCACCTCAGCGCCCCCAAAGTCCCGCAAGATCACCCCGCCGGCACGCCGGAAGAGGTGATGGCTCCGGTACGCCAGAACTTCGACCAAATCCGCCCATTCCTCAGCGACAAGGCCGACCTGACTCAGCTGGAGGCTCTGCAAGCCTGGGCTGAAAGCAGCTTCGAACGCCTCAAGCCTCTGCTTGCGCAGCGCAAGCTCGACGGTTATACCCGTGAATGCCACGGCGATATCCACCTGGGCAACGCCACGCTGATCGATGGCCGCGTGGTGATCTTCGACTGCATCGAGTTCAACGAGCCTTTCCGCTTTACCGACGTGTACGCCGACACCGCTTTTTTGGCGATGGACCTGGAAGATCGCGGCCTGAAATGCCTGGCACGGCGCTTCATAAGCCAGTACCTGGAGCTGACCGGCGACTACCAGGGCCTGGAGCTTCTGAACTTCTATAAAGCCTACCGTGCATTGGTACGCGCCAAGGTTGCGCTGTTCAGCATGCCCAGCGAAGCCAACCCGGTGCAACGCGCTACCACCCTGCGCCAGTACCGCAACTACGCCAACCTGGCGGAAAGCTACAGCACTATCCCTTCGCGCTTCCTGGCAATCACCCATGGCGTTTCAGCCGTGGGCAAGAGCCACGTGGCCATGCGCCTGGTCGAAGCCCTGGGCGCGGTACGCCTGCGTTCGGACGTAGAGCGCAAGCGCCTGTTTGGCGAACAACAGGTAGAGAACACCCTGCAGGCCGGTATCTACAATCAGGACGCCAGCGCTGCCACCTACGCACGCCTGAACGAGATTGCCGACACCGTGCTGCGCGCCGGCTACCCGGTGGTGCTGGACGCCACGTTCTTGAAACGCGCGCAGCGTGACGCCGCCGCCCAGGTTGCCGAAGCCACTGGCGCGCCGTTCCTGATCCTCGACTGCAACGCCCCGCAAGCCGTTATCACCAGTTGGCTGGCACAACGCCAGGCGGATAAAAACGATCCGTCTGACGCCACACTGGCCGTTATCGAAGAGCAACAAGCCAGTCGTGACCCGCTGACTACCGAGGAGCTGCTGCTCAGCAAGCGTGTGGAGACCAATGAAAGCGGGACGCTCGACGCGTTGGTCGGGCATATCCGTCAACACCTGCCGGGCCTGTAAGAAATATTTCTTGGTCGCGTCGTCGTCTTCGGCGCGCGACCCAGCGATAGTGGCACTATACTGGCCCCATAACGCCAGCCAGAGTCGCGATCATGAGTCAGCCAAAGCTTCTTGATACCCCGCTCTACGCCCTCCTGCACAAGGACGACATCCGCGGCTTCAACCAGGAGCGCCCTGAAAATGGCCCCATCGACATGCGCGGTGGCGACTTTCGAGGGCTGGACCTGCGCGACCTGAACGCCACCGGTATTGACTTCACCGACGCCTATTTTCGCTCTGCCGACCTGCGCGGCCTGGACTTGCGTGGCTGCTCACTGGAAGGCGCCAGCCTGGCCCATGCGCAGATATCGGGGGCTTATTTCCCGCCCGAACTCACGGCTGACGAAATACTCATGTCGGTCAATTTCGGTACTCGCCTGCGCTACCGCACCAAGTAACGCCACACACCGAGTTCCTGCCACATCCCCTGCCTGCCGGGCACTTTGCGCCTGCCTGCGAGTAAGCGCCGTCGCGCCATCCTTATAATCTTTTCAGCCCTTTCTGACCAAAGAACCACGCTTTTCCTACTCAACGCTACACTCATTTTCAGGCTGCCTGGTCACGACACCCACCGCACCATTCGGCCAACGCAAGGAGGCTTGATGAACGATGAGCTGCAACACCTGAAAAACCTTGGCAAGACGTCAGCGCAGTGGCTGCATGCGGTGGGCATCCACAGCGCGTCCGACTTGCGTCGCCTGGGGGCGGTCGACGCTTACCGAGCCGTGCGCACGCGCGGGTTTCGAGCGTCGAAGGTTCTGCTGTATGCCATTGAAGGGGCATTGATGGATGTGCACTGGAACGACATACCCACCGAGCGCAAGGAGGCCTTGAACCGTCAGCTTGAAGCGATCTCAGCGCATCAGAAGAACTAGAGTGGCACTCAAACCCAGCGTTTACGGGCATTACAAACGAGCGTTTGAGAAAAATGGATGAAGCAGAAAAACAGATGTTGACTCTCAAATGAGAATCGTTATGATTATCACAACTGATCGCGAGATCAGCCGATAACTGAAAGACCATTGGTTCGGACTCTCAGATTATCTCCTCATCAGGCTAATCACGGTTATTTGACCCGGCTCTTGCCGGGTCTTTTTTTGCCCGCGAATTAACCGGCCTCAGCGCGCAATGATCAACGGATGCCCACGCTCCGGATGCGGCTGTACCAATACATCCAGACCGAATACAGCCTTGAGCGGCTCTGGTTGCAGGACGTTAGAGGGCGTATCCAGCGCGCGGGGGCGGCCGTTTTCCAGCAACAGGATCCGGTCGCAGTAACGCGCCGCCAGGTTCAAGTCATGCAGGATGACCAGCACCGCAGCGCCTCTGTCGGCAAAATGTCGAATAGCTTGCAAGGTGGTGTGTTGGTGCAGAGGGTCGAGCATCGATGTGGGCTCATCCAGCAACAACGTCTGCCCTGCCTCACCCGGCCATAACTGCGCCAATACCCGTGCTAGGTGCACACGCTGCCGCTCGCCGCCCGACAAGGCCAGGTAACTGCGCCCACTCAGGTGGCCTACATCAGCAGCCTGCAGCGCGGCGTTGATGATTTCGTCGTCGCGCACTCGCCCGGTCTGATGAGGCAAGCGGCCCATGCCCACCACCTCTTCGACACGAAAGGCAAAGTCCAGGGTGGAGGATTGTGGCAGCACCGCCAGGCGCTGGGCACGTTGCACACCTGTCATGTGCTTGAGCGCCTGCTGATCCAGCCACACCTTGCCCTGATCCGGCTGCAACTCCCCGCACAGCGCTCCAAGCAAGGTACTTTTACCGGCGCCATTGGGGCCCAGAACGCCCAGCACTTCGCCCGGCAATAGGTCCAAGGTGATATCGGCGAGCACGGTCTTACCACCGCGCCGGATCTGCAACGCTTCTACCCGCAACATCAGGCGCGCCCTCGTAACAATAAATAGAGGAAAAACGGCGCACCGATAAACGCGGTGACAATACCGATCGGCAGCTCCGCCGGCGCCAACGCCAGGCGCGCTACCAGGTCCGCAAACAACAGCAGGCTCGCACCCGCCAACACCGAGGCCGGTAACAACACCCGATGATCCGGCCCAGCCAGCAGCCGCACCAGATGTGGCACCACCAACCCGACAAAACCAATCATGCCCGCCGCTGCTACTGCGGCGCCAACGCCCAGGGCCGTGCAGAACACCAACTCGCGCTTGAGCCCCTCGACATCAATACCCAGATGGTTGGCCTCGGACTCACCCAGCAACAGCGCGTTCAGCGCCTTGGCCCGGCGCGGCAACCATAGCGCCACGCCCGCACTCACCAGCAACAAGGGCCACAACCGCGAATAACTTGCACCATTGAGGCTGCCCAGGTTCCAGAACGTGAGGGTGCGCAAGGTGGCATCGTCCGCCAGATAGGTAAACAGGCCTACGGTGGAACTGGCCAGGGCCGTCAGCGCGATACCGGCAAGCAACATCGTCGCGACATTGGTCTGGCCATTGCGACGCCCCAGGCGATAGACCAGTGCCGTGACGCCCAGGCCACCGAGGAAGGCGCACAGCGACAACAGGTATGGCCCGAAAGCATCCGGCAGCCCGCCAAATAGCGAGCCACCGACAATCGCCACCGCCGCTCCCAGCGCCGCCCCGCTGGACACGCCGACCAAGCCAGGATCGGCCAGCGGGTTGCGGAACAACCCCTGCATCGCCACGCCCGACAATGCCAGCACACCGCCGACCGCCAGCCCCAACAGGGTCCGCGGCAGGCGAATCTGCCCCAGGATCAACTCGGCCTGCTCCAACCCCTGGGCCTCTATCGGTACGCCCATCAGTTTTAGCGCAGCCCTGAGCGTGTCCACTAACGGCAGGCTGACCGGCCCCAGTGCCAATGAAAGCCAGATCGCCAATACACACAGCAGCGACAGCCCAATAAACAGCGTTTTTGGCTTAACCAGAGTGGTCATGGAGCAGGCTTAGGCTGGGACGGATAAAAACCGGCAGACAGTTTCTCCAGGCTTTGCGGCAATCGGGGCCCAAGGCCACCTACCAGCAAGGTCGGATCCAGCTCAAAGACGCGGCCGTTCTTGGCTGCCGGCGTCGAGGCAAGGATCGGATTTTCCTTGAACAAGGCAGCACGTGCCGCGTCACCGGTCAGGGCGCGATCGGCAAACACCAGCACCTCAGGGCTCAACCCCGCCAGCGACTCGACGGAAAACGGTTTATAGCCGGTGTGCGTGGCCAGATTACGCCCTCCAGCCTGCTGCAACATCCAATCAGCGGCCGTGTCCTTGCCCGCGATCAGCGGCTTGCCACCGGCATGGCCGAGCAGCAACAGCACGCCTGGAGCTTTTTGCGTGGCCTGGGCCTTGACCACCCAATTTTTTTGCTGTGCCAGCGCCTGCTCATACCCGGCAAACAGGGCATCAGCCTGGGCCTCACTGCCGAGCAGTTTCCCCAAGTGTTCGAGGTTGCCTTTGAGCGTGGGCAAATCCGGCTGGGCCGAGAACATATCCACCTGCACCCCGGCACTGCGAATCTGTGCCAGCACCGGCGGTGGTCCCATTTCCTCCGTGCCCACAAGGATTTGCGGGCGCAGGCTGAGAATGCCTTCGGCTGACAACTGTCGCTGATAACCAATGCTTGGCAAGGCCTTGAGCGAGGCGGGATGCTGACTGGTGGTATCCACTCCCACCAACTTCGATTCACCGCCCAGAGCCGTCACCCACTCCGACAGCGCCCCGCCAGCACTGACCCAGCGTTGCGGCAGTTCAGAGGCGTGCACCCCAGGGTTGACCAGCAGTGAAGCAACAAGCGCAATAGCGCTGGTACTCAGGCGCATAACAGGGTTTCCTTCCTAGGGCAGGGCCACTCAAGCACTCATTGATGTGACAGATAACCCCTGCCAGGCATCGTATTGAGCACCCAGTCAGCTGACGGGCGAAGCAGGCATTTGATAATTGTTTGCATTTGAACGTCAAGGCACTTAAGGATTGAAATGAAGTTTCTCTGCGCCTCAGGCGACCTCACCCCCAACAGCAGCCGCGGTTTTGATATCGATGGCCACAGGCTGTTGGCGGTGCGTCGGGACGGCACTGCGTACTTCTATCTCAACCGCTGCCCCCATCGTGGGATCCCACTGGAATGGCAACCTGATCGCTTCCTCGACGACAGCGCCAGCCTGATCCAATGCGCCACCCATGGCGCGTTGTTCCTGATTGAAAGCGGCGAGTGCATCGCCGGGCCCTGCGCAGGCCAACACCTCACTGCCCTGCCCGGTCGCGAAGACGAACAGGGATTGTGGGTCGATCTCTAGTCGCCCAGCAGCACCTTCAACCGACGCTCGACGTAAATCTCCTGCGGCGTGACCCGTACGCCGTAGGCGAGCACCTCCACACCTGCAGCCTTGGCCTCACGTAGCGCCGCCGCATAACCGGCGTCGATTTCCACAGCCGGGCGCACCGCGTCGATCCCCGACAGGTTCACGCAATACAACTGCACCGCCCGTATACCGTCGCGCGCCAGGTGGGCCAGCTCACGCAAGTGCTTGGCACCGCGCTGCGTCACCGCATCGGGGAAAGCCGCCACTGAGCTGCCATCAAAGCCCAGGGTGACGCTTTTGACCTCGACAAACGCAGCACCCTGGGGGTAATCCAGGCGAAAGTCGATGCGGCTTTTCTCCTGGCCATAAGGCACCTCACGCTTCAACGCGGTAAAGCCGTTGAGTTCAGTGATCACACCGGCCAGCAGGGCTTCTTCCACCAATTGATTGGCACGCGCGGTGTTGACGCACGCCAGCCGGCCCTGGGGCGTTTCGGCAATTTCCCACGTGCCCGGCAGCTTGCGCTTGGGATCCGTAGAACGGCTGAACCAGACCTGGCCACCTTCGACCATGCAGTTGAGCATCGAACCGGTGTTAGGGCAGTGAATGGTGAGCAACTCGCCGGTAACGGTTTCGATATCGGTGAGAAAGCGCTTGTAGCGGCGGATCAGCCGCCCTTCTTCAAGAGGAGGATTAAAACGCATCAGCCTTGCCAACTCCGCAAACCACGGGCAATCCGCTCCACCGCTTCTTGCAGCCGATCAAGGTTTTGCGTGTAGGCAAAGCGCACATGGTGCCCCGCCTGGTAGCGACCGAAATCCAACCCGGGCGTAAAGGCCACATGTTCGGTTTCGAGGAAATGCCGGCAAAACGCGAAGGCATCGCCGCCGAACGCGCTGATATCGGCATACAGATAAAAAGCACCTTCGGGCTCCACGGCGATACCGAACCCCAGCTCACGCAGGGCCGGCAGCAGGAAGTCACGGCGGCGGCCAAATTCGGCACGGCGCTGCTCCAGAATCTCCAGGGTTTGCGGGGTGAAACAGGCTAACGCGGCATGCTGAGCCATGCTTGGCGCACTGATGTAGAGGTTCTGCGCCAATTTCTCCAGTTCACCCACCGCTTCAGGGGGCGCCACCAGCCAACCGAGGCGCCAGCCGGTCATGCCGAAATACTTCGAAAAACTATTCAGAACAAAGGCGTCATCATCGACTTCCAGCACGCTGGCCGCGTCGGTGCCGTAGGTGAGGCCGTGATAAATCTCGTCGACCACCAAATGACCGTTGCGCGCCTTGATGGCGCCCGACAGCCCAGCCAGCTCGTCCCGGGTGAGGATCGTGCCGGTGGGGTTGGCGGGCGATGCCACCAGTGCGCCGACACTGTCCTGGTCCCAATGCCTGGCCACCAGATCGGCGGTCAACTGGTAGCGTACGTCTGGGCCGACCGGCACCAACTGCGCCGCGCCTTCCACAAGGCGCAGGAAGTGTCGGTTGCAGGGGTAGCCTGGGTCCGCCAGCAGCCAATGTTTACCCGGATCCACCAGCAAACTGCTGGCCAGCAACAATGCGCCGGAGCCACCGGGGGTGATCAGAATGCGTTGCGGGTCGATGCTCAAACCGTAGCGTTGCTGGTAGAAACCACTGATGGCTTCGCGCAATTCGGGCAAGCCGCGGGCGGCGGTGTAGCGCGTCTTACCGTTTGCCAACGCGGCTTGGCCGGCCTGGATGATCGGCTCGGCGGTGGTGAAATCCGGCTCGCCGATTTCCAGGTGGATCACGTCGTGACCGGCGGCCTGCAGCTCATTGGCACGCGCCAGTAACGCCATGACATGAAAGGGTTCGATGGCGCGACTACGCGCACTGTAGGGCTGAGCCATTAGCCTTCCTTAGACGGTGAGGACAAAATCTGGATTCTACCGAACCCTCACGGTAAAACATGCTCTATTGCCTGATTGGGGCTGCAAGTGCACCCTGCGCACGCTCGTAAAACAGCTAAAATCAATATTCGAGGCGATACATACCCAGTCATGGCGGGCTGCTGCGGTTTGCAACCCCTTTGCCCTGGGCCTCGACAACCGGGAGTAGCGCACCCTGAATCTATCTGGTAAGTTCGCCCGCTTGCAGCCGCAGGGCCGGCAGGTGTCGGTGACGTTGCAATCCTGCGCAATGGATTAGAAGAGTGAGAGGCGGTCTATTCATGTCCACCCAAGCAAAGCAACAGCAGACTCAAGGCCTCGGCGGCTTCGAACCCTATGTCGAAAAAAAGGGCGAGGAGTACATGGGCGAGCCCATGCGCGAGCACTTCACCAAGATCCTCAACAAGTGGAAACAGGACTTGATGCAGGAAGTCGACCGTACGGTTGACCATATGAAGGATGAAGCGGCCAACTTCCCTGACCCGGCCGATCGTGCCAGCCAGGAAGAAGAGTTCGCCCTCGAACTGCGCGCCCGCGATCGCGAGCGCAAGTTGATCAAGAAGATCGACAAGACCCTGCAACTGATCAAAGACGAAGAATACGGCTGGTGCGAATCCTGCGGCGTCGAAATCGGTATTCGCCGACTGGAAGCCCGCCCAACCGCAGACCTGTGCGTAGACTGCAAGACCTTGGCTGAAATCAAGGAAAAACAGGTCGGCAAGTAACGTTGCCGAGTTGAACGAATGGAGCGTGCGAACGCTCCATTTTTGTTTCTGGCGTTTATCGGTTATGCAGTAGTATCCGGGCCATGACAGCCTCTACCTATATTGGGCGTTTCGCCCCCACACCCAGCGGCCATTTGCACTTCGGCTCCCTGGTTGCCGCCCTTGCCTCCTACCTCGATGCGCGCGCCCACCAGGGCCGTTGGTTGATGCGCATGGAAGACCTTGACCCTCCGCGTGAAGAGCCCGGCGCCCAGGCGGCGATTCTGCATGCGCTGGAAAGCTACGGCTTTGAATGGGATGGCGAACTGGTTCGCCAGAGCGAGCGGCATGATGCCTACGCCAAAGTACTGAACGATATGTTCAACCACGGCCTGGCCTACGCCTGCACCTGCTCGCGCAAGCAGTTGGAGCCCTACAACGGGGTTTACCCAGGCTTGTGCCGCAATGCCGGCCACGACCAGCAAGACGCCGCCATCCGCCTGCGCGTGCCCGAGCTGGAATACCACTTTACCGACCGTGTGCAGGGCGAGTTCCGGCAGCATCTGGGCCGCGATGCCGGCGACTTCATCATCCGTCGCCGCGACGGCCTCTACGCCTACCAACTGGCGGTGGTGCTCGACGACGCCTGGCAAGGGATAACCGATATCGTGCGCGGCGCCGACCTGCTCGACTCCACACCGCGCCAGCTGTACCTGCAAGAGCTGCTTGGCCTGCGCCAGCCACGTTACTTGCATGTACCGCTGATCGTGCAGCCAGACGGCAACAAGCTGGGCAAGTCCTACCGCTCTCCACCGTTGACAGCCGACCAGGCCACGCCTTTGCTGCTCAGAGCACTGCGCGCCCTTGGCCAACCGCCCGACGCGCAACTGCTGTACGCCAGCCCACGAGAACTGCTGGATTGGGGCATTGCACACTGGGACGCCACCCGCATCCCGCGCACGCTGACCCTGGCCGAAGCGCAATTGAGTTGAAGGCGCTTGCAGGTTGCCAGCCATCCGTTAACATCGCGGCAGATTTTTAATCAGAGGCCAACATGTACATCTATCGTTTGGTCCTGCTGCTGGTCGTCGGGATCTACCTGTTCTCCCCCGCCATCATGGATTGGTGGATCGACGCCACGGGCGCCTGGTATCGCCCTTATCTGCTATGGCTGATCCTGATCGTCGTGACCTTCATCCTGCAGAGCCAAAAAGATGCCGATGAGCTTTAGTCTCACCCAGATGCTGCTGATCAGCGCCGCCTACCTGGCTGCGTTATTCGGCGTGGCCTGGATCAGTGAGCGCGGAATGATTCCGCGGGCGATCATTCGCCATCCGTTGACCTACACCTTGTCCCTGGGCGTCTACGCCAGTGCCTGGGCGTTCTACGGCACGGTGGGGCTGGCCTATCAGTACGGCTACGGCTTTCTCTCCAGTTACCTGGGGGTGTCCGGCGCGTTCCTGCTGGCGCCGGTGCTGCTGTACCCGATCCTGAAAATCACCCGGACGTACCAGCTGTCTTCCCTGGCGGACCTGTTTGCCTTTCGCTTTCGCAGCACCTGGGCCGGCGCGCTGACCACCATCTTCATGTTGATCGGCGTGCTGCCGTTGCTGGCCCTGCAGATCCAGGCGGTGGCCGACTCCATCAGCATCCTGACCCGAGAGCCCGTGCAACATCGGGTTGCCCTGGCGTTTTGCGCGCTGATCACCTTGTTCACCATCTTCTTTGGCTCTCGCCATATCGCCACCCGCGAGAAACACCAGGGCCTGGTATTTGCGATTGCCTTTGAGTCGGTCATCAAGCTGATCGCCATCGGCGGCGTCGGCCTTTATGCGCTTTACGGCGTGTTCGACGGGCCGCAACAGCTGGAGCTGTGGCTGCTGCAAAACCAGACCGCCCTCGCCGCCTTGCATACCCCCTTGCAGGAGGGACCATGGCGTACGCTGCTGCTGGTGTTCTTCGCCTCGGCGATCGTGATGCCGCACATGTACCACATGACCTTCACCGAGAACCTCAACCCGCGCTCGCTGGTCAGCGCCAGCTGGGGCTTGCCGCTGTTCCTGTTGCTGATGAGCCTGGCGGTGCCGCTGATCCTGTGGGCTGGCCTGAAACTGGGTGCCACCACCAACCCCGAGTATTTCACCCTGGGCATCGGTATTGCTGCCAACAGCCCGGCCCTGGCGCTACTGGCGTATGTCGGGGGGTTATCGGCCGCCAGCGGGTTGATCATCGTCACCACCCTGGCACTCTCGGGCATGGCGCTCAACCACTTGGTACTGCCGCTGTACCAGCCGCCGGCCGAGGGCAATATCTACCGTTGGTTGAAATGGACCCGACGCGCGCTGATCGTCGCGATCATCATGGCCGGTTACGCGTTTTATCTGCTGCTGGGCGCCGGGCAAGACCTGGCCAACCTCGGCATCGTCGCGTTTGTCGCCACCTTGCAATTTCTGCCGGGCGTGTTGTCGGTGCTGTACTGGCCGACCGCCAATCGCCGTGGCTTTATTGCAGGGCTGCTGGCCGGGATCCTGGTGTGGACCGTGACCATGCTGCTACCGCTGGTCGGCAATCTGCAGGGCTTCTATATCCCGTTGCTGAACATGATTTACGTGCTGGACGACACCAGTTGGCACATGGCGGCCATCGCCTCGCTGGCCGCCAACGTACTGATGTTCACCCTGATCTCGCTGTTCACTAACGCCAGCGCCGAAGAAACCAGCGCCGCAGAAGCCTGTGCGGTAGACAACGTACGCCGCCCGCAACGCCGCGAACTGCATGCGGCATCACCCCAAGAGTTCGCCACGCAACTGGCCAAGCCCCTGGGCGCCAAGGCCGCACAAAAGGAAGTCGAACAGGCGCTGCGCGACCTCTACCTGCCATTTGACGAGCGCCGCCCCTATGCCCTGCGCCGCCTGCGTGACCGTATCGAAGCCAACCTGTCCGGTTTGATGGGGCCGAGCGTGTCCCAGGACATGGTGGAAACCTTCTTGCCCTACAAGGCCGGTGGCGAAAACTACGTCACCGAAGACATCCACT
Source organism: Pseudomonas sp. FSL W5-0203 (assembly GCF_001896155.1). NCBI lineage: Bacteria > Pseudomonadati > Pseudomonadota > Gammaproteobacteria > Pseudomonadales > Pseudomonadaceae > Pseudomonas > Pseudomonas sp. FSL W5-0203. The sequence continues at coordinate 21,571 of NZ_MPOR01000037.1, forward strand.
TCATCGAAAGCCGGCTGGAGGACTACCACTCGCGCCTCACAGGCCTGGCCGCCGAACTCGACGCCCTGCGCCGTTACCACCGCCAGACCCTGCAGGAACTGCCGATGGGCGTGTGTTCCCTGGCCAAGGACCAGGAAATCCTGATGTGGAACAAAGCCATGGAAGAACTCACCGGCATCGCCGCCCAGCGGGTGGTGGGTTCGCGCCTCAATACACTGGGCGATCCCTGGAAAGAGCTGCTGCAGGGTTTCATCAACCTGCCGGACGAGCACTTGCACAAACAGCACTTGGCCCTCGACGGCCAGACCCGCTGGCTCAACTTGCACAAAGCGGCCATCGACGAACCTCTGGCGCCGGGTAACAGCGGCCTGGTGCTGCTGGTAGAAGATTTGACCGATACACAGATGCTCGAAGACAAGCTGGTGCACTCCGAACGCCTGGCCAGCATTGGGCGCCTGGCGGCCGGCGTGGCTCATGAAATCGGCAACCCGATCACCGGTATCGCCTGCCTGGCGCAAAACCTGCGGGAAGAGCGCGAAGAAGACGGGGAAATCACCGAAATCAGCGGGCAGATCCTTGAACAGACCAAGCGGGTTTCACGCATCGTCCAGTCGCTGATGAGCTTTGCCCACTCCGGCGCCCATCAGAATCAGGACGAAGCGGTGTGCCTGGCCGAAGTCGCGCAGGATGCCATTGGGCTGTTGGCCTTGAACCGGCGCAATTTCGAAGTACAGTTCTTTAACCTGTGCGATCCGGACCATTGGGTCGATGGCGACTCGCAACGCCTGGCCCAGGTGCTGATCAACCTGCTGTCCAACGCCCGCGACGCGTCGCCGGCCGGCAGTGCTGTACGCGTCAAGAGCGAGGCTTTCGAGCACACGGTCGACCTGATCGTGGAAGACGAAGGCAGCGGCATTCCACAGAACATCATGGACCGATTGTTCGAACCCTTCTTCACCACCAAGGACCCCGGTGAAGGTACCGGTCTGGGCCTTGCACTGGTCTATTCCATCGTTGAAGAGCATTATGGACAAATCACCATCGACAGCCCGGCTGACACACAAAGCCAACGCGGCACCCGTATCCGGGTGACCTTGCCGCGTCATGTCGAAGCGACGTCCGCTGTGAACTGAGACCGTCGAGAGAATTGAATCAATGCCGCACATTTTGATCGTCGAAGACGAAACCATTATCCGCTCTGCCTTGCGTCGCCTGCTTGAACGTAATCAGTACCAGGTCAGCGAAGCCGGCTCGGTGCAGGAAGCCCAAGAGCGATTCAGCATTCCCACGTTCGACCTGATTGTCAGTGACCTGCGCCTGCCAGGCGCCCCGGGCACCGAGCTGATCAAGCTGGGCCAGGGCACCCCGGTGCTGATCATGACCAGCTACGCCAGCCTGCGCTCGGCGGTGGACTCGATGAAGATGGGCGCGGTGGACTACATCGCCAAGCCTTTCGACCACGACGAGATGCTCCAGGCCGTGGCCCGCATCCTGCGTGACCGTGTGTCGGCCAGCAGTGCGCCTGCCGAGCCACGCCCCACCGGCAAGACCAGCGGCGCCGAAAAACCAGGTGCCAACAACAGCAATGGCGAGATCGGCATCATCGGCTCCTGCCCTCCGATGCAGGACTTGTACAGCAAGATCCGCAAGGTGGCGCCGACTGACTCCAATGTGTTGATCCAGGGCGAGTCGGGCACCGGCAAAGAGCTGGTGGCCCGCGCCCTGCACAACCTGTCCAAGCGCGCCAAGGCGCCGATGATCTCGGTGAACTGCGCGGCGATCCCCGAATCCCTGATCGAGTCCGAGCTGTTCGGCCACGAGAAAGGTGCGTTCACTGGCGCCAGCGCCGGGCGTGCGGGCCTGGTGGAGGCCGCGGACGGCGGCACCTTGTTCCTTGATGAAATTGGCGAGCTGCCCCTGGAAGCCCAAGCGCGTTTGCTGCGCGTGCTGCAGGAAGGCGAAATTCGTCGCGTGGGTTCGGTGCAATCGCAGAAGGTCGATGTTCGATTGATCGCGGCGACACACCGAGACCTGAAGAGCCTGGCCAAGATCGGCCAGTTCCGTGAGGACTTGTATTACCGCCTGCATGTCATCGCGCTCAAATTGCCGGCCCTGCGCGAGCGCGGCGCCGACGTCAACGAAATCGCCAACGCGTTCCTGTTGCGTCAAGGCGCACGCATTGACCGCACCGACCTGAAGTTTGCCGCGGACGCCGAGCAGGCGATCCGTCACTACTCGTGGCCAGGGAACGTGCGTGAGCTGGAGAACGCCGTCGAGCGCGCCGTGATTCTGTCGGAGAGCCCGGAGATTTCTGCCGAGTTGCTGGGCATCGACATTGAGCTCAGCGACCTGGATGACGATGACTTCATCGGCCTGGCCCCGCAGCAGGGCGGCGGTAGCAATACCAGCCATGAGCCGACGGAAGATTTGTCACTGGAAGACTACTTCCAGCACTTCGTGCTCGAGCATCAGGACCATATGACCGAGACCGAACTGGCCCGCAAACTGGGTGTAAGTCGCAAGTGTTTGTGGGAACGGCGTCAGCGCCTGGGCATTCCACGGCGCAAGACCGGGGTGGCCAGCGAAAGCTGAGAGCGCAGCCCCACAGGTAACACCTGTTGATGTGAAAAAACTGTTACCGCTGACTTTTCACGTAACAAAAGCCGGGGCTTACGGTAACGAAGCCCCGGCTTTTTTTTGGCCCTCAATCTGGCGAAACCAGCCCAAACCCCCGGTTTTGCTGGACGGCGCAAAAGTTGGCACGCACCCTGCTATATGCTTAGTACAAAAACAATAACAAGCTTTGTACAAGACAATAAAAATAAGACGAATCGACTCACGCATAACAAAAACAACACGGCGGAGGCGCAGCTAACTGATTCTTTTGGAGAGGCGTTGCATTTGGGGCTTGCCCCGCAACCAGGCCGAGAACAACAAAAACTGCCCTAAGGCAGAGCCTGAACTGGTTGGATCGTAGATCAGCAACACAGCGACCAAAGCAATCCGTTTGCTCTTGACTCCCGATTGGGAGTGTCATGAAGGTGAAACTTCGTGGCGAGGGCGATCAACAAAAACAAGAAGCCCGACATCAATAATAAAAATAGAGCACGCAACTACTTCTGGGGGAGCTTCGGCTCCCCTTGTAGTTTCCGGGATTTGACCTGCAAACGCTTATGGCGCAATGCCTTTAGCTTGTTCCTACACCATCCCCTGACTAAATGCTAGAATCCCCGCCCATCATGCGGTCATTCTTCGTTATGGCCGAACATTCCTTCAAACAGTGCATCCCATGCTGAAGAAGTTGTTCCAGTCATTCCGTTCTCCCTTGCGTCGAACGCAACACAAACGCAGCACGCCTGAAGTGCTCAATAGCAGCCAGCATTCGCTGCAGCGCGCTCAATTCAGCCGTTATGCAGTGAACATCGTCGAACGTTTGCAGAACGCCGGCTACCAGGCCTACCTGGTGGGTGGCTGCGTACGCGACATGTTGCTCAACATCACGCCCAAGGATTTCGACGTCGCCACCAGTGCCACGCCTGAACAAGTGCGCGCCGAGTTTCGTAATGCACGAATCATCGGCCGGCGCTTCAAGCTGGTGCATATCCACTTTGGTCGCGAAATCATCGAGGTCGCAACGTTCCGCGCCGGTCACCCGCAAAACGATGAAGAGGAGGACACCAACCAGTCTTCCCGCAACGAGAGCGGGCGCATTCTGCGCGATAACGTCTATGGCACCCTGGAAGAGGACGCGCAACGTCGCGACTTCACCATCAACGCCTTGTATTACGACCCGGTCAGCGAGCGCATCCTCGATTACGCCAACGGCGTACACGACATTCGCAACAACCTGATCCGGCTGATCGGCGACCCGACGCAGCGCTACCAGGAAGATCCGGTGCGCATGCTGCGTGCCGTGCGATTCGCCGCCAAGCTCAACTTTGGCATCGAAAAACACACCGCCGCACCGATTCGCGAACTGGCGCCGATGCTGCGGGAAATCCCCTCGGCACGCCTGTTTGAGGAAGTGCTCAAGCTGTTCCTTTCGGGCTACGCCGCCGACACCTTTGAAATGCTGGTGGACCTGCAGTTGTTCGACCCCCTGTTCCCGGCCAGCGCCGAGGCCTTGGAGTACAACCCGACGTACACCCACACCTTGATCAGCGAAGCCTTGATCAACACCGACCTGCGCATCAAGCAGAACAAACCGGTGACCCCGGCGTTCCTGTTTGCCGCCTTGTTGTGGCCGGCCCTGCCCAAACGCGTACTGCGCCTGCAGGACCGTGGCATGCCGCCGATCCCGGCCATGCAGGAAGCGGCTCACGAGCTGATCGCCGAACAGTGCCAACGCATCGCCATCCCCAAACGTTTCACCATGCCGATCCGCGAAATCTGGGACATGCAGGAGCGCCTGCCACGCCGCAGCGGCAAGCGCGCCGATCTGTTGCTGGACAACCCGCGCTTCCGTGCCGGCTACGACTTCCTGCTGCTACGCGAAAGCGCGGGCGAGCAGACCGATGGCCTGGGCGAATGGTGGACCGATTATCAGGACGCCAATGACAGCCAGCGCCGCGAAATGATTCGTGAACTGGGCAGCAAAGGTGATAGCGCCGGCGAAGGCCCGAAAAAGCGTCGCCGCAGCGGCACCAAGCGTAAACGCAGCAGTGCCGATGCCTCGGGCGCTGCGGGCGAATAAACGTGGAACGTATCTACATCGGCATGGGCAGCAACCTGGCTGCCCCGGAGCAACAATTGCGCAGCGCGATCGAGGCGCTGGCGCAATTGCCTGGCACTCAGCTCGCCGGTGTGTCCGCCTTCTATCAAAGCGATTCACTGCTGCCCGGCCAGCCGCCCTACACCAACGCCGTTGCGGCGCTGGACAGTCACCTGGCGCCATTGGACCTGCTCGATGCGCTGCAAGCCATCGAAAACGATCAGGGCCGCGAACGCCTGGAACGCTGGGGCCCGCGCACCTTGGACCTGGATATCCTGCTGTTCGGTGATCGCCTGATCGATGAGCCGCGCCTCAAGGTGCCGCACTACCAGATGCATCTGCGCGCGTTTGTGCTGTATCCGTTGGCTGAGTTGGCGCCAGCCGACCTGCAGCTGCCTGACGGCCAGCGTTTAAGCCACCTGCTCACCGCCTGCCCGTTCGTCGGCCTGGAACGCCTCCCTCAAGAATGACCCGGTCAATGTGGGAGCTGGCTTGCCTGCGATGCAAGCGACACGGTGTATCAGCCACACCGAGGTGATGCCATCGCAGGCAAGCCAGCTCCCACATTGGATATTCAGTGCGCCCCAAGCCTGTGCCCATCTTGCTGAATCGCGTCAGTAACAGCGGTAACACCGCCATCGTAACAATGCGGTAACACATCCAATTGACTTCCCGTGTCCTCCTCACGACTATAGGCGTCCCGCTGCCGCCAACCCGGCGCGACAGGGCGCAATCCAGGCCTTATAAGCACTGCTTTCAAGACAGTGCGCCTGTATAAACGAAGACTCACGCGCGTTACTCGCTGTTTCCAAGCGCCTGAACGAGGACCCTTTCATGCCAGACATTACCCTGACCACCTTGCAGAGCCTCAAGCTCAAAGGTGAAAAAATCACCATGCTGACCTGCTATGACGCCACCTTCGCCCACGCCAGCTGCCAGGCTGGCGTCGAAGTGCTGCTGGTGGGCGACTCCCTGGGCATGGTTCTTCAAGGGAATGACAGCACGCTGCCCGTGACCACCGATGAGCTCGCCTACCACACCGCCAGCGTCAAGCGTGGCAACGATGGCGCCTTGATCATCGCGGACCTGCCGTTCATGGGTTACGCCACCCTTGAGCAAACCTTCCTGAACGCCGGCAAGCTGATGCAGGCGGGCGCGCATATGATCAAAGTCGAAGGTGCCGTGTGGCTGGCCGAGTCGATCCGGTTGCTGGCCGAGCGCGGCGTGCCAGTGTGCGCGCACATGGGCCTGACACCGCAGTCGGTCAATATCCTCGGTGGTTACAAGGTCCAGGGCCGCAATGAAGCCCAGGCCCGCCAGATGCGCGCCGATGCTATTGCACTGGAACAAGCCGGTGCTGCGATGATTCTGCTGGAGTGCGTGCCGAGCGAACTGGCCGCCGAAATCACCCAGGCCGTCAAAGTGCCCGTGATCGGGATTGGCGCAGGTTCCGCCACCGACGGCCAAGTGCTGGTATTGCACGACATGCTCGGCCTGTCGATCACTGGCCACGTACCGAAGTTCGTAAAGAACTTCATGGCCGGCCAGGACAGCATCCACGCGGCCCTGAGCGCCTACGTCAGCGAAGTCAAGAATGTAACTTTCCCAGGTACTGAACACGGGTTCTCGGCATGAACACCGTTAAAACCGTCCGCGAACTGCGGGCTGCCGTAACCCACGCCCGCAGCGCCGGCAAACGCATCGGCTTTGTGCCCACCATGGGTAACCTGCACAGCGGCCACGCCACCCTGGTGACCAAGGCCGCGCAGCAAGCGGATTTCGTAGTGGCGAGTATTTTCGTCAACCCGCTGCAATTCGGCGCTGGCGAAGACCTGGACAAATACCCGCGCACGTTGGCCGCCGACCAGGAAAAACTCCTGCAGGCGGGCTGCAACCTGCTGTTTGCGCCCACGGTCGAGGAAATGTACCCCGATGGCATGAACGGCCAGACCCGAGTCAGCGTGCCACAGCTGTCCGAAGGCTTGTGCGGCGCCAGCCGCCCAGGGCACTTCGAAGGCGTGGCCACGGTGGTCAGCAAGCTGTTCAACATGGTCCAGCCGGACATGGCCGTATTCGGCCAGAAGGACTACCAGCAGTTGGCGGTGATCCGCGCCATGGTCCGCGACCTGAACATGCCGATCCAGATCATCGGCGAGCCTACCGTGCGCGCCGAGGACGGCCTCGCGCTGTCATCACGCAACGGTTATCTCACCGAGGAGCAACGTGCGGTCGCACCAGTGCTGTACCGCGCGCTCAGCCAGATCGCCACGGCCATCCAAGGCGGCGATCATGATTTTGCCAGGCTTCGCGCCGAGCACATTCAGCAGATTGAAGCCGCAGGGCTGCGCATGGACTACCTGGAAGTGCGCCAAGGCGTACATCTGCGCCCGGCCACGGCTGAAGATCGTGATGTGGTGATTCTGGTCGCCGCCTATCTGGGGGCAACACGCCTCATCGATAACCTGCACCTGAACCTCGCCTGACCCCCGCTTTACCTCAACCTGTTGCCCCGACGGCTGTGCCGGTATAAAAAAGTACCGGCCACAGCGCAGACAAAGCCAAGACATATCCACACGCTAGGTTTAATGTAACTGCCCTGCGCTATGGTTAGCGCTGTCTGGAACCCAATCCTTGCGATAAGACTGGATGTTCCGGGCTTTGAAGTGTCCTAAAGGCAGTCCCCGTAATAAAAGGAAACCCGCAGCGATGGCGTACTACCGCACCCCTCATGACGTTACCGCGCTGCCCGCCTGGCAAGCGCTTGTTCAACATCGCCAAGCCATGCAGGATTTCAGCATGCGCGAGGCGTTCAATGCCGATCCTCAGCGTTTTTCCCAGTTCACCTTGAGCAGCTGCGGACTTTTCCTCGATTACTCGAAAAACCTGATCACCAGCGAAACCCGCGACCTGTTGGTGGGCCTGGCCAAGGAAGTCAATCTCAAGGCGGCGATCGACGCGCAGTACGCTGGCGAACCGGTCAACTCCTCCGAGGGCCGCCCTGCCCTGCACACCGCCCTGCGCCGCCCGGTGGGCGATAAGCTGTCGGTCAACGGCGTGAACATCATGCCGGACGTGCACAAGGTGCTGAACCAGATCACTGACCTGGTCGGCCGTATCCACGACGGCCTGTGGCGTGGCTACACCGAGAAGCCGATCACCGACGTGGTGAACATCGGCATCGGTGGCTCGTTCCTCGGCCCGGAATTGGTCTCGGAGGCCTTGCTGTCCTACGCCCATAAAGGTGTGCGTTGCCACTACCTGGCGAACATCGACGGCAGCGAGTTCCACGAACTGACCATGAAGCTGCGCGCCGAGACCACGCTGTTTATCGTCTCGTCCAAATCCTTCAACACCCTGGAAACCCTGAAAAACGCCCAGGCCGCCCGCGCCTGGTACCTGGCCCAGGGAGGCTCGGAAGCCGAACTGTATCGCCACTTCATCGCCGTCTCGAGCAACAATGCCGCAGCCGTGGCCTTCGGTATCCGCGAAGAAAACATCTTCCCCATGTGGGACTGGGTCGGTGGGCGCTACTCGCTGTGGTCTGCCATCGGCTTGCCAATTGCCCTGGCTATCGGCATGTCCAACTTCAAGGAACTGTTGTCGGGTGCCTACACCATGGACCAGCACTTCCTGAACGCGCCGTTCGAAGCCAACATGCCCGTGCTGCTGGGCTTGCTGGGGGTGTGGTACGGCAACTTCTGGGGTGCGCAGAGCCATGCGATCCTGCCGTACGACCATTACCTGCGTAACATCACCAAGCATTTGCAGCAGTTGGACATGGAATCCAATGGCAAGAGCGTGCGCCAGGACGGTACGCCAGTGTCCACCGATACCGGCCCGGTGATCTGGGGCGGCGTAGGCTGCAACGGCCAGCACGCTTACCACCAGTTGCTGCACCAAGGGACTCAATTGATCCCGGCCGACTTCATCGTGCCGATCGTCAGTTTCAACCCTGTGTCCGACCACCATCAGTGGCTGTACGCCAACTGCCTGTCCCAGAGCCAGGCGCTGATGCTCGGTAAGACCCGCAGCGAGGCCGAAGCCGAGCTGCGTGAGAAGGGCTTGCCGGAAGCCGAAGTACAGAAGCTGGCACCGCACAAGGTGATCCCGGGCAACCGTCCGAGCAACACCCTGGTGGTCGAGCGCATCAGCCCACGCCGCCTGGGTGCGCTGGTGGCGATGTATGAGCACAAGGTGTTCGTGCAGAGCGTGGTGTGGGGCATCAATGCCTTCGACCAATGGGGCGTTGAACTGGGCAAGGAGCTGGGCAAAGGCGTGTACAACCGCCTGACCGGCGCCGAAGAAACCTTGGCCGAAGATGCTTCGACCCAGGGCCTGATCAACTACTTCCGGGGTCGCCACCGCGGCTGAAGCCGTTCATTCAAGGCCAACGTCCGTTTGGACGTTGGCCTTGAACCCTCCCGCCCCAGGGTGCATCTTTATGACTTGTCGCAAAAACAAGAATAAGGAGCGCTCATGTTCGATATCAGCACCTTTCCCACCGCCGATGCCGTCCGCCGGGCTGCGCAGCTCAGTCAAGAGGACTACCAGCGCCTCTATCGCCAATCCATCGACCAGCCAGACACCTTCTGGGCCGAACAGGCCAAGGGCTTTCTCGACTGGATAAAACCCTGGCACAGCGTCCAGCAGTCAGACATCCACACCGGTGCCGCCCAATGGTTTGCCGGTGGCCAGTTGAACGTCAGCTACAACTGCATCGACCGCCATCTGGCGCAACGCGCCGATCAGCCGGCTTTCATCTGGGAAGGCGATGACCCGTCAACATCCTGCACGATTACTTACCGTCAACTGCACCAAAACGTCAGCCGCCTGGCCAATGTGTTGAAAAGCCGTGGCGTGAACAAAGGTGATCGCGTGTGCATCTATATGCCGATGATCCCCGAGGCGGCGTACGCCATGCTGGCCTGCACGCGAATTGGCGCAGTGCACTCGGTGGTGTTTGGTGGTTTCTCTCCTGACGCCCTGCGCGACCGCATCCTCGACGCCGATTGCCGCACCGTGATCACCGCCGACGAAGGCATACGCGGTGGCAAGCCCGTGGCGCTGAAACAGAACGTCGACAAGGCCCTGGCCAGTTGCCCGAATGTCAGCACGGTACTGGTGGTGGAGCGCACCGGGGCGGGCGTGAATTGGCACGAGGGCCGCGACCTCAAATACCAAGCCGCCCTGGACGCCGCCAGCGACAACTGCCCACCCGAGCCGATGGACGCCGAAGACCCGCTGTTTATCCTGTATACCTCCGGCAGCACCGGCAAACCCAAAGGCGTGTTGCACACCACCGCTGGCTACCTGCTGCAAGCGGCGATGACCTTCAAGTACGTGCTCGATTACCAAGAAGGCGAAGTGTTCTGGTGCACCGCCGACGTGGGCTGGGTCACCGGCCACAGCTATATCGTTTATGGCCCGCTGGCCAATGGCGCCACCTCGCTGATGTTCGAAGGCGTGCCGAGTTATCCGGACAGTTCGCGCTTCTGGCAGGTCATCGATAAACACCAGGTGAATATCTTCTACACAGCGCCCACCGCCCTGCGCGCCCTGATGCGCGAAGGCCACGGCCCGCTGCAGAGTACATCGCGCGCCAGCCTGCGCCTGCTGGGCAGCGTAGGTGAGCCGATCAACCCGGAAGCCTGGGACTGGTATTTCAACGCCGTCGGCGAACAGCGCTGCCCGATTGTTGATACCTGGTGGCAGACCGAAACCGGCGGCATCATGCTCAGCCCGCTGGTCAGCGCCCAGCGCATCAAACCGGGCTGCGCGACACAGCCCATGTTCGGCGTACAACCGGTGTTGCTTGATGAACAAGGCAAGGAAATCAGCGGCGCCGGCAGCGGTGTACTCGCCATCAAATCAAGCTGGCCGGGGCAGATTCGCAGCGTCTACGGCGACCCGCAGCGCATGATCGACACCTACTTCAAGCCCTACCCCGGCTACTACTTCACCGGGGATGGCGCACGGCGCGATGAAGACGGCGACTACTGGATCACCGGGCGGATCGACGATGTGATCAACGTGTCCGGCCATCGCATCGGCACCGCCGAGGTGGAAAATGCGCTGGTGCTGCATGATCAGGTCGCCGAAGCCGCGGTGGTGGGCTACCCCCACGACGTCAAAGGCCAGGGCATCTACGCCTTTGTCACCCCCATGAATGGCGTCGAACCCAGCGACGCGTTGAAAAAGCACCTGCTGGAGTTGGTCAGCAAGGAGATTGGCAGCTTCGCCAAACCGGAATTGATCCAATGGGCCCCTGCCCTGCCGAAAACCCGCTCCGGCAAGATCATGCGACGCATCTTGCGCAAGATCGCCTGTAACGAACTGGACAGCCTGGGCGACACCTCGACCCTGGCCGACCCCAGCGTGGTGGACGGTTTGATCGACAAACGCCTCAACCGGTAGGGCCAGGATAATCCCCGGCCTGTGCAGGCCGGGGTTAGCTGTTAAACTTCGCGCCCCCTTTTTCTTATTCATCTGCAAGCAAGGCGCGCTCCATGACTCCCTTGAATCAGGCGCTGCGCGCCGCCCTCGATCACCGCCAAGACCTGATCAACACGCTGCACGCCCAGGGTACGGACTGCTATCGGCTGTTTCACGGCAGCCAGGAAGGCGCCGGCGGCTTGACCATCGACCGCTACGGCCCGCAATTGCTGGTACAAAGCTTCCACCAGTCCCTGGAAACCGCAGACCTGCTGGACCTGCACCAACTGATCAACCAATACATGGGCCTGGAATTGTTGCTGGTGTACAACGACCGTGCCCGCGGCAACTCGCGCATCGACCGCGAAGACACGGTGTACCGCGCCGAGCCTGGCGCATTGGAAGACCTGGTCGGCCACGAGTGGGGCCTCAATTACCGTGTGCGTGGGCGCCACGCCGGGCAAGACCCACTGCTGTTCCTCGACCTGCGCAACACCCGGGGCTGGGTCAAGGACCACAGCGCCGGCAAAAGCGTGCTGAACCTGTTCGCCTACACCTGTGGGGTAGGTTTGAGCGCAGCGGCGGGGGGCGCACGGGAAGTGTGCAACCTGGATTTTGCCGAGGGCAACCTGGCGGTGGGGCGTGAAAACGGCCAGCTCAACCCGCAGTTGCCTAGCATGGAGTTTGTACAGTCCGATTACTTCCCGGCGATTCGCCAACTGGCGGGCCTGCCGATCACCCAGCGTCGCGGGCAGAAGCTGCCGAGCTATCCACGCCTGGAACAGCGCCAGTACGACCTGGTACTGCTCGATCCTCCCGCCTGGGCCAAGAGCGCTTTCGGCACCGTCGATTTGTTGCGCGACTATCAAAGCCTGCTCAAACCCGCACTGCTGGCCACCGCCGACAATGGCGTGCTGATTTGCTGCAACAACCTGGCAAAAGTCAGCATGGAGGACTGGCGTGAGCAGGTGCTGCGCTGCGCGGAAAAAGCCGGGCGCCCGGTACGCGAGTGGCAAGTGATGACACCTGGGGCCGACTTTCCTTCCAGGGATCAACAGCCCCCGTTGAAGACCCTGATCCTGCATTTGTAGGAAGTTTCCCAGCGCCCACGGTTCTTCGGAACCGAATTCCCGTGCCATACTCCAAGGCACTCTCGTTCGACATAGATGGCGTTCACCCATGCCCAAAGGATTGATCCGCGCCGTAGGCGCCTTGTTGACCGCCCTTGCTTTGTACAGCTTGCTGGGCTTTCTGATATTACCCGGCATCGCCCTTCGCATTGCCAACCAACAGTTGGCCAATTACGCCACGGTGCCGTCGCGAATCGAGCGCATCGAGCTCAACCCCTTCAGCCTGGAACTGACGCTGTGGGGCCTGAAGATCGGTGAGCCAGGCAAAGAGCAAGTAGGTTTCGAACGCCTCTACGCCAACCTGCAGATCGACAGCCTCTGGACCCGCGCCCTGCACCTGGCTGATGTGCAACTGGACAAGCCCAAGACCGAACTGCTGTTCGACAAGTCCGGCCAACTGAACCTGGCGCAGTTGTTCAAACTGCCGCCGAGCGAGCCAACCCCGGCCGATCCTGATGCCAAGCCGTTCCCACTGCGTATCGACAGCATCAAGCTGGCCGGTGGTAACCTGCATTTCCAGGACCTGCGCCCCAGCGAGCCCATCGAATTCCTCTACGACGAACTCGACTTCGAGCTGAAAAACCTTAGCACTTTGCCCGACGACAATGCCGACATGACCCTGGTCGCCGCCGGCCCCGAAGGTGGGCAAATCGACTGGAAAGGCAACTTCAGTCTGGTACCGATCACCTCCGAAGGCACCTTGAAGGTGACCGACGGCAAGATGAAAGCCTGGTGGCCGTATGTACGTGACGCCCTGCCACTGGTGCTGGAAGACGGGGTGCTCAACTTCAGCACTGACTACAAATTCAGCCTGGCCAAAGAAACCGAGCTGAACCTGACCAACACCGCCGCCAGCATCGCCCCCTTTGCTATAAAGGCCCCCGATGGCCGGCCACTGGCACGCCTGGAACGCCTGGACGTCAGCGAAACCACGGTAGACCTGGCCAAGCAGCAGGTCATTATCGGCAAGATCCGCAGCAACAAGCTGGAAACCTGGGCCGCCCGTGAGGCCGATGGTCAATTGGACTGGCAGAAGCTGTTCGCCAGCCAACCGAGCAAACCGGCCAAGGCACCGGAACCAACCGCTTCCGACGCGCCGTCGGCGCAACCGGCGGCCCCGAGCAAACCGTGGCAAGTGCTGCTCAAGGATGTGCAACTGCGTAACTATCAGGTGCACCTGGCCGACCGCCAGGCTAAACCTGCGGTCGCGCTGGAACTGGGCCCGTTGAATGTCGACGTACAGAACTTCGACAGCCTCAACCAGAGCCCCTTCGCCTTGAAGGTCGACACCGGCCTGGGTAAGCAAGGCAAGATCCAGGCAACCGGCGAGGTTAACCTCAACCCGGTCAGTGCCAAGCTGAAAGTGAACACCCAGGACATCGACCTGCGGGTCGCCCAGGCCTATATCAGCCCGTTTATTCGCCTGGAATTGCGCAGCGGCATGCTCGGCAGCAACCTGGACGTAAACCTCAAAAGCACCGAGCCACTGGCCCTCCAGGTCACCGGCCGCGCCCAGGTTGACCAGTTGCATACCCTGGACACCCTGAAGACCCGCGACTTCCTCAAGTGGCAGCGCCTGGTGCTAGAGGGCGTGAACTACCAGCACGGCCAAAGCCTGTCGATCGACAAGGTCAACCTGTTGCAGCCGTATGCGCGCTTCATGATCAACGAAGATCGCACCACCAACATCGACGACCTGCTGATTCCGCAGCCGGCCGACAGTGGCAGCAAGTCGGCCGCCAAACCTGCCGCCAGTAACGACAAACCCCTGGGCATTCATATCGGGCAGATCGCGATCAACGACGGTTCGGCCAACTTTGCCGACTTCAGCCTCACGCCCAACTTTGCCACCGCGATTCAACAGCTCAACGGCCAGATTGGCACCATCGACAGTCGCCAGGCCAAACCGGCCAGCGTCGACATCAAGGGCAAGGTGGACCGATACGCACCAGTGACGATCAAAGGCAGCGTGAACCCGTTTGACCCGATGGCCGCGCTGGACATCGCCACCAGCTTCAAGCGTGTCGAGCTGACCAACCTGACACCTTACTCAGGTAAATTCGCAGGCTTCCGTATCCGCAAGGGTCGCCTGAATCTCGATCTGCACTACGTGATCACCAAAGGCCAGTTGAAGGCTGAAAACAAAGTGGTGGTCAAGCAACTGCAGTTGGGTGAAAAAGTCGACAGCTCCGATGCCGTGGACTTACCGATTCGCCTGGCTGTCGCCCTGCTCAAGGACTCCGACGGCAAGATCTCCATCGAGCTGCCAGTAAGCGGCGACCTGAACAACCCGCAATTCAGCGTGATGCCGATTGTGTGGCAGACCCTGCGCAACCTCGTGGTGCGTGCGGCAACCGCGCCCTTCAAGTTCATTGGCGGGCTGGTCACCGGTGGTGGCTCTGAAGACCTGGGCAATGTGTCGTTCGCCGCAGGCTCCAGTGAGCTGAACAAAGACGCCGAAGGCGCTCTGAACACCCTGGCCAAGGCGCTGAAAGAACGCCCTGCCCTGCGCCTGGAAATTGAAGGCACCGCCGCTGCCAGCAGCGACGGGCCGTTCCTGGCCGCACAGCGACTGGAGCGTGAATACCAATATAACTACTACAAGATCCTCCAGCGCCGTGGCGACAAGGTCCCGGCCCAAGCCTCCCTGCTTGAAGTGCCAGAGAAGGAAAAAGCACCATTGCTGGAAGGCATCTACCGCACCCGCCTCAAACAGCAACCCCCGGCCGAATGGAAAGACCTGGGCAGCGATGAGCGCTCGGTGAAGCTCAAGGACGGTGTGATCAAGTTCTGGAGTGGCAGTGATGTACTGCTGCGCCAGTTGGGGCAGGACCGAGCCAGCACTATCAAGGATTACCTGGTAGACAAGGGCCAGTTGGAAGATGACCGCGTGTACTTCATCGATGCGCAGCTGGGGCAGGCCGAGAAGGATGGCCGGGTGATCACTCCAATGCATCTGGATGCTGAGTAACTTCTAAGCACTACCCATCCTAATGTGGGAGCTGGCTTGCCTGCGATAGCATCACCTCGGTGCAACTGAATGACCGAGGTGCCAGCATCGCAGGCAAGCCAGCTCCCACATTTTTTTGACCTGATCATTCTGTTTCAGCCTGAAATAGAACAGGCCCCGACACAAGTGCCGGGGCCTGTAATGACCACATCCGTGTGGTCGGTCGCATGAACTCCAGAGGTGCGTCAGGTGGATATCTAACTCACCCTAAGCCGCCGCTATTCAGTCCAGACGAAACGTCAACGTTACTCTGCTTTCAGGCCATCGGCCGAGACAGCTTTAACGCCTTTGATCTTCTTGGTGATCGCTACAGCCGTTTCTTTCTGCGAAGCGGTCACAGCGGTAGGCGACGACAGGGATACAACACCTTTGTTGGTTTCAACCTTGATGTCGGTGCCAGGAATGCCTTTTTCAGTGACCAGGTCAGCCTTCACTTTGGTAGTGATCCAGGTATCGCTGGTGGTCTCTTTAGCGTCGTGGGCAGCGCCTTTGGTTTTGTCGATGCCGTCAGCTTTGGTAGCACCGCCAGCCAGCAGGCCGTCAGCAGAAACCGCAGTCACACCTTTGATTTTCTTGGTGATGGCTACAGCAGTAGCTTTCTGCGAATCCGAGACTGCTACGTCGGAGGACAGGGAAACCACACCTTTGTTGGTCTCAACCTTGATGTCCGAACCTGGAATGCCTTTTTCGGTCAGCAGGTCAGCTTTGACTTTAGTGGTGATCCAAGTATCCGAAACGCTTTCCTTAGCCTTGGTCGCTTCACCGGCCGCCAAAGTCATAGGGGCTTGGGAAGTCTGAGCAAAGGCTACGTTAGCACCCATGGCCAGGGTCAGAGCGGTAGCAGTAGCGAGAGCGAACTTCTTCATACGAGTAACTCCTGTTTTATTAAAAGTCTGCAGGCGTAAACCTTCATGCTGCAGCGCTACCAGGGATATTGCAGGCAGTGTGCCAACTCGCCGAACAGATTAAATCCCTTATTAAACAATGACTTATGAAAAGCACAAATTTTCGAAATCGTGCAACTTGCATGAAGCTCATCGTGCCTGCATGCAAGTTGCGGCTTTTGGGCGGCGCTAAACAGCTGATTCTGCTTCATTTTCTCGCGCCCATAAAAAAAGGACTCCGAGGAGTCCTTTTTTCAGCGTGAAGCCTGCGGGTGATTAAACGCCCGAAGCCTTGGCTGCTGCTACGTCCTTGATGGACAGCTTGATACGGCCGCGGTTGTCCACGTCCAGTACCAGCACTTCCACTTCCTGGCCTTCTTTCAGAATGTCGGTCACTTTCTCAACGCGAGCATCGCTCAGCATGGAGATGTGAACCAGACCGTCTTTGCCCGGGAGGATGTTGACGAACGCGCCGAAGTCGACGATGCGCTCAACCTTGCCGACGTAGATCTTGCCGATCTCGGCCTCAGCAGTGATACCCAGTACGCGCTGGCGTGCTGCTTCAGCTGCTTCCTTGGTTTCGCCGAAGATCTTGATCGAACCGTCGTCTTCGATGTCGATCGAAGCCTTGGTCTCTTCACAGATCGCACGGATGGTCGCGCCGCCTTTACCGATAACATCACGGATTTTGTCGGTGTCGATTTTCATCGCGATCATGGTCGGAGCATTTTCCGACAGCTCGGTGCGGGACTGACCAATGATCTGGTTCATCTGGCCGAGGATGTTCAGGCGCGCTTCCAGGGCTTGGCCCAGGGCGATTTCCATGATCTCTTCGGTGATGCCCTTGATCTTGATGTCCATCTGCAGCGCGGTCACACCTTTGGCGGTACCGGCTACTTTGAAGTCCATGTCGCCCAGGTGGTCTTCGTCACCCAGGATGTCGGTCAGGATGGCGAACTTCTCGCCTTCTTTAACCAGGCCCATGGCGATACCGGCAACCGGTGCCTTCATTGGCACACCGGCGTCCATCAGCGCCAGGGAAGCACCGCAGACCGAAGCCATGGAGCTGGAACCGTTGGACTCGGTGATTTCCGATACAACACGGATGGTGTACGGGAACACGTCAGCGGCAGGCAGCATGGCCTGAACCGAACGACGAGCCAGACGGCCGTGACCGATTTCACGACGACCTGCACCGCCCATACGACCACACTCGCCCACCGAGAACGGAGGGAAGTTGTAGTGCAGCATGAAGGGGTCTTTTTTCTCGCCTTCCAGGGTGTCCAGCAGTTGTGCGTCGCGGGCAGTACCCAGGGTCGCAACGACCAGGGCCTGGGTTTCGCCACGGGTGAACAGCGCCGAACCGTGAGTCTTCGGCAGTACGCCGACTTCGATGTTCAGCGGACGCACGGTGCGGGTGTCGCGACCGTCGATACGTGGCTTGCCGTTAACGATGTTTTCGCGAACGGTGCGGTATTCGATCTCACCGAAAGCAGCTTTGACTTCGCTGGAGGAAGGCTGGCCTTCTTCACCGGACAGCTTGGCGACGACCTGGTCCTTCAGCTCACCCAGGCGAGCGTAGCGGTCGGCCTTGACGGTGATGGTGTAGGCGTCGGAGATGGCAGCGCCGAACTCGGAGCGGATAGCGCCCAACAGTTCGGTGGCTTCCGGGGCAGCAGCCCAGGTCCAGGTCGGCTTGGCAGCTTCGGCAGCCAGTTCTTTAACCGCGTTGATCACAACCTGGAACTCGTCGTGAGCAAACAGTACGGCACCCAGCATCTGGTCTTCGGTCAGCTCTTTGGCTTCCGATTCAACCATCAATACGGCTTCGGACGTACCGGCAACGACCATGTCCAGGCTCGAGGCTTTCTGTTGCTCGTAAGTCGGGTTCAGCAGGTAGCCGGTGCTTTCGTGGAACGCAACGCGGGCAGCGCCGATCGGGCCATCGAAAGGAATACCGGAGATGGCCAGGGCAGCCGAGGTACCGATCATCGCAGCGATGTCCGGATCGGTCTTCTTGCTGGTGGAAACGACGGTGCAGACAACCTGCACTTCGTTCATGAAGCCTTCTGGGAACAGCGGACGGATCGGACGGTCGATCAGTCGGGAAGTCAGGGTTTCTTTCTCGGAAGGACGGCCTTCGCGCTTGAAGAAACCGCCAGGGATCTTACCGGCAGCGTAAGTCTTTTCCTGGTAGTGAACGGACAGAGGGAAGAAGCCCTTGCTCGGGTCAGCGGTCTTGGCGCCAACAACGGTCACCAGTACGGTCACGTCGTCGTCAACGGTAACCAGCACTGCGCCGGAGGCTTGACGGGCGATACGGCCTGTCTCGAGGGTAACGGTCGACTGACCGAACTGGAATTTTTTGATAACCGGGTTCACGGTGTCCTACCTTCTTTGTGGCTCTTGGGGGAACTTGTCTTCTTGCGAAATTCTTGGGCAATGCCGGGAATCGGCCCGACGCTCGTCCAGGGTAAAACGTGTATCCAGATAAAACTTGAGGCTGGGAGCCTACCACGGGCCAACGGGAATCCCGATGACACGCGGCAGACAACCAACCTCTAGCGCAATCGCTTATTAGCGACGCAGACCCAGGCGACCGATCAGAGTCTGATAACGACCCAGATCCTTGCCTTTCAGGTAGTCCAGCAGCTTACGGCGCTGGTTTACCATGCGGATCAGACCACGACGGGAGTGGTGGTCTTTACCGTTGGCCTTGAAGTGACCTTGCAGTTTGTTGATGTTGTGGGTCAGCAGTGCAACTTGCACTTCTGGCGAACCAGTGTCACCAACAGCTTGCTGATAGTCAGCTACGATTTGTGCTTTTTCTTGAACGTCGAGAGCCATGAGGCAATCCTTTTTTCAGGAAACCACCCAAAGGGCAGTTTCAACAGGCCAGGGACAAATCCCTGTATCTAAAAATGAGTGTTGACCATGCCTGTTAACAGCCACACTCGTTCGGTCATTCTGACCGAATCAGCCGACGCGGCGCGATGCGCCCGTCTTCGCTCACTTCACCGATACCGATAAAGCGACCGTTATGATCCTGTACTCGCACCATGCCGAACTTCGGGGCATCCGGGGCGCGTACCGGCTGGCCGTTGAGCCAGTAGAACGCGCTGTGCTCCGAGAAGTGCAGCAGCGGCCAATCGAGCAAACCGCTGTCCGATGGCATGAGGAAGCGATCAACCGCTTCATTGCCGCCCTCGGCGTGTACCGCTTCCAACTCTTCCAGCGTGACCGTCTGGGCCAGGCTGAAAGGCCCGGCCTGGGTGCGTCGCAGTTCTGCAACGTACGCGCCGCAACCGAGCTTTTCACCAATATCTTCCACCAGGGTACGGATATAGGTGCCTTTGCTGCAGTCCACGGCCAAACGGGCAGTGTCGCCCTCACAAGCGAGCAATTCCAAGCGCGCAATAGTAACAGAACGCGGTTCGCGCTCCACTACTTCGCCCGCACGTGCCAGCTTGTAAAGTGGCTGGCCATCGCGCTTGAGTGCCGAGTACATCGGCGGTATCTGACTGATTTGCCCACGAAAAGCGGGTAAAGCAGCTTCGATATCCGCACGACCAACGGTCACGTCGCGAACCTGCAAAACATCACCTTCGGCATCTGCCGTGGTGGTGGTCTTGCCCAGTTGCATCAGGGTTTCGTAACCCTTGTCGGAATCAAGCAGGTATTGCGAAAACTTGGTGGCCTCGCCAAAGCACAACGGCAATACACCGGTGGCCAATGGATCAAGGCTGCCGGTGTGCCCGGCCTTCTCGGCGTTGAGCAGCCAGCGAACCTTCTGCAACGCGGCATTGGAGGTAAAGCCAATGGGTTTGTCGAGCAGAATGATGCCACTGACGTTGCGACGAATACGTTTGACCTGAGCCACCGCTTACTCCTTGGCGTCTTCAGGTGTGGACGGATGCTGGCTGTCTTCAGCCACGGCGCGCTCGATCAGGGCCGACAGGTGCGCGCCACGCACGACGCTTTCGTCGTAGTGGAAGTGCAACTGTGGAACGCTGCGCAGCTTCATTTCACGGGCCAACTGCATACGCAGGAAACCTGCAGCAGAGTTGAGCACCTTGATGCTTTGCGCAATTTCTTCGCTGTTGTCCTGACCCATTACGGTGATGAAGATTTTGGCGTGACCCACGTCACGGCTCACTTCAACAGCGGTAATGGTGACCAGGCCAACGCGTGGGTCTTTGACTTCGCGGCGGATCAGTTGGGCCAGCTCACGCTGCATCTGATCGCCAATACGCTGGGTACGGCTGTATTCTTTTGCCATGTCTTGTTACCTGTTACTGCCACACGGTGAAACCCGTGGGGTCTGAAAGCGGCAAACGCCCGGCCTGACAAAAGCCAGACCGGGCGTTGCGTTTAGAGTCCTGACGCTACACGGGGCATCTGCATGCCCACACGCTGCGCGGCTCCTGAAGTGCGCGAGTTAGAGGCTGCGAGCAACCTGAACCTTCTCGAAGACTTCGATCTTGTCGCCAACCTTGACGTCGTTGTAGCTCTTGACGCCGATACCGCATTCCATGCCGGCACGTACTTCGGCAGCGTCATCCTTGAAGCGGCGCAGGGATTCCAGCTCGCCTTCGAAGATAACGATGTCTTCACGCAGTACACGGATTGGACGGTTACGGTACACAGTGCCTTCAACCACCATACAGCCGGCGATCGCACCGAATTTCGGCGAGCGGAACACGTCACGCACCTCGGCGATACCCAGGATGTTCTCCCGGACGTCGCTGCCAAGCATACCGGTAAGGGCTTTCTTGACGTCTTCGATGATGTCGTAGATGACGTTGTAGTAACGCATGTCCAGGCCTTCCTGCTCGACGATCTTGCGAGCGCCAGCATCGGCACGCACGTTGAAGCCGAACAGTACAGCGTTGGAAGCCAGTGCCAGGTTGGCGTCGGATTCGGTGATACCACCGACACCGCCACCGACAACGCGCACTTGCACTTCGTCGTTACCCAGGCCGTTCAAGGCGCCGTTCAACGCTTCGAGGGAACCACGAACGTCAGACTTGAGGACGATGTTAAGCGTCTTCTTCTCTTCCTGGCCCATGTTCTCGAAGATGTTTTCCAGCTTGCCGGCGTGAGCACGGGCCAGCTTGACCTCGCGGAACTTGCCTTGACGGAACAGAGCCACTTCACGGGCTTTCTTCTCATCAGCCACTACGCTCATCTCGTCGCCAGCGTCCGGCGTACCGTCCAGGCCGAGAATCTCGACTGGGATAGCAGGGCCTGCTTCCTTGATTGGCTTGCCGTTCTCGTCGAGCATGGCACGTACACGGCCGTAGTTCGAACCGACCAGTACCATGTCGCCTTGGCGCAGGGTACCGTCTTGGACCAGCACGGTGGCAACCGGGCCACGGCCCTTGTCGAGACGGGACTCCACCACGACGCCACGGCCAGGAGCCGATGGAGTAGCGGTCAGTTCCAGGACTTCGGCTTGCAACAGGACCGCTTCGAGCAGTTCGTCAACGCCGGTACCCATTTTCGCCGAGACCGATACGAATGGCGTCTCGCCACCCCATTCCTCGGACGTCACGCCGTGAACCGACAGTTCGCTACGGATGCGATCGAGATCGGCGCCCGGCTTGTCGATTTTGTTCACGGCAACGACCAGAGGAACACCGGCAGCCTTGGCGTGCTGGACGGCTTCAATGGTCTGCGGCATTACGCCGTCGTCCGCTGCAACCACCAAGATCACGATGTCGGTCGCCTTGGCACCACGGGCACGCATTGCGGTAAACGCGGCGTGACCTGGGGTGTCGAGGAAGGTGACCATGCCGCGTTCGGTTTCAACGTGGTATGCACCGATGTGCTGGGTAATACCACCGGCTTCGCCTGCGGCAACCTTGGCACGACGGATGTAGTCGAGCAGGGAAGTCTTACCGTGGTCAACGTGGCCCATTACGGTCACAACCGGCGCACGGGAAACTGCCTCGCCTTCAAACTTCAGGGACTCGGCCAGGGAATCTTCCAGGGCGGTGTCGCTGACCAGGGTCACTTTGTGGCCCAGCTCTTCAGCAACCAACTGGGCAGTTTCCTGGTCCAGTACCTGGTTGATGGTGGCCGGAGTGCCCAGCTTGAACATGAACTTGATGATTTCAGCAGCCTTGACCGACATCTGCTGGGCCAGATCGCCCACAGTGATGGTCTCGCCGATCTTCACTTCACGCACGACAGGGCCGGTTGGGCTCTGGAAACCGTGGGCGTTGCGCTTCTTCAGCTTGGCCTTGCCGCGACCACCACGACGGAAGCCATCGCTTTCTTCGTCGGTGGTACGTGGGGCAACGCGTGGCGCAGGCGCTTTCTCTTTGACCGAGGCGCGGTGCGGAGCGTTTTTACGCTCACCATCGCCACCACCACCGCGACGATTGTTGTCGTCAGCACGTGGTTTGTCCGGACGACGAGGCTCGTCGCGCTTGCGGGCGTCTGCTGCAGGAGCAGGTGCGGCGGCAGCCGGGGCAGCCTCACGCACAGCTTCAACAGGGGCGGCGACCGCGTCAGTGGCAGCAGGTTGCGCAGCAGCAGGCTGGCGACGCGCTTCTTCTTCGGCGCGACGCTTGGCTTCTTCTTCAGCCTTCTGACGTGCAGCATTTTCTACTGCGCGACGTTCTTCCAGCTCGCGTTTGCGCTCGGCTTCGATTTCTTCCGGGCTGCGCTGTACGAAGACTTTCTTCTTGCGTACTTCAACGCTGATGCTCTTGCTACCTGCAACCCGCAGGGTGCTGGTGGTTTTGCGCTGCAATGTAATCTTGCGCGGTTCTTCCACTTTCGCCTTGTGGCTGCTCTTCAAGTGAGTCAGCAAAGACTGCTTCTCACTATCGCTCACACCTTCATCGGCGGCGGTGTGCGGCAGACCTGCCTCACGCATCTGCTGCAACAGGCGCTCTACCGGTGTTTTGACCTCATCGGCCAGTTGTTTCACCGTGACTTGCGTCATGCACTTCTCTCCTCAGGCCGCGCCTAATTACTCGAACCAATGGGCTCGGGCGGCCATGATCAACTTGCCGGCACGATCTTCGTCAATGCCGTCGATGTCGAGCAGATCGTCAATAGACTGCTCGGCCAGGTCTTCGCGGGTAATTACGCCGCGCACCGCCAGTTCCATCGCCAAATCCTTGTCCATACCCTCAAGCGAGAGCAGGTCTTCGGCCGGATGGGCGTCTGCCAGCTTTTCCTCAGTAGCGATGGCTTTAGTCAACAAACGATCCTTGGCCCGAGCGCGGAGCTCGTTGACGATATCCTCGTCAAAGCCGTCGATGTTGAGCATTTCTTCCAACGGTACGTAGGCAATCTCTTCCAGGCTGGTGAAGCCTTCATCTACCAGCACCTGTGCCAGTTCTTCATCGACTTCCAACTCTTCGATGAAGTTGCGCAGGATGTCACCGGTTTCAGCTTGCTGCTTAGCCTGGATGTCCGATTCGGTCATCACGTTCAGGGTCCAGCCGGTCAGTTGGCTGGCCAGACGCACGTTCTGACCACCACGACCAATGGCCTGAGCCAGATTGTCTGCGCCAACGGCGATGTCCATTGCATGGGCATCTTCGTCAACGATAATTGCCGCCACTTCAGCTGGCGACATGGCGTTGATCACGAACTGCGCCGGGTTATCGTCCCACAGGACGATGTCCACACGCTCACCGCCCAATTCGCCCGACACTGCCTGGACGCGCGAACCGCGCATACCGATGCAAGCGCCTTGCGGGTCGATGCGTTTGTCCTTGGAGCGGACCGCGATCTTGGCACGCGAACCCGGGTCACGGGACGCAGCCATCACTTCGATCAGGCCTTCGGCGATTTCCGGCACTTCGATACGGAACAGCTCGATCAGCATTTCCGGCGCGGTACGCGACAGGATCAACTGCGGGCCGCGGTTCTCGGTGCGGATTTCCTTGAGCAGCGCACGCAGACGCACGCCGACACGGAAGGTTTCGCGAGAGATGATGTCTTCGCGGGCCAGCAACGCTTCGGCGTTGTTGCCCAGGTCGACGATCACGTTGTCGCGGGTAACTTTTTTCACGGTGCCAGAGATGATTTCACCCAGGCGTTCGCGATAGGCGTCAACGACTTGAGCGCGCTCGGCTTCGCGAACCTTCTGCACAATGACCTGCTTGGCGGTCTGTGCAGCAATACGGCCGAATTCGATCGACTCGATCTTTTCTTCGACAACATCGCCAACCTGAGCGCCCGGATGCGTTTGCGCAACCTTGCTTGGCCAGGTTTCGATGGCCGGATCATCAAGATCGTCCTCTTCGACCACCGTCCAGCGACGGAAAGTCTCATAGGCACCGGTGTGGCGGTTGATTTCCACACGCAGATCTACTTCGTCTTCAAAACGTTTCTTGGTAGCAGTGGCCAGGGCCAGCTCCAACGCTTCAAAAATCACGCTTGCCGGTACACCCTTTTCATTGGATACCGACTCAACAACCAGCAGTACTTCTTTGCTCATCGTACGCCTCGCCTTTCGCAAGCCATTGGATCCGCGGGATCCGCGTCTCAGTCAAAACTGGGAATAATGTTGGCCTTGTCGATCATATCGATCGGCAACAGGAACTCGTGGTCTTCTACCTGCACCACGACATCCTGCTCTTCTACACCGCGCAGAAGGCCCTGAAAGTTGCGTCGCCCTTCAAAGGGGGAGCGCAGCTTGATCTTCACTTGTTCACCGGCATATTTAGCAAACTGCTCGATAGTGAACAGTGGGCGTTCCATGCCTGGCGAGGAAACTTCAAGGGTGTATTCAACGGAGATTGGATCTTCAACATCCAGCACACCGCTGATCTGACGGCTGACAATGGCACAATCGTCCACCAGCACGCCGCCCTCTTTATCGATATAAACGCGCAACATTGAGTGGCGACCTTGAGCCGAAAACTCAATACCCCAGCATTCATAGCCTAGGGCCACGACCACCGGGGCCAACAAGGCCTGCAACTCTTCTAGCTTGCTCGACACCTGAACCCCCTCGTGCATGTATGTGCATGCTGTGCAAAATAAAAAAATGGGCGAAACGCCCATCCTTGAAACGCCGTCGAACAGCGGCGTTGAAAGTGTCCAGCTAACAAAAAGCCCCTTAAAAGGGGCTCCGCTAAAACTGGTTGCGGGGGCCGGATTTGAACCGACGACCTTCGGGTTATGAGCCCGACGAGCTACCAGACTGCTCCACCCCGCGACAAAGCTGGGGCGGAAGTATACGACCGATCCCTTACAGGGTCAATGTAACCTTCCACCTACAAGAAAGCCCGCAACAGCGGGCTCTCCTGATAATTGGTACCGAGAAGGGGACTCGAACCCCTACACCCTATGGGCACAACCACCTCAAGGTTGCGTGTCTACCAATTCCACCACCTCGGCAATACAGCGTTTACAACCCTTCTTACTTCTGCTCTTGAGCTGGAGGTACGTCAGTCGCTGGAGTAGCCGACTTTTGCTCTTGAAGCACCGGGACATCATCAGAAGCCGGTTTTGCTTTTGGAACTTCCAACACTGCCGGGTTTGGCAAACCTACTTGAGTCAGCACATGAGCTTTCTCTTTAGCAAAGTAACCTAACCCTAAGCTGGTTATGAAGAAACCTGCGGCAAGTATAGCAGTAAACTTACTAAGAAAGGTAGAGGAACCTTGGCTTCCGAACACAGTATTTGAAGCACCTGCACCGAAAGACGCACCAGCATCCGCACCTTTACCCTGTTGCAACAAAACCAGAGCAACTACGCTCAGGGCAGCCAACAGATGAAAAACGACTACGACTGTTTCCAGCATTTTTTCAGTTTCCCGCGGCGCGACAGATCGCACCGAACTCATCTGCATTCAGGGAAGCTCCACCAATGAGCCCCCCATCGATATCCGGCATGCCGAACAGTTCGACCGCATTGGCCGCCTTCACGCTGCCGCCGTATAGAAGCCGCACACCTTGTGCGACTTCAGAATTCTCTGCCGCCAACTGCGCGCGGATGGCTGCGTGCACATCCTGCGCCTGTTGCGGTGTAGCAGTCAGCCCGGTGCCAATGGCCCAGACCGGCTCGTAAGCAATAACTGCCTTTGCAAATGCACCAACACCCAGCTCCTCGATGATGCTGCCCAGCTGACGCGAGACAACTTCAAGAGTCTTGCCCGATTCGCGCTGCTCAAGGGTCTCCCCTATGCACAGCACCGGAATCAAGCCACAAGCCTGTGCTGCGGCGAACTTGCGGTTGAGCGTCCCATCCCGCTCGCCCATCATCTGGCGACGCTCGGAGTGCCCGACAAGCACATAGGAACAACCCGCATCAACCAGCTGACTCGGCGAAATCTCGCCGGTCAACGCACCTTGCATCGGCTCTACCGCAGAGTTCTGCGCGCCGACCTGAATCGACTTGCCCTTCAAGCCATCAACCACTTGGTTGATATGCAAGCAAGGCGGGAACACCGCGACGTCAACACCGCTAGGCAAGGCCAAGTGACGAAGGCCGTTGATCAGCTCAGCGACACTGGCGCGGGTACCGTGCATCTTCCAGTTACCAGCTACCATAGTGCGACGCATGCTGTACCCCGTCGGTCAAAGTGGGCGCAGATGTTACCCAACCACATCATCACTGGCAAGCCGAATTCAGGCGCAAACTTCAGTTACCAGTTTTGCCAGGTCTTCGGCATGGCCGCGAACCTGTGTTTCGTCCTCGCCTTCGACCATCACACGCACCAGCGGCTCTGTGCCGGACTTGCGCAGCAACACACGCCCGCGCCCCGCCATTGCCTGGGTCACGCGCTCGCAAGCCTCTTTGACAGCAGGGTGCTCGATGGGGTTTTCGCCACCGGCAAAACGCACATTGAGCAGCACTTGCGGGCACTTGCGCAGGGCTTGACGCGCCTGGGCCAGGCTCTCCTCGCGGCGACGCAGGGCCAACAGCACCTGTAGCGCGGCGATGATCGCGTCACCCGTGGTGGTGTGCTGGAAGCAGACCACGTGCCCGGAGTTCTCGCCGCCGACCAACCAGTTACGCTCCAGCAGCTCGGCGATCACGTAGCGGTCACCGACATTGGCGCGAATAAAGGGAATCCCCAGTTCTGCCAACGCCAATTCCAGCCCGAGATTACTCATCAGAGTGCCGACCACGCCACCTTGCAGCTTGTTACGCTCATGCAGGTCACGGGCAATGATGAACAACAGGTCATCACCATCCACGATCGTGCCAGTGTGATCCACCATCAGCACGCGGTCGCCATCGCCATCAAAAGCGATGCCCAGGTCCGCATGCTCAGCCAGCACAGCAGCCTGCAGTTGCTCCATGTGGGTGGAACCGCAGTTGTAGTTGATGTTCAAGCCGTTGGGCTGAGCCGACAGCACGGTAACCTGTGCGCCCAGTTCCTTGAAGACGCTCGGCGCCACCTTGTAGGTCGCCCCATGGGCGCAATCGACAACAATCTTCAAGCCTGCAAAATTGGTGCTGCTCGGGACGCTGCTTTTACAGAATTCGATATAGCGGCCTGACGCGTCGTTAATGCGCGACACCTTGCCCAGCTTGCTGGACTCGACCACCGTCATCGGCGCGTCCAGCAGCTCTTCGATCATCAACTCGATCTCGTCAGGCAGCTTGGTGCCCTGCCCCGAGAAAAACTTGATGCCATTGTCATCATGAGGATTGTGGGAGGCGCTGATCACAATACCGGCTTCAGCGTGGAAGGTACGCGTCAGGTAAGCGATTGCCGGCGTGGGCATAGGCCCCAACAGCATCACATCGGCCCCGGCGGCGGACAATCCGGCCTCCAGCGCAGACTCAAACATGTAACCCGAAATACGGGTGTCCTTGCCTACCAGGATGCGACAGGCGCCCATGCTGCGGAACGCCATGCCTGCCGCCCAACCCAGCTTGAGCATGAAATCAGGGGTGATCGGGAATTCGCCGACCCGACCACGAATGCCGTCGGTGCCAAAATATTTTTTAGTCATAAGTACTCCATCATTCTTATTCGGCTGATTCTACAGCAGCGAGCATGCGCACCACATCGACCGTTTCGGCGACATCATGCACACGCAAAATACGTGCGCCCTTGGTCACGGCTAGTGCCGCAAGCGCCAGGCCGCCATACAGGCGTTCGCCGACGGGGCGATTCAAGGCGAGCCCTATCATGCTCTTGCGCGAAACGCCGACCAACAGCGGGCGACCAAGGGCGTGCAGCGCTTCCATGTGTTTGAACAGGCTTAGATTGTGCTGCAGGGTCTTGGCAAAGCCAAACCCCGGATCGAGGATGATCTGTTCGGGCGCAATACCCACAGCCACACACTGGGCAACCCTCTCAGCAAGAAACCCACCCACCTCGCCAACCAGGTCGTCGTAATGCGGATTGTCCTGCATGTTGCCGGGCTCACCCAACATATGCATCAGGCAGACGGGCAAGCCGGTCGCAGCGGCCGCATCAAGAGCACCGTCGCGCTGAAGCGAGCGCACGTCGTTGATCAACCCAGCCCCCAGACGCGCGGTTTCGCGCATCACTGCCGGGGTGGAGGTGTCTACCGAGATGATGACATCCAGCTCGCGGGCTATGCGCTCAACCACCGGTGCCACCCGCTCCAGCTCCTCCAATGGAGAAACAACGCGGGCGCCGGGGCGGGTCGATTCCCCACCCACATCAATCAGCGTCGCACCGGCAGCCACCATCGCCTCGGCATGGCGCAACGCGGCGTCCAACTGACTGAAGCGGCCACCATCGGAAAAGGAGTCAGGGGTTACATTGAGGATGCCCATGACATGCGTCCGGGCCAAATCAAGAACCCGGTTGCCGCAAGGCAACCGGGTAGAGGACAAAGCAGAAGTCATTTCAAACCTTAGTGATCAGCTGCCGGGCCGCCGATAGGCGTTTCAGGGCGCTCATTCTGCACCACAGGCGGAGTGCCCGAAGTACCCGAACCACCTTCCCAGTCGCGCGGCTCACGCGGCGTGCGGCCCGACATGATGTCGTCGATCTGGTCGGCATCGATGGTTTCGTACTTCATCAACGCATCAGCCATGGCGTCCAGCTTGTCACGGTTGTCAGTGAGGATCTGCTTGGCCGTGCCGTAGCACTGGTCAATGATGCTGCGAACCTCGGAGTCGATCAGCTTGGCTGTCTCACCCGAGAAGCTGGCGCTTTGCCCACCGCCGCCACGGCCCAGGAACACTTCGCCTTCTTCTTCGGCGTACATCAATGGGCCGAGTTTTTCCGACAAGCCCCACTTGGTCACCATGTTTCGCGCAATCTGGCTGGCACGCATGATGTCGTTGGAGGCGCCAGTGGTCACACCGTCGAAGCCAAGGGTCATTTCTTCAGCAATACGGCCACCATACAGCGAGCAGATCTGGCTGATCAGCGCACGCTTGGAGAGGCTGTAGCGATCTTCTTCCGGCAGGAACATGGTCACACCCAGTGCCCGACCACGAGGAATGATCGACACTTTGTAGACGGGGTCATGCTCAGGCACAACGCGACCTACAATGGCGTGACCTGCCTCGTGATAAGCGGTGTTCTGCTTCTCTTTCTCGGACATGACCATGGATTTGCGCTCGGCGCCCATCATGATCTTGTCTTTCGCCAATTCGAACTCTTTCATCTCAACGATGCGCTTGCCAGTACGGGCAGCGAACAGCGAAGCCTCGTTCACCAGGTTCGCCAGATCAGCACCGGAGAAACCGGGAGTACCACGGGCGATCACAGCCGGAGCCACGTCGTCACCCATTGGCACCTTGCGCATGTGTACTTTCAGGATCTGCTCACGACCACGAATGTCCGGCAGGCCGACCACAACCTGGCGGTCGAAACGGCCCGGACGCAGCAACGCAGGGTCGAGAACGTCGGGACGGTTGGTTGCGGCGATGACGATAATGCCGTCATTCATCTCGAAACCATCCATCTCTACCAGCAACTGGTTGAGGGTCTGCTCACGCTCATCGTGACCACCCCCCATGCCCGCGCCACGATGGCGACCGACGGCATCGATTTCGTCGATGAAGATGATGCATGGCGCGTGCTTCTTGGCCTGCTCGAACATATCGCGAACACGGCTGGCGCCGACGCCGACAAACATCTCGACGAAGTCAGAACCGGAAATCGTGAAGAAAGGCACCTTGGCTTCGCCGGCAATCGCCTTGGCCAGCAAGGTTTTACCGGTACCCGGAGGCCCCACCATCAGCACACCGCGAGGAATACGGCCACCCAGGCGCTGGAACTTGCCCGGATCACGCAGGAACTCGACCAACTCACCGACTTCTTCCTTGGCTTCGTCGCAACCTGCGACGTCAGCCAGGGTGGTCTTCACCTGGTCTTCGGAGAGCAGGCGCGCCTTGCTTTTGCCGAAGCTCATCGGCCCGCCCTTGCCTCCCGCACCGCCTTGCATCTGGCGCATGAAGAACATGAACACGGCGATAATCACCAGGATCGGGAAGCTGGCAACCAGGAGCTGGGTCCAGATGCTTTGCTGTTCAGGCTGCTTGCCTTCCACAACGACCTTGTTATCCACCAGGTCACCGATGAGACCGTTGTCCTGAATGGCAGGACGAATGGTCTTGAAGCTGTCGCCATCGTTGCGCTTACCGGTAATCACGTAGCCATCAACCGCTACGCGCTCGACCTTGCCATCCTTAACTTGCTGGATGAAGTCGGAATAGTTGAGGGTCTGCGGCTCGTTAGGGCTGGAGAAGTTGTTCATCACCGTCACCAGGACAGCCGCGATGATCAACCACAGGATCAGATTCTTTGCCATATCGTTCAATTAACTACCCTCTGAAGCAAGCTCCGCTACTGGCGCGCGCTTCGCATGATATTCACCGGCCTAACTTACTACATTACCTACAACTCTGGCAGGCGCCGTCTGTAACCCTTTGTGAAACTTTGACTACGCAATATTCGTAAAGCTTCGTGACGAAAGCGATATAAAAAAACCTATCGCCCTCCTCGAATTTCTCAAAAACGCTCTTCGCTCGCAGCGCCTTCGACACCGCGGAAGCCACGGCACAGCAGATACTGCTCCCTGGACCGGTCACGGGATGAGTCCGGCTTGCGTGTCTGTACCTTGTCGAACAACTTGCGAATGTTCTTGTGGTACTCGTCGAAACCTTCGCCCTGGAAGACCTTCACCAGGAAATCGCCACCCGGACGCAACACCCGACCTGCCAGATCCAGCGCCAGTTCACACAGGAACATGGCACGCGGCATATCAACAGCCGGTAATCCACTCATATTGGGGGCCATGTCGGAAATCACAAGGTCTACCTGCGAATTTCCCACAGCCTCCAGGATCTCGGCCAATACCTTGTCCTCGGTGAAATCGCCGTGAACAAAGGTCACGTCCGGGATGCTGTCCATCTCGAGGATGTCCGAAGCGATCAATCGACCTTGCCCACCAATCAGACGACTGGTCACCTGGGACCAGCCACCGGGGGCCGCGCCGAGATCGATAACGCTCATGCCTGGACGAATCAATTTGTCCTTGTCCTGGATCTCCAGCAACTTGTAGCTGGCCCGGGAACGGTAGCCGTCCTTTTGCGCCTTTTTGACGTAAGGATCATTGAAATGTTCTTGTAGCCACTTAAGGCTGGTTTTGGAACGGGCCACGGGCCACCTCGAAAAAATAAAACGGGTCGTGATTAACTGGGCGGTCCC
Source organism: Pseudomonas sp. FSL W5-0203 (assembly GCF_001896155.1). Lineage (NCBI taxonomy): Bacteria > Pseudomonadati > Pseudomonadota > Gammaproteobacteria > Pseudomonadales > Pseudomonadaceae > Pseudomonas > Pseudomonas sp. FSL W5-0203. The sequence goes on from NZ_MPOR01000037.1 coordinate 53,363, forward strand.
GGACTCGCTCGGGTAAACTGGCCGCCGCTTTTTACAAGATCAGACGCAGGGGTCAGATTATGCCGCTCACTCAAGAGCAGAAGAAACAGTACAAATCCATTGGCCACCATCTGAAACCAGTTCTGATTGTGGCAGACAACGGTTTGACTGAGGGTGTGCTAGCCGAATTCGAGCGCGCACTGAACGATCACGAACTGATCAAGATCAAGGTCAACATCCTTGATCGCGAAGCGCGCCTGGCCGCCGTTGCAGAACTGTGCAAGGTCGGCAAAGCGGACCTGGTTCAGGTCATCGGCAAGATGGCGCTGCTGTATCGCAAGAACTTCAGCGTCAACAAGCAACTGTCGAACGTTCATCGCTTCAAATGATGAAAAGGGTCAAGGGCGTGCTTCGCGCGCCCCGCCACTCCATCCCGGCGCAGGCTGCATAACCAGCACCAGGCCAGAGAACCCTAGCACAAGATAGCTGAATAACTGCCAGCGCAACGCTTGCGGCAGCCACACATGCACCACGCAAAACATTGCGCATGCATACAGCGCCATCAACAGCAGTTGCCCGCGAATATCCCGCCACAAACTCTTCAGGCCTTCGGCCTTGATCAGCACCAACACCTGAAGCGTCACGCACGCCGCCGCAAAACCCACCAGCAGCGCACTCAGCAATCCGTCGATCTCATCGATCAGCAGCGGCGCCAGGCCAATCAGGCCCAACGCCGGCAACATACCAATATGTAACAGCCATAGGCCGCCCACCCAAAGCATCTGAGAGAGCTGCCAAAGCATGGCGCCCGCACGCAGCGGGCGCCGTCTTTCAGATGTGACGAACTTCGACAATCTCGTACTCAATGACGCCGCTCGGCGTTTTCACGGCAACCACGTCGCCTTCTTCCTTGGCAATCAAGGCGCGAGCAATCGGCGAGCCGACAGAGATCTTGCCTTGCTTGAAGTCAGCCTCATCCTCACCCACGATCTGGTAAGTCACGCTTTCGTCGGTCTCGACGTTGGCGATTTCCACGGTCGTGCCGAAAATTACCTTGCCGGTATGCGGGATGGTGGTGACATCGATGATCACCGCATTCTGCATACGGCCTTCGATGTCACGAATCCGCGCCTCGACCATACCCTGCTGCTCGCGAGCAGCGTGGTATTCGGCGTTTTCCTTCAAGTCACCCAGCTCGCGGGCCGTACCGATGTCCTGGCTCAGCTTTGGACGTACGACCTTGGTCAGATGGGCGTGCTCCTCTTCCAGGGCGCGCGCGCCCTGGAAGAGG
>NZ_MPOR01000038.1:0-54183 GCF_001896155.1 Pseudomonas sp. FSL W5-0203
CCGGTTACGCCTTTGATGGCGGTGGTGACAGTTTGGTCGCCCTTGTACACGTCATCAGGAGCAAGAACCGAAACGCTACCGCTCGACTGATTCACACCAATGGTGATGGTCTCGCCATTGTCCAAGGTTACGGTCAGCGGGTTGGTGATGTTAGTCACCGGTGCGCCGTTTTTATCCACAAGGCTGGCGGTGTAGACGATGTTGCCGCCTTCACCAACGGTGGTGGTGGCGGTCAGGACCACATCGACTTTGTCGATGGTGTCGTTGATCGTGGTCGTTGCGCCATTGCCTGCAACTTCCAGTTTTTCGAAGTTGCCGCCAGTAGTCTCAGTGATCTTGACGGTCTGGGTGCTCTTGTCGATGAACACGTCATCGGTAGGCGCAGGCACGGTTACGGTGCCAACAGTTTCTCCAGCCTTGATGGTGATCGAAGAGCCGTTATCCAGCTTCAAGGTGACGTCAGTACCGGCCTTATTGCTCAAGGTCGCGGTATAGGTGATCTGACCACCTTCGCTCGCTTCGGTCGGAGCGGTCAGTGTCACCGTAGTGGTGTTATCGGTGCCTGGTGTATCCGTAACGGTGGTATTAACCGGGGTAGTACCAGGAACCAAGTTCTCGAAATGCTCGCCGCCGGTCACACCCTTGATAGCAGCAGTGACGGTCTGATCGCCTTTATAAATATCGTCTGGCGCCACGGTAGTAACGGTGCCGCTGGATTGGTTAACACCGATGGTAATGGTCTGACCGTTATCCAAAGTGACGGTCAACGGGTTGGTGATGTTAGTCACCGGCGCGCCGTTCTTATCCACAAGGCTAGCGGTGTAGACGATATTGCCGCCTTCACCAACGGTAGGAGTTGCCGTCAGCACCACATCAACTTTGTCGAGGGTGTCGTTGATCGTGGTGGTTGCGCCATTGCCTGCAACTTCCAATTTCTCGAAGTTGCCGCCAGAGGTCTCAGTGATCTGGACGGTCTGCGTGCTTTTGTCGATGAACACATCATCGCTAGGCGCAGGGACAGTTACGGTGCCAACGGTCTCGCCAGCCTTGATGGTGATCGACGAACCGTTATCCAACTTCAGCGTGACATCTGTGCCAGCTTTGTTGGAAAGCGTGGCGGTATACGTAACCTGCCCACCTTCGTTCGCCTCGATTGGCGCTGTCAGCGTCACAGTGGTGGTGTCGATCGAATCGGTAATGGTGGTAATCGCTGGCGTGGTGCTCGGCACCAGGCTCTCGAAATTGCCGCCAGTCGTACTCGTAATCGTCGTACTGACGGTGCTGCCGTTGACGTAGACGTCATTAGCCGGCGTATCAACGACAACGCTGCCTGTCGATTCGCCGGCCTTGATGGTGATCACCGAGCCATTGCTCAAAGTGACGTTCACCGGCGTTTGCGCCGGGTTGGTCAGCGTGGCGGTATAGGTGATCTGGCCGCCTTCAGTCACGGTCGAACCTGCGGTCAGGGTGACCGTGGTGGCATCGATCGAATCGGTAATGGTCGTGACCGCAGGCGTGGTATTCGGTACCAGATTCTCGAAGTTACCGCCCGTTGCGCCCGTGATCGTGGTGCTGACGGTCGAGCCATTGTTGTAGACGTCGTTAGCTGGCGTATCAACCACAACGCTACCCGTCGACTCACCGGCCTTGATGGTGATCACCGAGCCATTGCTCAAGGTGACGTTCACCGGGGTCTGCGCTGGATTGGTCAGGGTGGCGGTGTAGGTGATCTGGCCGCCTTCGGTCACGGTCGAACCTGCGGTCAGAGTGACCGTGGTGGTGTCGATCGAATCGGTAATGGTGGTGACCGCAGGCGTGGTATTCGGTACCAGATTCTCGAAGTTACCGCCCGTTGCGCCCGTGATCGTGGTGCTGATCGTCGAACCGTTGTTGTAGACATCGTTAGCCGGCGTATCAACGACAACAGTGCCTGTCGACTCACCAGCCTTGATGGTGATCACCGAGCCATTGCTCAAGGTGACGTTCACCGGGGTCTGCGCTGGATTGGTCAGGGTGGCGGTGTAGGTGATCTGCCCGGCTTCGGTCACGGTCGAGCCAGCGGTCAGGGTGACCGTGGTGGTGTCGATGGTGTCGGTGATCTGCGTCACGGCCGGGTTAGGGTCGATGGTCAATACCAGGTTGCCGCCGCCGGTGGTACCGGTAACGCCGACGCTTATCTGGCCCGGGTCGATGTACGGGCTGTCATTGGGGGCCAAGGGCACATTGACGGTGCCGGTCAACTGGCCCGACGGGATGGTAATCACCGCGCCATTGGTCAAGGTGACGGTCAGGTCACTGGTGGATGGCCGGGTCACGGTAGCGGTGTAGGTCAGCACGCCGCCCGCTTCGGTGATGGTCGGCGTCGCGCTCAGGGTCAGGGTCGAAGGCTGCAGCACTTGGTTACCCGAGTCTGCCGAGCCTGGTGCTCCGCTCAGGGCGTTGAGTGCCGAAGTGCCCTGGCCGATGGGTGCGGTGGGGAAGCCGATGGTCGGGTCTACACGGCCGGCGGTCGCGTCCAGCACCACGAAGCTGTGGCCGCCCCCGGCAGCACCATTACCGGCAGCGTTTGCGCCGGCGGCAGTGGCTTCCAGGTCGGTGGTCGGGTCGGCGCCGGCGGCGATGGCTTGTTGCAGCTCGGCCACCGAGGGTGCGGCTTGCTCGCTGGCCGCTGCCAGGTCGGCGGTGGAGTCCGGCATATCGGCGCTCCACTGGGTGTCCCGGCCCAGGTCCAGGATGCGACCGTCGGCCAGTTCCAGGCTCACGGCGCCCGACAGACCGGTGTCGATCTGGTCGCCGGCAAACAGACGATCACCTTCTACAAGGACGCGACGGGCACCTTCCGGAGAAATTACGAAAACTTGACCAACAATGCTTTTGACGGTGGCAACAACACTGCTCATTAAAATTTTCTCCGGCGATCCGTTTCGACAAATCCATTTCGCAGCGCGCTATTAGCGCTGCCAATCTGGGGGCGTAGTCTATAAATGCATTGACGTCAAATATTTGGCTGGATTTTTTAGCTATCTAGTTTGTGCCAAACTATTGACCTTATGGGCGTCATCCTAAACAATCGCCCTAGTAATGTCACATTGATATTTATGCGGCGAACCGTCCTACATGTGTGAAGCAGTTCCGCTTTTCGAACTTTCCGACGTACGGTCATTACGGTAGCCATTATCCGACGCAGCGGTGCTAATCGCTGTGATTTAAGACAAGAAGTCTTGGGGAAATTTTAAATGCGTCTGCACCTGTTCAAGGCAATACCGTTCGCTCTCGCCGCCAGTTTCGTACAAGCCCAGACACTGCCCCAAGCCATGCAACAGGCATTGGATGTACACCCGGAAATCCAGGCGGGTGTTAACAGCCGCATCGCCGCCGATTACCAATTGCGCGCCGCACAAGGTGGCTACCTGCCGCGTGTCGATCTGAACGCCGGATACGGCCGCCAAGGAACCGACAACGCCACCACCCGCGCCAACAACCCTGGCGGCAATCACTGGGACACGCTCAATCGCGGCGAATCCAGCCTGCGCCTGCAGCAAATGATTTTTGACGGTTTTGCTACCTCCAGCGAAGTCGGGCGTCAACAAGCCAACGTTAATTCCCGCGCTTACTCCTTGCTGGGGACTTCCGAGCGCACTGCGCTGACCGTTGCCCAGGTTTACCTGGAAGTATTGACCCGCCGTGAGTTCGTACGCCTGGCCGAAGACAACCTGCGCAACCACGAGCGCATCTACGACCAGATCAAGTTGCGCACCGAGCGCGGCGTCGGCAACGGTGCCGACCAGGACCAGGCTGAAGCCCGCCTGGCCCAGGCCCGTAACAACTTGATCACCGAGCAGACCAACCTGGCCGATGCGCAGGTCAACTACCTCAGCGCCGTCGGCCAGATGCCCGACGAACTCGAGCGTCCGGCCCCGTTCATGGCCATGCTGCCGGCAGACCTGAATGAAGCCCGTCGCCAGATGCTCGACAACAGCCCGGTACTGCGTTCGGCCGAGTCGGATATCTCTGCCGCCGAGAAGCAGTACGACGCCGCCAAATCCACCTTCTACCCACGCTTTGACGCTGAGCTGGGCACCAACGCCGACAACAACGTCTCCGGTGACCCCAACCACAGCAATGGCTGGGAAGCCATGGTGCGCATGCGCTTCAACCTGTTCGCCGGTGGCAGCAACAAGGCCGACCTGCAATCGAAGTCCTACCAGGCCAACCAGGCGTTGGACATTCGCAACAACGCCTTGCGCCAACTCAATGAAGAGCTAGGCTTGGCTTGGAACGCCCTGAACAACGCCAACGCGCAATTGCCGGTTGCCCAGCAGTACGTGGATCACAGCACTCGCGTACGTACGTCCTACCAGCAACAGTTCAGCCTTGGTCAACGTACCCTGTTGGATTTGCTCGACAGCGAAAATGAATTGTTCACCGCTTCCCGCCGCCTGGAAGAAATCAAGAACATTCAGTTATTTACTCAGTACCGAATCAAGGCGACCATGGGCGAATTGCTCAAGAGCCAGGGAGTGGTTGCACCAATGGCCTCCGTCGTGCAGAACGACGTGAAACCTAAAGTCCAACTGCCTGGGATGAATTGAGCCACCCCAATAGCCCCATCTGTTAGTCGAGAGTGCCCGCGTGGAACCTGAAGTCAGTCGAGTTCATCTCAGTCATGATCCACGCGCACTGCACGACGACCCGTTACTCGACGGGTTGTTGGCGCTCTGCGCCCTGCATCAAAAACCGGCCAGTGCGGCCATGCTCACCACCGGCCTGCCGCTGCCTTCGCAACGGTTGAGTGCCGAGTTGCTATCGCGTGCCGCTGCGCGGGCCGGGTTGCAAGGCCGGCTACTGCAACGCAAGCTGGAACAGATCCCGACTATTGCACTGCCGGCGCTGCTGTTGCTCAAGGACGGTCGCAGTACCGTGCTGGTGGGCTGGGAGGGCGAAGATCAAGCGCGGATCCTGCTCAGCGAAAGCGACGGCGGTGAAGTGCTGATCAAGCGCGAAGCACTGGCCGACGACTACATCGGCAAAGTCTTCTTTGCACAACCTCAGCACAAGTTCGACGTCAACCACGGCAGCCTGATTCCGCGGGCACGCTCGTGGTTCCGTGACACCCTCATGCGTTCACGCTGGCTCTACACCGACGCCATCGCCGCCAGCTTCCTGATCAACATCATCGCCATGGCCGCGCCGCTGTTCGTGATGAACGTGTACGACCGCGTCGTGCCGAACCAGGCCACCGCCACCCTGTGGGTGCTGGCCGTGGGTATCTGTGGTGCCTACCTGTTCGACCTGATCCTCAAGAGCCTGCGCAGCCTGTGCCTGGACCTGGCCGGTAAAAAAACCGACCTGATCATCTCGGCCACGCTGTTCGAGCGCATCGTCGGCATGTCCATGAAATACCGCCCGGCGCGGGTCGGCAGCTTCGCGCAGAACATCCACGAGTTTCAAAGCCTGCGCGACTTCCTCGCGTCGCTGACCCTCACCAGCCTGATCGACCTGCCGTTTACGCTGCTGATCTTCCTGGTCATCGCCATTCTCGGCGGGCACCTGGTGTGGATTCCAGTGTTGGCGTTCCCGCTCGCCCTGGGCATCGGCTACGCCTTGCAGAAGCCCCTGGTCGCGACCATGGAACGCACGATGGCGCTGGCCGCCGAGCGCCAGTCGAGCCTGATCGAAACCCTCGCCGGGCTCGATGCGGTCAAGGTCAACAATGCCGAAAGCGAGCGCCAGTATGGCTGGGAGCAGACCATCGGCACCCTTAGCCGGCTTGAGCTGCGGGTGAAGTTGCTGTCGGGCCTGTCGATGAACATGACCCTGCTGATCCAGCAACTGGCCGGCGTGATCATGATCGTGTTCGGCGTGTACCAGATCATCGACGGCAACCTCAGCATGGGCGGCCTGATTGCCTGCTACATGCTCAGTGGCCGCGCCTTGAGCCCGTTGGCCTCGCTGTCGGGCCTGCTGACGCGCTACCAGCAAGCCAAGGTCACCATGACCTCGGTGGACCAGATGATGGAGCTGCCCCAGGAGCGCAACTTCGAAGAGCGCCCCATGAGCCGTCGCACCCTGCAAGGCGCCATCGAGTGCCGGGGCCTGAACTTCACTTACCCGAACCAGCAGAACCTGGCGCTGAAGAACATCAACCTGGTGGTCAAGCCAGGGGAGAAAATCGGCATCATCGGCCGCAGCGGCTCGGGCAAAAGCTCCCTGGCCAAGTTGATCGTCGGCCTTTACCAACCCGACTCCGGCTCCTTGCTGGTGGACGGCGTGGACGTGCGCCAGATCGACGTGAGCGAGCTGCGCCACAACATCGGCTATGTCGCCCAAGATATTCAATTGCTGGCCGGCACCCTGCGCGACAACCTGGTCAGCGGTGCGCGCTACGTCGAGGATGAAATGGTTTTGCAAGCTGCCGAACTGGCCGGCGTGCACGAATTTGCCCGTCTGCATCCCCAAGGCTACGAACTGCAAGTCGGCGAGCGTGGGCAGAACCTGTCCGGCGGCCAGCGCCAGAACGTTGCCCTGGCCCGTGCGCTGCTGCTCAACCCGCCCATGCTGCTGCTGGACGAACCCACCAGCGCCATGGACAACACCGGTGAAGAACGCTTGAAGCAACGCCTGCAAGCCGTGGTGCAAAACAAGACCGTGGTGCTGGTCACGCACCGAGCCTCACTGCTCTCCCTGGTCGACCGCCTGCTGGTGGTCGACCGTGGGCAGATTCTCGCGGACGGCCCGAAAGCCGTGGTCATGGAAGCGTTGAAGAAGGGGCAGATCAGTGTTGCTTAACTCCATCAAGAGTGCGGTCGGCCGCTACTTCAAAGGCTCCGATTCGCTGCAGGGCCAGCCGCTGCCCGAGGTCAACAAGGCGCTGATCGAAGATGCGCCACGGGTCATCCGCCTGACCATCTGGGCGATCATCGCGTTCTTTGTATTCCTGGTGGTGTGGGCCGGTTTCTCCCAGATCGACGAAGTGACCCGTGGCGACGGCAAGGCGATTCCGTCGTCCAAGTTGCAGAAAATCCAGAACCTGGAAGGCGGTATCGTCGCCGAGTTGTACGTCAAGGAAGGCCAGATCGTAGAGGCCGGCGCGCCGTTGATTCGTCTCGACGACACGCGGTTTGTCTCCAACGCCGGGGAAACCGAAGCCCTGCGCCTGGCCATGCAACTGCGCGTCGAGCGTTTGAGCGCGCAGGTGGATGACCGTCCGCTGAACATCCCTGACGAGGTGTTAAAGGCCGCGCCGAGCCAGGCCGCCAACGAGCGCTCCTTGTATGAAAGCCGCCGTCAACAGTTGAAGGATGAAGTGGGCGGTTTGCAGGAACAACTGGTACAGCGCCAACAGGAACTGCGCGAGTTCACTTCCAAGCAGGGCCAATACCGCAGCCAGTTGTCCCTGCAACGCCAGGAAATCAACATGTCCGAGCCGCTGGTGGCCCAGGGCGCGGTGTCGCCGGTAGAAGTGCTGCGCCTCAAGCGCGCCGAAATGGAAACCCGCGGACAGTTGGACGCTACCACTCTGGCGATCCCGCGTGCTGAATCGGCGATCAAGGAAGTGCAACGCAAGATCGATGAAACCCGCGGCAAATTCCGCAGCGAAGCCCTGACCCAACTCAACGAAGCCCGTACTGAACTGAACAAGGCCGAGTCCACCGGCCGCGCGCTGGAAGACCGGGTCAGCCGCACCCTGGTCACCTCGCCCGTGCGCGGGATCGTCAAGCAGTTGCTGGTCAACACCGTTGGCGGTGTGATCCAGCCGGGCAGCGACATGGTCGAAATCGTGCCGCTGGACGACACCCTGCTGGTAGAAGCCAAGATCCGCCCGCAAGACATCGCCTTCCTGCACCCAGGGCAGGAAGCGGTGGTCAAGTTCACCGCTTACGACTACACGGTCTACGGTGGCCTGAAGGCCAAGCTCGAACGCATCGGCGCCGACACCATCACTGATGAAGACAAGAAGACCACCTACTACATGATCACTCTGCGCACCGACCGCAGCCACTTGGGCACCGATGAGAAGCCGCTGCTGATCATCCCCGGCATGGTTGCTTCGGTGGATATCATCACCGGCAAGAAAAGCATCCTCAGCTACCTGCTCAAGCCGATCATCAAGGCGCGGGCCGAGGCGTTGCACGAGCGTTGATCTTCAGCGCCTGTACCGACCTCATCGCAGGCAAGCCAGCTCCCACATTTGAATGGGTTCACAAATCAAAATGTGGGAGGGGGCTTGCCCCCGATGAGGCCGTCAGCATCACTCTACAACTCAAACCAAACGCCATATCCATATGCGTTAACGGTATTTAAGCTTCCATCCTTATGCCTATAAATTCACTCCCCTGTCCGCCGGGAATGAATCAAATGTCTGCCACCACCGCCCTCCAAAGCTTCGACATCCGCCCGTTCCCCGGCAGCGTCGGCGCCGAGATCATCGGCCTGGACTTATCCCGTCCAGTCAACGAGCAGGACTTCGCCCGCATCCATCGCGCACACTTGGACCATCACGTCATCGTGTTCCGCGACCAACGCATCACTCCCGAACAACAGATCGCCTTCAGCCGCCGTTTCGGCGTGTTGCAGATCCATGTGCTCAAACAGTTCCTGTTGGCCAACCACCCCGAGATCCTGATCGTCTCCAATATCATCGAGAATGGCCAATCCATCGGCCTGGGGGATGCGGGCAAGTTCTGGCATTCGGACCTGTCATACAAAGAACTGCCCAGCCTGGGTTCGATGCTGCATGCCCAGGAACTGCCATCTGAAGGCGGCGACACCCTGTTCGCCGATATGCACAAAGCCTGGGAGCACTTGCCAGGTCACCTGCGCAACGCCGTCGAAGGCCGCAGCGCCGCGCATTCCTACACGGCGCGCTACAGCGAAACCAAATTCGAAGGCAACTGGCGCCCAACCCTCACCCCGGAACAGCTCGCCCAGGTTGCCGAAGTGGTGCACCCCGTTGTGCGCACCCACCCGGAAAACGGCCGCAAGGCGCTGTTCGTCAGCGAGGGCTTCACCACCCGTATCGTCGGCCTGCCCGATGATGAAAGCCGTGACCTGCTGGCCCAGCTCTACGCCCATAGCGTGCTGCCGGAAAACATCTACCGCCACCAGTGGCAGCCCCACGACCTGGTGTTCTGGGACAACCGCTCGCTGATCCACCTGGCCGCCGGGTGCCCAAGCCACCTGCGGCGCAAATTGTTCCGCACCACCATTCAGGGTGACGCGCCTTTCTAACCCGATAAAGCCTGCTAGGATTGCGCCCAGTTCACTCCCAACGAACCACGAGTGCTTGGCATGCAACTACCGGACATGAACCTGTTGGTCGCCCTCGACGCGTTGCTCGACGAGGGCAGTGTGGTGGGCGCCGCGCGGCGGATGAACCTCAGCCCGGCCGCCATGAGCCGCACCCTCACGCGTATCCGTGAAGCGGTCGGTGACCCGATCCTGGTGCGTGCCGGCCGTGGCCTGGTGCCGACGCCCAAGGCGCTCGAGCTGCAAGGCCAGGTGCGCAATGTGGTGGAGCAGGCTGCGTTGTTGTTCCGTTCGGCGGACCAAGTCGATTTGAGCACCTTGCGCCGTCGTTTCAGCGTGCGCGCCAATGACTTTTTCATCGGCGTGTATGGCGGGCGACTGTTCGACACCATGGAGCGTGTGGCGCCGCTGTGTGAGCTGCGCTTTGTGCCCGAAGGCGACACTGACGATGAAGCCCTGCGCGAAGGGCGGTTGGACTTGCGGGTGAGCAACACCATGCCGGCCAGCCCGGAAGTGAAGGTGCAGAACCTGTTCTCCACCACCTTTGTCGGTCTGGCGCGGCAAGACCACCCGTTGTTCGACGAAGAAATCACGGCGGCACGCTTTGCCAGCTACTCCCACATCAGCATCTCCCGGCGCGGCATCGCCCGTGGGCCCATCGATACTGCGTTGAATGCTCAGGGCCTGGAGCGCCGGGTGGCCATGATCGCCCCAGGCTTTCACGGTGCGATGTTCATGCTGCCCGATTCCGACCTGCTGTTGCCGGTACCCAAGGAAGCCCTCCTGAGCGCCAAGCGTCTGAACCTGCCACTGCGCGCATTTGCCTTGCCGATTCCACTGCAAACCCTGGTTCTGGCCCAATCCTGGCACCCACGCTTCGACAAAGACCCGGCCCATAAGTGGCTGCGCGAAACCATGCGCGAGAGCTGTCATGCCACCTGGCTAGAAGCCCAGCCGGTATAAAGCGAACGCAATCAATGTGGGAGCTGGCTTGCCTGCGATAGCGGCGCGTCAGACAACACATTTTCATCTGTCAGGCCGCAATCGCAGGCAAGCCAGCTCCCACAGGGTTCAGTGTTGATGTTCAAAGTTGCGTCTGACGCACTTATAACCTGCTAACAAGTAACTTTTTGTCATGAGAGTGCCTGATTAAACTGCTCGGGTATTTCTTATTCCGAGTTACCTGTTCATGACGTCCCTCGCTGCCCCCGTCCTCCAGGCCGCAGCCAAACCTACGGCTCTGAGCCCACCCGTATTCGGCCCGCGCATCATCATCGGCTTGCTCGGCGTATTGCTGGCGGTACTGGTCTCCGGTCTCAACGAAATGGTCACCAAGGTCGCCCTCGCCGATATCCGTGGTGCGCTATACATCGGCTTTGATGAAGGCACCTGGCTGGTCGCCGCCTACACCGCCACTTCCGTGGCAGCCATGGCGTTTGCGCCGTGGTGTTCGGTGACGTTTTCCCTGCGCCGTTTCACGCTGTGCGCCATCGGCTTGTTCACCGTGCTGGGCATCCTTTGCCCGTTCGCACCCAACTACGAAAGCCTGCTGCTGCTGCGTACCGTGCAAGGTCTGGCCGGTGGCGCGCTGCCGCCGATGCTGATGACCGTGGCACTGCGTTTCCTGCCGGCCAACGTCAAGCTGTATGGCCTGGCCGGTTACGCACTGACCGCCACCTTCGGCCCCAGCCTGGGCACGCCGCTGGCGGCGTTGTGGACCGAATACGTCGGCTGGCAGTGGGCGTTCTGGCAGATCGTCGCGCCGTGCCTGCTGGCCATGGCGGCCGTGGCCTACGGTTTGCCACAAGACCCACTGCGCCTGGAGCGTTTCAAGCAGTTCAACTGGCGTGGTTTACTGTTGGGCTTCCCGGCGATTTGCATGCTGGTGATCGGCCTGTTGCAAGGCAATCGCCTGGACTGGTTCGAGTCGGGCCTGATTACCTTCCTGCTATGTGGCGGCACAGTGTTGCTGGCGCTGTTCATGCTCAACGAATGGTCACAGCCACTGCCCTTCTTCAACTTGCAGATGCTCGGCCTGCGCAACCTGGCGTTTGCCTTGATCGTGCTGGCCGGCGTGCTGATGGTGTTGACCTCGGTGATCATCATCCCGTCCAGTTTCCTCGCCCAGGTCCAGGGCTACCGGCCGCTGCAGACCGCACCGGTGATGCTGCTGATGGCGTTGCCGCAGTTGATCGCGCTGCCGCTGGTGGCGGCGCTGTGCAACCTGCGCTGGGTCGATTGCCGCTGGGTGCTGGGCATTGGCCTGAGTATGTTGGTGCTGTGCTGCCTCGGCAGTTCCCACCTGACCTCGGCGTGGATTCGTGACGACTTTTATGGCTGGTACCTGCTGCAGATTTTCGGTCAGCCCATGGCCGTGCTGCCGCTGCTGATGCTGTCCACCGGCAGTATCCAACCCATCGAAGGGCCGTTTGCCTCGGCCTGGTTCAACACCGTCAAGGGCTTGGCCGCTGTGATCGCCACTGCGGTGCTGGATACATTGACCACCCAGCGCGGGCATTTCCATTCAACCATGTTAGTAGACCGCCTGGGCAATTCGCCCCTTGCCGACGCTGACGCGCCGGGCCTCGCCCACCGCTTGCACGAGCAGACCGTGGTGCTGACCTCTTCGGATCTTTACGTCGTCATGGCCGGTGTCGCGGTGGCGTTGATCCTGCTGATTTTCTGGATGCCCACGCGGATCTTTCCGCCTCGCGCTCCGGCCTGACCACAAGGACTTTCCATGAAACGCAAAGATAAAATTGCCGTCTCCGTTATCGCCGTATTTGCCGTCGGTGTGCTGGTTTACCTGGTTGCGCCGGGCGTACTGGGCAGCAAGCACCAGACCACCAACGACGCCTTCGTCGCGGCGGATTTCACCCTGGTCGCTCCCCGCGTTGCCGGCTTCATCAAGGAAGTGCTGGTGGAAGACAACCAGCGCGTCAAAGCCGGGCAACTGCTGGCGTTGATCGACGACCGCGATTTTCGCGCCGCCGCCCAGGCCGCCGATGCCGACACCCTGGTCGCCCAGGCCCAGCTGAAAAACGCCAGCGCGACCCTGGAGCGCCAAAGCTCGGTGATCGCCCAGGCCCAGGCCACCGTGGCAGCAGATCGCGCCGAAGTGGCCTTTGCCGAACACGAACTGAACCGCTACAACCACCTTGCCGGCGTCGGTGCGGGCACCGTGCAGAACGCCCAGCAAGCCAAGACGCGCATCGACCAGGCTACTGCGCGCCTGGCTAAATCCACCGCCGTGCTGGCCGCCGAACGCAAGCAGGTGGAAATCCTCACCGCCCAGCGTGACGCCGCCGAAGGTGGACTCAAACGCGCCCAGGCCGCGCTGGAAATGGCCAGTTATCAGCTGTCTTACACGCGCATTGTCGCACCGGTGGATGGCATGGTCGGTGAGCGTGCGGTGCGGGTCGGCGCCTACGTGACACCGGGCAGCAAGATCCTTGCGGTCGTGCCGCTTTCTGAAGCCTATGTGGTGGCCAATTTCCAAGAGACCCAACTGTCGCATATGCACGCGGGGCAAGCGGTGCAAGTCAGCGTCGACAGCCTTGACGGCGAACTGCTCAAAGGCCATCTGGAAAGCCTTGCGCCAGCCACGGGTGTGACCTTCGCCTCGGTCAAACCCGACAACGCCACCGGCAACTTCACCAAGGTGGTGCAGCGTATTCCAGTGAAGATCGTGCTTGAGCCGAACCAGCCATTGACTGAGCGCCTGCGCGTGGGCATGTCGGTAGAAGCCAGCGTCGATACCCGGCCCGTCGAGCAGCAGCGTGAGGTGGCCCAGCAATGAAACACGTTGCCTGGCTCACCTTGAGCCTGATCACCCTGAGTGCCTGCACGGTCGGTCCCGACTTCCAGCGGCCCGAGAGCCCGCAGATCAATCAATGGAGCGAACCTCAGGGCCGACAAGCTGCCAGCCGTGCCGTCAGCGATCCCTTGCAGGAGCGCTGGTGGGACGTGTTCCACGACGCGCAGCTCTCAGCCCTGACACGCCGCGCCCTCAGCGATAACCTCGACCTGAAGTTGGCCAGCAGCCGCCTGCAACAGAGCCGCGCGGTACGTCAGGTAACCACCGCCGAGCGCTACCCGAATGTCGATGCGGGCGGCGGCTACCAGCGCAAACGTAACAGTGGCAAAGGCTTGAACGACCCCTCCGGCGAGAATGGCCGCGCAGCCTTCAACCAATGGGACATGGGCTTCTCGGCCTCTTGGGAGCTGGATTTCTGGGGCCGGGTCAAGCGTGAAACCGAAGCAGCCGACGCCACGCTGGAAGTTGCCGAAAACGACCGTCGCGCCGTGTTGTTATCGGTGCTGGCCGAGACTGCCCAGGACTATATCCAACTGCGCGGCGTCCAAAACACCCGTGCCGTCACCGAGCAAAACCTTGATGTTGCGCGCCACAGCCTCAAGCTCTCGCAATTGCGGTTGGCCGACGGCGTGGCCACCGACCTGGATGTGGCCGAAGCCGCCGCCCAGGTCGCGGCTATCGAAGCGCGCCTGCCGGATTTACAACAGCGCCAGGACCAATTGATCAACGCCCTTAGCCTGCTGATGGGCGAGCCGCCTCAGGCCTTGCACGCGCAGTTGTCCAAAGACGCTCCCGTGCCGCAAACCCAACGCCAGGTCGCGATCGGCCTGCCATCGGAACTCGCCGAGCGTCGCCCCGACATCCGCCAAGCCGAAGCCCGCCTGCACGCTGCCACTGCCAGCATCGGCGTGGCCAAGGGCGACTTCTACCCGCGCATCACCCTGTCTGGCAGCCTCGGCTCCCAAGCCATGCAGCTCTCGGATTTCGGCTCCTGGGGTTCCCGTGCCTTTGCCTTCGGCCCGCAGTTGAGCCTGCCGCTGTTCAACGGCGGGCGCCTGCAAGGCATGGTGGATTTACGCGAAGCCCAGCAACAGGAAGCGGCCCTGGCCTACCAGCAAACCGTGCTGCGTGCCTGGCATGAAATCGACGACCAACTGACCCGCTACAACGCCAGCCAACTGCGCCGCGACAGCCTCGCGGAAGCCGTGCGCCAGAACCAAATTGCGCTGACCACCGCCCAACACCAGTACGTCGAAGGCGTGGCGGATTTCGTCAACGTACTCACCGTGCAGAGTGCGTTGTTGGCGACTCAGGAACAGTGGGTGGAGAGCTCCACCGGCGTGTCATTGGCCATGGTCGGGCTGTACAAAGCGTTGGGAGGAGGGTGGGAGTCGGTGTATCCGTTGCAGGCCGCTGGGCGCTGAGTGAGAAAGAGTTTTTGTCAGTCGTCAAATAAGATGTAATGATAATTGCTCTCAATAACACTTCTGAGCTTTTCATGGGCATCGCGACTGACGGCCAGCAACAGCTTCACATCCTGTACCGCGACCATCACGGCTGGCTGCAAGGCTGGTTGCGCAAGCGCCTGGGCGACCGTGAGCAGGCCGCCGATGTGGCGCAGGACACCTTCCTGCGCCTGCTGGTGGCCGGGCGTTTCCCGGGTGACAAGGAAAGCCGCAGCTACTTGGCGCAGATCGCCCGCAACCTGGTGATCGACCAATGGCGCCGCCTGCGCATCGAACGTGCGTACCTGGAAAGCATCGCGCACCTGCCCGAGCCCGAGTCGCCTTCCCTGGAAACCCGCGCGCTGATCCTCGAAACCCTGATGCAGATCGACGCCATGCTCGACCGCATGCCCGACAATGTACGCCGTGCGTTTTTACTTTCGCAGTTCGAAGGCTTGAGCTATGCGCAAATCGCCGAACGCCTGGGCGTCACCGTCAGCTCGGTGCAGAAGTACATGACCCGCGCCATCGTCGCCTGCTACCAGGTGGTGTACGAAGAATGAAGCACGACGCGCCCATCGCCCCCGCGATTGTCGAGCAAGCCAGCGAGTGGTTGATGCTGCAATGGGGCGGCGAGCTCAAGGGCGAGCAGCGCCAGGCGTTTGCCCGCTGGCAGGCCGCTGACCCGGAACACCGCCGCGCCTGGCAGCGCTTGCAGCAGCTGCAACACACCCTGGGCGGTGTACCTGCCGACAGCGCTCGCGCAGTATTGCGCGACACCCCGGATACCCAACGTCGGGCCGCGCTCAAACTGCTCGGCCTGCTGTTGGTGGCCGGTGGCAGCGGCTACCTGGTGCAACGCAGCGAACCCTGGCGAGCGGCCTTTGCAGAGCTGCGTACCGCCACGGGCGAAATTCGCCATATGACCTTGAGCGACGGCACGCAACTGGACCTCAACAGTGACAGCGCCGTAGACCTGCGTTTCAGCGCTACCGAACGACGTATTCGGCTGATCCGAGGCGAGGTCTTGCTGACCAGCGGCCACGATGCCTCGCGCCCGCTGATCGTCGAAACGCCTGCCGGTGATGTACAGGCGTTGGGCACGCGCTTTGCGGTACGTGAATTGCCCGACGGCAGCCGTGTGGATTTGTATGAAGGTTGCCTGCGGGTCACGCCGTTGCAGGGTGCGCCGGTGCATATGCAGGCAGGGGACAGCCTGTGGTTCAACGCGCGTCAAAGCACCGCGTTGCCGGCAGTGAGCGCCAATGCCAGCAGTTGGACCGAGCATCGTCTGGTTGCCGAACGTCAGCCGTTGGGTGAGTTCGTGGCGCAACTGAGTCGCTACCGCCCGGGCCTGTTGCGCTGTGATCAGGCGGTGTCGAACCTGCTGTTGACCGGCGTGTTCCCGCTGAACGACACCGACGCGATCCTGGCCGCCTTGGAGCGTTCGTTGCCCGTGCACGTGCAGGCGGTGACCCGTTATTGGGTAACGATCAAGGCGCGGATCTGAAAATACTTTGTACAGGGCTTGTCGGTTTTTGCGGCCCGTTCGGGATACCTCTTGAAAGCCAATCAAGAAGCGTTCTCACGGGGAGTCCTGCCATGTCGCACCACCCAATCCAACCTTTGGCCCGCGCGCTGCGTCGTGGCCTGTTTGCCGGCCTGCTGGCAACGGCTCCTGTACTGCCGAGCATGGTTCAAGCCGAAGAAAGCACCGAAGCGCTGCGCAGCTATGACATCCCTGCGGGCAGCCTCGACCAGGCGTTGAACCGTTTCGCCAGTGCCTCAGGCATCCTGCTGTCGGTTGACGCTTCGCTCACCGACGGCAAGCGCAGCGCCGGCTTGAAAGGGCGTTATGGCGTAGGGTCGGGGTTGCAGCGCTTGCTGGCGGGCAGCGGTTTGGCGGCTGTGCAGTCCCAGGGCGGTTGGTCGTTGCAGGCCCTTTCCGGCGACGGAGCCTTGCAGTTGGGCGCGACCCAGATCAGCGGCCGGCAGGCGCAGGAAAGCGCCTGGGGTCCCGTGGACGGTATTGTCGCCAAGCGCAGCGCCTCGGGCAGCAAGACTGACTCGGCGCTGGTGGAAATCCCCCAGACCATCAACGTGATCACCGCCGCCGAGATCAAGGCACGTGGTGCCCAGAGTGTCACCCAGGCGTTGCTCTATACCCCCGGTATGAGCGCTGGAGGTTTTGCCGACCGAGTCAAATTGTTCGATGAGCCGACGTCACGCGGCTTCTCGCCCACGCCGCTGTACCTGGACGGCCTGCACCTGCCTTATGGCGGCGGCAGCACAGGTGGCGCGTTGCAGATCGAGCCGTATTCCCTGGAGCGCATCGAGGTGCTCAAGGGCCCGGCGTCCGTGCTTTACGGCCAGAACCAGCCGGGCGGTATCGTCAATATGGTCAGCAAGCGCCCCAGCGAAACGCCGAGACACCAAGTGGTACTGGAAGCCGGCACCTACGAACACAAAAGCGCGGCCATCGACCTGAGCGGCCCGTTGGACGAGGAGGGGCAGTTTCTCTACCGCCTGACCGGCCTGGCGAATGACGCGCAAGACGAAATCAACTACGTCGAAAACAAGCGCCAGTTCATCGCCCCCAGCCTCACCTGGCGCCCCAACGACGATACCAGCCTGACCCTGTTCGCCCAGTACCAAAAAGATAAAGGCGTGCCCGAAGCCCAAGGCCTGCCGGCGTCCGGCACGCTGTGGGACAACCCCAACGGCAAGATCAAGCGCGATGTGTTTATCGGCGAGCCGGGCGTCAACCAGTACAACCGCGAGCAATACGTGCTGGGTTACGAAGTTTCCCATCGCCTCAACGACATCTGGACCCTTAAGCAAAACGCCCGTTACGCCGAGGTCGACGACCGCTACACCGCGCCCTTGCACGGCTACCGTTTCGTCGCCAACCCAAACACCGGCGTGCAAGACCAGCGTTACCTGCAACGCTTCGGCGTGGACTGGTCGCAGACCAACAAAGTGTTCGGCGTGGACAGCATCGCCCAGGCCGAATTTGACACGGGGGCGCTGTCCCACACCTTCATCGTTGGCCTGGACTACTACCATTCCAACTCGCAGTTCCATGGCCTGTACGACCGCAACCCGCCGATCATTGACCTGTTCAAACCGGTGTACGGCCAGCCCTTGAACTTCGGCCAACCGTACCGCTGGGATCGCACCATCACCCAGACCGGCCTGTATCTGCAGGACCAGATCAAATTGGATAAATGGGTACTGGTACTCGGTGGCCGCTATGACTGGGCGAATGTGGTGAACAAGGAGCCGATACAGGACACCCGCTTTGCCAGCAAAGACCAGGCGTTCACCGGCCGTGCGGGCCTGGTGTACCTGTTCGATAACGGCTTGTCGCCCTTCGTCAGCTATTCGGAATCCTTCCTGCCGCTGGCCGGCACTGATGCGAACCGAAAACCCTTCGAACCCTCCACCGGCAAACAGTACGAAGTCGGCGTGAAGTTCCAGCCACCGGGCCAGAAGAGCTTCATCCAGGCTTCTGTGTACCAACTGGACCAGGAAAACGTGCTGACCACCAACCCGGTGGATACCACCTTCAGCACCCAAAGCGGCGCCCTGCGCTCGCGAGGTGTTGAACTGGAAGCCAAGGCCGTCTTGAGCGATGCCTGGGACGTGGTCGCCTCGGCTGCGCGCAATGACGTCAAATACACCAAGGACAACGATGGCCGCCAAGGTCGCCACCCGGCCGGCATCTCCCCACTCACCGCCTCGATGTGGGTCAACTACACCGTGCTCGGCGACACGCCCTTGGCAGGGTTGGGCGCGGGCTTGGGCGTGCGTTATGCCCGTCAAAGCCTGGGCGACGACTACGAAGGCGCTTTTAATGTGCCGTCCTACAGCGTCTACGATGCAAGCCTGAGCTACGACCTGGGCGCCTCGCCGCTCAAGCTCAAGGGCGTGAAACTGGCGATGAACGTGCAGAACCTCAGCAACAAGACCTACGTCTCGCAGTGCACCAGTGATTTGGATTGCTACTACGGGGAAGGACGCACGGTGGTGTCGAGCCTGACGTACGATTGGTAACTTAGCGTTTAGGTGATATTTGCTGCGGCGCGCACCCTTCAAGGGTGCGCTCTGTTGCCGCCCTACACCAGGTCCGCTGCAAATCGTGTACACACATTGGAAAGCATGCGTACCTCGGCACCGCTACAGCCTGCCGCTTCGAAAAAGCCGGAGGCTTCTCGCACGACGGCATACATATCCGTGACGATGGACCTTGCTTCATCCGCCCCCAACCCAAAGCGTTCAGGCGTACTCAGCAAATTACTGACAGACGATACCCGGCCTTCATTGCCGATGATGAGCGCCTGCAAGCCTAGTTGGGTAGGGTGGGGCAACACGTCAAATACTGGCGCAAGGGAATAGCCCGAGGCGCTGGTCAGCAGCAGCCCGGTTTGTTTCAGGTGGTCGTCGCTATTGCCGATGAGCACGTTGAAGGCCATACGCTTGTAAAGCTCGCGCATGTCAAAGGTGGCATCGTCGCAGACCTTCTTCAACACGTCGGCGATCCTGGAATAGGAAACGGCACCGTCAGCTGCATCAACCCGCATTCTTGGCTTCTGCGTGCTTACCAAAGAGTTGCAGCTGACATAGTGCTCGCGACCAGCGCCTTCATGTCGATCAAAACGCTCGACCATCAAGACCGGTTTGCCGGCGACCTCTACCAACTTGTGCCCGGCTGCGGGTAGACCTGCTGCATCCGCCATTTGAAGGCTGGCGAATTCCGCCCGTGGCTGATCGAACACATCGTCGCTACGGCCGAGTTTAGCAATCCATTCCTTACCTTCATGAGTCACGGTGACCTTCGGCCTGGCGCCGCCCATGGAACTCCCAAACTCGAATAACCGTGCGATTTCCACGGGCAGGTCGACGTCACCTTTCTCGACTCGATCAAGGCCCACCATGATTTTCTCAAGGTCTTCGAATTGCGGGGGGGGGTGCAGGGTTGGCAGCTGGCTTCTTGACGCACTGAATAGCAGGCAACCCACTCCTGCTCCCCGCGATGCAAGCAGCCATTCAACTTCGTTTTGTGGATGCTGTTTGTGGGTCGCCAGCAGAACACGCCGGCCCCAATTGTCGGGCGTTGCGTCGTCGAGCACACCAAACATGCGCGTCGAGGAATACTGGTTAGGGGTCAGTGGCAAACTCAGCGGGTCAATCGCAAATGCGTCGGGCCGCGCGAGCCAACTGTTGGCGTAGCGAAAAACGAATCCATTCCCATGCATGGCCACTTCGCCAACAGGGACCGGGTCACCGACTAAGTGAGCTGAAAAAACAAAGGCATTACCAATCGGCTTCCAGGACATCGTGTTCTCCTTCAGTGCGAATGCGCTCAGGCTCACGGGCAAGGCTCATGGTAATCCCAACCTGGTCAAGTTCTGGTGACGCAATGCTCGCCATACCTTCTTCCAGGTCCATCGCGCTAAGCACATTCATCAGCACGCCGAGGGATACGCCGGCCTCGCCCTGCCTCAGCCGCTGATACGTCTGCCGCGTAATGCCCGCGCGGCTGCATATGGTGGAAATTTTCAACCGGCGACGAATGCGGGCTATTTCGATACCGTTCCCGATACCTCTCATCAGCTCAGCGCTTCTCTCAGAGATGTACCCTTTGTGCGGGTAGGGTTTCGCTGTTTCTTGCATGATATATCACCCTTTAAAGCAACAAAGGTAACTTATATCATCCAAGCCTCTAAGGCCACCTGCAAAAAACCGGCTCGAGGCCGGCTTTTTGCAGGGTTGGAAGAATCAAAGGTTTTGCAAAAACACCACATACCCCCGAAACCACTCATCGGCCCCCAGATACCCCGGCTCTTGCCACTCCCCGCCCTGAATCAAGCCAATCTTGAACGGCACGCCCAGCCGATTCATCCGCGGCAAATACGCGGCATAGTCAGGGATGCTGTGACGCCCTTGATACGTCTGCACCACCACTTCATCCACCACGCCCTTGAGTTGGGCGATAGCGGCCGGGTCGGCGTTGCTGCTCCAGTCCATCAGGCCGGTGATGCTCAACCGCAGGTCGGCAGGCAGACGCTGGCGCAGGTCGCGCAGAAAATCGGCGTATTCGTGCAGATATTGGGTGCGGGCGTCGAAGTCGATCTGGATGCCGATCACCGGGTTGCCGGCGTCACGCCAGCGTTGCACCTGGCCCAGCACCTGGGTGTAGACCCGTTCCGGCCAGCGCAAGGTGTGGGCGCGGTACACCACCCAGACGTGGCCTTGAGTAATACGCGGCACGCTCATGCCCTGGGCGATCAATTGCACGCCGCGCTGGGGCGCGCGACGAGTGGAGTTGATCTGGCCTTGCAGGATGTACAAGGTTTTTGCCTGCTTGATCACCGGCTGAGGCTCGACGCCACTCCACAGCCAGAAGGCGTCATAGGCGCGGGCGTCCACGGCACCAAAAGCCGGGCTTGCCAGCAACAGCAAGCCCAGCCACAGCGGCTTCACCAGTAGTACTGCAGCGATTTGCCCCACTGGGTATCGGCAAAACCGCTCTTGAGTTGGCGGAACCAGGCTTTGCGCACCGCCGGCGCCACGTCTTCGCCGCCGCAGCTGTTGTAGCCGGCCGGCGCGTAGCAGTTGATGGCGCGGAACAGCGCATAAGCCTTGTCGGTTTTCGGCGCCTTGGCGTTGGCGATCACCTGTTTGTAGCCGTCCAGGCGCGAGAAGGTTTCACCCTTGAAGTCCGAGGCGGTACTGCCCAGGCTGCCGGCGGCGCGGGGTTGTTCCAACGGCATGCCGTCCAGGCCGTTGCGCAGGATGAACTCACCGAAGCAGTTCAACGCATGCGGGTTTTTGGCCTCGTTCTGCAAGGTCGCCGCGATTTGCGCGATGCTTGGGCAGGCGTAGCCGGATTCGGCCTTGTCGCCGTTCCATTGGAACAGCTTCAAGGTCTGGCCGCTGGTATAGGTGTAGCCCAGGCTGGTGCCGAGTTTGTCGTCAGAGAGCGAGGCCTGCTTGAGGTCATCGGCGAAGGTGGCGTACTGGCCGCGCAGCAGGTCTTTGTAGAGGAGCACGAATTGCGCGCTCTGACGCTCGGTCGGGTCGCTTGCGTTGGCGATCTGCTGGCGCAGCAGGTCGGGGCCTGCGACGTTACGCAGCAGGATGTAGCGCACTTGCTTGGCGCTGATCGGTGAGTCGGCGGCGAACACCTTGGCCAATTGGCCGCTGCGCTCGTAGTTCATGGCCAATGCCAGCTCGAGCTGGTCACGTTGCAGCGGTTGCTTGGCCAGCGGCAGCAGTTGCAGCCACAGGGCTTCGGCGGCCTTCCAGTCCTGCTTGGCTTCCAGAGCCAGGGCGCGCAGGGTCTGTTGGCTGAAGGCGAAGTAATCCAGGCTCGACGGCACATCCGCCGGCAGGTGCTTCAAGGCCGCGTCGGGTTGGTGTTCGACGTACAGGGCATAGCTGGCTTGCAGGAAGTCAAAAAGCGCCGGCTCACTGGCGAAGGTGCTCTTTTGCTTATCCAGGTCTTCACGGCTCAACAGCGGCGGGGTGTGGGCGCGCATCGCCATCAGGTCGCTGACCACTTGCAGCATCGGGCTGTTCGCCGCTTTATTGCCGACCATCAGCAACTTGAGGTCGGCCTCTTCCACCAGTTCGTCCACGCTCACATTGCGCTGGGCCTCAGTGGCCTCGGTGAACTGCCAAGTGAAGTCTTCGGCAAGCCTGGCGTCGTCGTTCGCCAGCCAGTGCACACGGCGCAACAGGCCACGGGCCGACGCAACGTAATCGCCCTGTGGATAATGTTTCAGGTAACTGAGAAAACCTTCTTCGGCATCGCTCAAGGCCGACTTATCCACATGCTCGCGTTGCGGCATGCCGTATTCGTCGAAGGCTTCGGCCTGGGCCTGATTCAGTGAAGTACGCGCAGTCATGTACAGCGCCGTTTCCTTCAGCCACGGCACATCGCTGGTGGCGGCGGCGGCGAACCCGCGCTCGGCGTAATCGAAACGCCCGCTGTAGAAGTCGCCGGCGGCCTGCAAATAGGTGCGAAACAACTGGGCGTTGGCCGAGGGGGTCAACTGCGCGTCCACGACCTGGCGGCTCCAGTCACAGGTGGTCAGCAGCTGCAGGCGTGCTTTTACCAACACATCGCGCTCGGCGGGCGGCATCTGGGCCTTGATCACCTGGCTGATAAACGCCGTGGCGCTGTCATCGTCATTGCTGCGGCAACGGCTGCCTTCGCCATTCAGGAAGGCCTGGCCTGCGGTCTTGTACTCCTCGCGCTTGATGCCCAGGGGCTGGAGCAGCGTGTCGAGTTCGGCTGTGCGTGAATCGTCAGCCTTGTTGTCAGGCTCCTCATTCGTGGCCGGAACCGGCACCAGGCGGTACACCGGAAACGGCACCGGGCCAAAGCCTTGCGCCAAATCGTCTTCGCCTAAGGCATTGGGGGCCAGGGGCGCGGCTTTTTTGTCGGCCAGCAACAGGCGCAGGTTCACCCGGCTGTCGTTGCCAGGGCTGAGAAACGGCTGGTTGCTGCACGGCTCGTAGCTGTCACGCGATACCCGCCAATCGGGGTAACACGAGTCGTCAGAGCTGGCCTGGGCCGGTAGGGAAAAACCGGCCAACAGGGCCAGGGCCAGAGGTGACAGCAAACCGATGCGCATAACGTTTCCTTGATCCTGAGTCCTTGGAGAAGGGGCAATAATAGCCTGATCCGACGAGTGCTTCGGTGAAGGCCTACACAAATTGCTGATTTGTCCGATTCCAGCGGCGAGGCCAGGGCTTTTGGCCTAGAGTGGCGGTGTTTGCGCATAGGCAAGCAGGGTCATGCCGGGAGAATTTGAGGTGCGTCGGTCTGTGGTAGAGCAAAACGAAACAGTTGGGGCATTGCCTGCCTTGCATCGCTCGACCTGGGAAGGTGCCGGCTGGCTCAGCCGTCTGTGGTGGGTGCCGATCCTGGCGCTGGCCTTGGCCCTGCGGTTTTACCACCTCACCTCGGCGGCGATCTGGGGCGACGAAGGCTCAAGCCTGTTACTGAGCGAATACGCCCTGGCCGACCTGTGGTTTCACGCGGCCCATGATGTGCACCCGCCGCTGTATTTCTTGCTGCTGCGCGGTTGGATCGAAGTATTCGGCGATAGCATCGGCTCAATTCGCAGCCTGAGTGCAATCCCCGGCGTGGCCGTCGTGGGCCTGGGCATCTGGCTGACACGGCAACTGTCCACCCGCCGCGCGGCCGTGCTGGCGGGGATCCTGTTGGCGCTGCTGCCGACCGCAGTGCGCTACAGCCAGGAAGTGCGCATGTATTCGCTGCTGGGCGTGTGGCTACTGGGCGCCACGCTGGCCCTGGTGTACTGGGTGAAGCAGCCCGAGCGCGTGCGTTATTTGGCTGTGTATGTGCTGTTAATGAGCGCCGGGTTCTATACCCACTACTTCACCGCGCTGTGCGTGCTGGTGCATTGGGCGTACCTGGGGTTGCAGGCGCCAGCTCAACGCCTGATCACGCGACCTGCCTGGTGGGTCGCCAACGTAGCGATAGTGTTGTTGTATCTGCCCTGGCTGCCCCACCTGCTGGATTTGGTGCAGCACGTCGAACAGCTCAAAGTCGGCGGCGACATTGGTTGGGAAGAGCCGGTCAATCTACTGTCGCTGCCGTCGATCATCTGGCAGTTCCTGTTGCAGGATGACGGTCTCGGCCTGTGGCCGCCGCTGTTCTGGCTGTTCCCCCTGCTGCTCGCCGGGGTGGTTGTATCGACGGCCTGGCGCAACCACGCGGCGCGCCTGCCGGCACTGTTTTGCCTGCTGCCGCTGCTGCTGGTCTATGGCGTGTCCTTTATCTCGCCCGTGTTTATCGAGCGCTACCTCACGGTGTATGCGTTAGGCCTGCCGATAGTCCTGGCGCTTGCCATCGACCGTTTGCCGCCCCGTTTGTCCTGGCTGGGCGTGGCGTTGTTCGCACTGTTTGTTGGCGTAGAACTGTTGGGGCTAAAGAACAACTTCGAAGTGGATGAGCACGACCAGTTCAACGTGCCGGTGGAGTTCGTCAATCGCGACTACCAGGAAGGCGACCGCATCGTCCTCAGTGACATGATGTGGTACCTCAGCTACGTGTATTACGACCAGACCGACGCGCAACTGCAGCTCTTCACACCGCCCAAACCCGACGGCACCGCGACGCGTCCGAACGCCTATGGTTTCGGCACACTGGTGGACCAGGACGGTGGCCGCATCTATCTGGACCGCCTCTCAGCACTGCCTGCTCAAACGCGGCGGGTATGGTTGATCAGCAGCAACGAAGCCCCAGATGAATTCGCGCCACTGCCCAACGGCTGGCGCGAACTCAGTCGCCAGGACGGCGGTGGCGCCAGGGCGCGGTTGTTCGTGCTATGCAACGCACCGGCGCCGCAACCTGAAGGCTGCCGCTAGACTCACTTGAACCTACCTATGAGGAGCCTTTCATGGAATCGCCACTGCACAGCTTGCCGGCTTTGTTCAAACAGCTTGGCCTGCCGGACGACCCGGTCAGTATTGAGCAATTTGTCGCCTCTCATTCGCCGCTCAAGCCGGAGTTGAAACTGGCGGATGCGTTTTTTTGGAGCGACGCCCAGAAGACATTTTTGCGTGAAGAGATTCTGGAGGATGCGGATTGGGCGGTGGTGGTGGATGAGTTGAATTTGATGTTGCGGGGTGGGCGAGGGGTGTAAAAAAATATCCCAAGAAATGCGAGTATGTAAAAAAAATGGTGAGCGGTAAAAAAAACTGGGCTTTAATCGCTTAAGTGAATTTTTTCTGGAAAAGCTCGCCCTGCCAACAGTCGGATACGCTCATCTGTGTGAGGCGCTCGATCTAAAGGTTATCGCACCCTCCCTCCCGAAATGATGGACCGCGCCATCCAGTGGGCTTACCTGCACGAAACCCGCGATTCATTTGCCATCGAAAAAGAACAACCCAGCGAAGAAAAATCCCGTCGCTTCGTTCAACTCCTGCGCCAGGCCCACGAAGGCCGTTTGCTCACCGAAGACTACTTGGTCGAGCTGCAAAACAGCACAGTCTCCAACCCCTTCGACAAAGCCGTCGCGTTTCGCCACGAACAGAACCATCTGCATAACGGGCTGCGCGGCGCAGCCGGTGTGAGCTACGTACCGCCAACCCCCGCGCTTTGCCAGGAATTGATGGAAGAGCTGATGGCCTTCGCCAACCAGCCCGTACGAGACGTCGATCCTTTGGTTGCGGCCGCGGTCACCGCTTTCGGTTTCGTCTTCCTGCACCCGTTCATGGACGGTAATGGGCGCCTGTCTCGCTTCCTGATTCACCAGACGCTTTGCCACTACGGCGCACTGGAAAATGGTTTGCTGCTACCGGTTTCTGTCGCCATGAAGCATGAAGAACAAGCCTACCTGCAAGCGCTGAAAACCTTTTCCCAGCCAACCCGTGAGTTCTGGAACGTCACCTGGCTGGATGCGGACCACATGGCGTTCGACTTCATCGGCCACCCCTCGATCTATCGCTACTGGGATGCGACCCGCTGCGTCGAATTCACCCTGCAAATGGCCCGCCGAGCCCTGGAAGTGGAACTGCGCGAAGAAACCGAATTCCTCGACCGTTATGACCAAGTGATCAAAGCAGTGAACCAACGCTACGACGTGCGTGGCAGTGATTTGTCGAAGCTGGTGATGATGTGCCTGGATAACGGTGGGAAGCTTTCCAAGCATCGGCGTAAGCAGTTTCAATACAGCGTGGCGGATGAGGTGTTTGGGTTTATTGAGGAGGAGAGCCTGAGGTTGATGGGCGAGTAAGAGGTGATCCCGACACTTCGTGAAAGATGGGAAACGTCTTATTTCTCTAGGTGAAACGGACTATCAGATGCTGCAGACGTTTTTTCTTATCAAAGGGATATCGCCTATTGATGAGTGGGTGCGACTAATTCCGCGTGGAAGACTACGTCGTCTGGGCGGGCAGGCTGAGCAGCAAGCATGAAGCCGACGCTGACCTAATGTGGGAGCGGGCTTGCCCGCGAAGGCGGCGTGTCAGTCACTGAATATTCAACTGAACCACCGCTTTCGCAGGCAAGCCAGCTCCCACATTTTGTTTGTCGCATGGCGAACGCGCATCCCACCACTCATCTGCGAAATTGTTTCAAAACTTGACGGCAAACCCTTCCTCCACCATATTGATAGTTAGCAAACTAACTGTGTGCGAACTATCCAGTGCCTCAATCCCTCGAACAACTCCAGATGAGCCTCAGCAGCAGCATGGTGGTGGGCGCCCGTAATTGGCGCAAAATCTGCCAGACCACGCTGGTGAGCTATGGCATCTCCGAAGCCTGCGCCGTGCCGTTGTTGATGATCGGCCGCTTGGGCGACGGGGTACACCAGGTCAAAGTAGCCCAGGCTTCCGGTATGGAAAGCCCATCACTGGTGCGCCTGCTCGACCGGCTGTGCGGTGACGGTTACGTCTGCCGCACCGAAGACATCCACGACCGTCGCGCCAAGGCCCTGAGCCTTACCGAGCGTGGCCGTGAGTTGGTGCAGGCGGTGGAAGCGCAACTGGTGCGCCTGCGCAAAGACGTGTTGGCAGATATCGCCCCTGACGATCTGCAAGCCGCACTGCGCGTACTGCGCGCCTTCGAAGCGGCTGAGGCTGTGTCGTCTTGAACGGATTTTTTACCGGCTTCCCGCCTGCCCGCGATTGGTTCTACGGGGTGCGTACCTTCGCCGCGTCGATGATCGCGCTGTACATCGCCATGCTCATGCAAATGCCGCGTCCGTACTGGGCGATGGCCACGGTGTATATCGTCTCCAGCCCGTTTGTCGGCCCAACCAGTTCCAAAGCCCTGTACCGCGCCATCGGCACCCTGATGGGCGCGGCGGCGGCGGTGCTGTTTGTGCCGATGTTCGTGCAGTCACCCTACATTCTGGTGGTGGTGATTGCGCTGTGGACGGGCACCTTGCTGTTCTTGTCCATGCACCTGCGCACCGCGAATAACTATGCCCTGATGCTGGCCGGCTACACCTTGCCGCTGATTGCCCTGCCGGTGGTGGATAACCCTTTGGCGGTCTGGGATGTGGCGGAGGCGCGTACCGAAGAAATCTTCCTCGGCATTGCGGTCGCGGCGGTGGTGGGCGCGATGTTCTGGCCCCGGCGCCTGATGCCGGTGTTCGATGGCTCGGTGGCCAAGTGGTTCAGCGACGCCCAGGTCTACAGCCAGCGCTTTCTCAGCCGCAAGGTCGACCCCGAAGAAGTCAGCAACCTGCGCGGCGGCATGGTCGCCACTTTCAATACCCTCGAATTGATGATCGGCCAACTGCCCCACGAAGGCGCGCGCCCGCAGACAGTACGCAACACCAAGGAACTGCGCGGGCGCATGATTCACCTGCTGCCAGTGATCGACGCTCTGGATGATGCGGTGTACGCCATCGAGCACCGTGCGCCGGAGTTTCTCGACCAGCTCACGCCGTTATTGGAAGCGGCCAACGCCTGGCTGCAAAGCACTACCGAACAAGCGCCCCTGGAACGCTGGCGCGTATTGCGTGACAAGATCGACGCCGCCCAACCCCAAGGCGAAGCGTTGGATGACCGTCACACCTTGCTGTTCTCCAACGCCCTGTACCGCCTGGGCGAATGGGTCGATTTGTGGCAAGACTGCCGCAGCCTGCAAGCCGCCATCCAATGTGAAAGTCAGGACACCTGGCGCGCCGTTTACCGGCACTGGCGCCTGGGCCGGCTCACGCCGTTCCTCGACCGTGGGCTGATGTTCTACTCGGCGTTTTCCACCGTCACCGCAATCATCGTCGCCTCGGTATTGTGGATTCTGTTGGGCTGGACCGACGGCGGCAGCGCCGTGATCCTTGCCGCTGTGGCGTGCAGCTTTTTCGCCTCGATGGACGACCCTGCACCGCAGATCTATCGGTTCTTTTTCTGGACCGCCATGTCGGTGCTGTTCGCCAGCCTGTATCTGTTTCTGGTGCTGCCCAACCTGCATGATTTCCCCATGCTGGTGCTGGCCTTCGCCGTGCCGTTTATTTGCATCGGTACCCTCACGGTGCAGCCACGGTTTTACCTGGGCATGTTGCTGACGCTGGTGAACACCTCATCGTTCATCAGCATCCAGGGCGCTTATGACGCGGACTTTCTCAACTTCGCCAACGTCAACCTGGCCGGGCCCGTGGGTCTGCTGTTCGCGTTCGTTTGGACCTTGATCGCCCGACCCTTCGGCGCCGAACTGGCGGCCAAGCGCCTCACCCGTTTCAGCTGGCGCGACATCGTCAGCCTCACCGAGCCCGCCACCCTGGCCGAGCACCGGCACATGGCGGTACAAATGCTCGACCGCCTGATGCAACACCTGCCGCGCCTGGCGCTCACCGGCCAGGACACTGGCATCGCCCTGCGCGACTTGCGCGTGGCTTTGAACCTGCTCGATCTGCTGGCCTACTCGCCGCGCATCCTCGGTGTGCCACGGGTGTTGCTCAACCAGGTGGTGGAAGGCGTGGGCGGTTACTTCAAGGCCTGCCTGAAGGCGGGTGAACGCTTGCCCGCGCCCAGCGGTCTGCTGATGACCCTGGACCGCACGCGTCGCGCCCTCAACGGCCAGGGCCTGCAAGACGAAGACGACACCCGCCTGCACCTGCTGCACGCCTTGGCCGGCCTGCGCCTGGCGCTGTTGCCCGGTGTGGAGTTCATTGGCGGTACAGAGATGCAAGCGCCGTTACCTGATGGAGCGCCTTTATGATCGGTGACCTGGATATCAGCGGGGTATTCCTGCCCACGCTGCTGGTGCTGATGGGCATTACTTATGTGTTGTTTCTGGTGGTGCACGGGCTGTTGACGCGCATGCACTTCTATCGCCTGGTCTGGCACCGGGCATTGTTCAATGTGGGGCTCTACGCGCTGTTGCTGGGCGCGGTGGACTCACTCAGTCGATATTTGATGACATGAAAAAACCTTTTTTGACTATCGGCCGTGTCGTCCTGACGTTGTTGATCGTGAGTTTCGCGGTCGTCGTTGTGTGGCGCATGGTCATGTACTACATGTTTGCGCCCTGGACCCGTGACGGCCACATCCGTGCCGACATCGTGCAGATCGCCCCGGACGTGTCCGGGCTGATCCAGCGCGTGGACGTGCGCGACAACCAGTTGGTGACCAAGGGCCAGGTGCTCTTCGCCGTCGACCAGGACCGCTTCAAGCTGGCCCTGCGCCAAGCCCAGGCCGCCGTGGCCGACCGCCAGGAAACCCTGGCCCAGGCCCAGCGCGAGTACAAGCGTAACCGTGGCCTTGGTAACCTGGTGCCCAGCGAGCAACTGGAAGAGAGCCAGTCCCGCGTCGCCCGCGCCCAATCGGCCCTGGCCGAAGCCCAAGTGACAGTGGACTCCGCCCAACTCAACCTCGACCGCTCGGTGATCCGCAGCCCTGTGGACGGCTACGTCAACGACCGCGCACCGCGTACCCAGGAGTTCGTCACCGCCGGGCGCCCGGTGCTATCGGTGGTGGACAGCAATTCCTTCCACATCGACGGCTATTTCGAAGAGACCAAGCTCGACGGCATTCACGTAGGCATGGGTGTGGATATCCGTGTGATCGGCGACAACGCGCGCCTGCATGGCCACGTGCAGAGTATCGTCGCCGGTATCGAAGACCGCGACCGCAGCAGCGGCTCCAATCTGTTGCCCAACGTTAACCCGGCGTTCAGTTGGGTGCGCCTGGCCCAGCGGATCCCCGTGCGCATTGCCTTCGATGACGTGCCGGCGGACTTTCGCATGATCGCCGGGCGCACGGCGACGGTGTCGATCATTGACGACAAAGTTAAAGACGGGGGCAAACCATGAAGCGGCTTCTGGCAACCGCTTCCCTGGGGTTGTTGCTGTCGGCCTGCCAAGTAGTAGGCCCGGATTACAAACTGCCGGAGCAGGCTGCGGTCAACCGTGGCGACCTCCAAGGGCCGATCATGGGCGAAGGCAAAAATGTAGTCTCGGCGCCAGTGCCAGCGGATTGGTGGAAGCTGTACAAAGACCCGCGCCTGGACGAACTGGTGCGCCAGGCCATGGCCTCCAACACCGACCTGCGCGTGGCCGCCGCCAATCTGCAGCGCTCGCGTTATCAGGTGCAGCAGGCCGAATCCGCTGGCGGCTGGAGTGCCGGCGTCAAGGCCGAGGCCCAGCGTTTGCAGGAGTCTGGAGAGGCCTTCTTGCTGCCGGACAAAGTCCCGGTGGGCAATATCGGTAGCGTCGGGATTACCACGTCCTATCAATTCGACCTGTTCGGCACCTTGCAGCGTGGCATCGAGAGCGCCCAGGCCAGCGCCGACGCCACCCAGGCTGCGGCGGATATCGCCCGCATCACCCTGGTGGCCGATGTGGTGCGCTCCTATACCCAGGTGTGCGCGGCCAACGAAGAGCTGGCGATTGCCAACGAGTCCCTCGACCTGCAAGCCCAGAGCACCAAACTGACCCAGCGCCTGCGGGATGCCGGGCGCGGCGACGAAACCCAGGTGACTCGCTCGCAAACCCAATACAAATCCCTGCGCGCCGACATACCGCGCTATGAAGCCTCGCGTCAGGCCGCGCTGTTTCGGCTGTCGATGTTGCTGGCCAAACCGGTCGACCAACTGCCAGCCGGCACGGGCACCTGCGCTGAGCTGCCGCATATCGCTCAACTGCTGCCGGTAGGCGATGGCGCCACGCTGCTCAAGCGCCGCCCGGATGTGCGCCAGGCCGAACGCCAGCTGGCCGCCGCCACCGCACGCATCGGCGTGGCGACCGGCGCGTTGTACCCGGACATCAGCATCGGCGCCACGGTAGGCACCGTGGGCCTGCTGGAAAACCTCGGCACGCCTGCCACTAATCGCTGGGGCTTTGGCCCAATGATCAGCTGGACTGTACCGACCAACGGCGCCCGCGCCCGCGTGCATGAAGCCGAAGCCGCGACCCAGGGAGCCCTGGCCCACTTCGACGGCGTGGTGCTCAACGCCATCCGCGAAACCCAGACCGGCCTGGCCCAATACACCGCCGTGTTGCAACGCCGCGACGCCCTGGCCGACGCCGAACAGTCGGCCCGAGAAGCGGCGGGCCAGACCCACCGCTTCTTCCAGGCCGGCCGCGAATCCTTCCTGGCCGACCTGCAAGCCACGCGCACCTACACCGATATGCGTGCGCAATTGGCGGCGGCCAACACCCAGGTTGCCATGAGCCAGATCGACCTGTTCCTGGCCCTGGGCGGCGGTTGGGAAAGCGGACGAACGCAAGGGCAAAAACCCGGCAAACCGTGAGGTGATTGCTATGCTTTCTTGGGTGAGGCCCGCTGGCGCCTCACCCGACAAAGCTCGCGTTTGCTCATGGGGATTCCAAGAATGAAAAACCCTTATGCTCCCGCTTTCTGGTGCGTGCTCTTCGCACTGGTTTTGTTATCGGCCGCGTATTTTTACGGCGTCATGCTCGCCCATCAACTCGACAAGGCGATGGTGTTCCTCGACAGCGCCTGCCTGGTGATCGGCACTTTGTCCATCGGCGTGGTGGCCTGGGCGTCGTATCAAAACCAGCGGGTGAAGAAAAAACTCCTCGAGCAGGGCAAGACCCGCGTGGCGATCTGGGACACCAAGGTCGCCCTGCGCCGCGTCGAAACCGTGTTCGACCGCTATTTCTGGGGCAGTTACTGGCAGCCGGGGCGCACGTTCCAGGAAGTCATGGGCGACCTCACCGGCACGCCGCTGGAAAAAAGCCTCGAAGTCCTGAAAAAACAATGCGTGCTGCTGGACCGACAGGTTGCCGACGGTAGGCATTGGCTGGATAACGCGCGGGAATTGTCCGACGTGGCCACGCAAATGGCCCGCGAGCGCTACCAGCTGGATTTTTGCGACCCCAAGGCCGACACCCCCGGCAACGCCGTGATACACCGCGAGTTCGAGGTGTTGGTGTACACCTGGACCGCGCGCTTGAAGAGTTTTGATCACCAACTGGATGAAGTCGAACAAGAGTACTCCTGAACTCCTGCTGAACTGATCCCTCTGAAAGGCTGGGCCGTTTACGCCCGCCAGTGCTAATCTTCCCCCGTTTTCGGCGGGCTTGAGCCAATCCCCTCAGGGGTTCAAGGAAGACAGCCCACTTCTCACAGGATTTGATCAGGTCACTTCATGAATAAGCCAGCCGTTGTTTTCTTGGGTTTTGTTGTCGCCGTCGGCGCCGTCAGTGCGGGCGGTGCCTGGTACACCGGTAAACAACTGGAGCCGGTCCTGCAAACCGCTATCCAGAGCGCCAATAAAGAACTGCAGACCTCCATGGCCGGCGTCGATGGTAGCGTGACCCTGGAGCTGGTGTCCCTGGACCGTGGCGTGTTCAGCAGCACCGCGCACTATCGCCTCAAGGGCCAAGGCAGCGTGTTCGGCGAAGACAACCCGAACCCCGAATTGCTGTTCGTCGACCATATCGAACACGGCCCGCTGCCGTTCTCGCGCCTGGTGACCCTCAAGTGGTTGCCGGTCATGGCCACCAGTCACTACGAACTGGAAAAGAACCCCACCACCGAAAAATGGTTCGCCGCCAGCAAAGACGTGTCGCCGCTCAAAGGCGTGGCGAATATCGGCTACAGCCGTTCGGTCAGCGGCAACATCGAGTTGCTGCCGCTGGAATTCAAGGATGACACCTCCTCGGTGAGCTTCTCCGGCGCCAACCTGGAATTCGACAGCAGCGCCGAAGGCCAGAAGGTCAAGGCTGATGGGTTCATGAACAGCCTCAAGGTCGCGGCGATCGATGCCAATGGCGCACCGTTCGAAGCGGAACTGGCTGGCCTGACCGTCGCCAGCAACCTGGAAAAGTCCACCTTTGGCTTCTACACCGGCCAGAACACCGTGGAACTGACCGACACCAAGGTCACCTTCGGCCCGCAGAAAGCCGTGCTGACCCTCAAGGGCTTCGAGCAGAAAGATTCCACCCAAGCCAAGGACAACAACCTGGCCGGTCGCGTCGACTACAAAATCGACGAGATCGGTTACCAGGGCAAGCCGGTCGGCTCGGCGGCCATGGCTGTGAGCATGAAGAACGTCGACATCCCGGCGATGCTGGTGCTGACCAAGCTCTACCAGGACAAAATGCAACCGGTGCAAGCCGCTGCCGCTGCCGGCCAACCGGTACCGGAACTGCAATTGACCGAAGCCGAGCAGGCCCTGGCCGAAGCCAACGTCAACCAGGTATTGGCTGCCAAGCCGCAACTGGCGGTGGAAAACCTGTCGCTGAAAACCACCCACGGCGAAAGCAAGTTCAACCTGGTGGTCGACCTGGCCAAGCCAACGTCTATGGAGCTGCCGCCGGTTGAGCTGGGCAAGCAGATGATTGCGCTGCTCGATGCCAACCTGACCCTGTCCAAGCCGATGATCAGCGACGTGGCCGCCCTGCAAGCCCAGGTCGGCGGCGTGACTGACCCCAAAGCCATCGAGCAGCAATCGCAGATGGCGGCCGAGATGGTCAGCGGCATGGCCGTCGGCACCCAAATGGCAACCCTGGTGGGCACCGATGTGGTTTCCAAGCTGCACTACGCCAATAACGAAGTGACTTTCAACGGCCAGAAAATGACCGTTGAGCAGTTCCTCAGCTTTGTGATGTCCAAGGCCGGTGCGGTCAGCGGCGCCCAGTAAGCGCTGAAAATGCAGTAAAAAATGTGGGAGCTGGCTTGTATGGGAGCTGGCTTGCCTGCGATAGCATCGCCCCGGTCTGGCTGAACGACCGCGGTGCCTGCATCGCGGGCAAGCCCGGCTCCCACACAAACCCGGCTCCCACATTCGTTTTGTGTGAGGGCAAAAAATCGCGCTCGCACAATTCTGAACAATTGTTCTGAATTGCACTTCCCCCTACTTCGCTAAGAGATAGTTCCTACAGGAAAGCTAGGTCGGGTCCCGAGACGCCGACACCCTGATGCGTTTCGCTCAGGATCACCTATCGTTAAGGCTTTCCGTGTGTAAGGAAGCTCACGATATGCTGCGAAACCACCCCTACAGTGCCTCCGGCCGGTTGCGTCTGCTTATCGGGGCCGCCCTGTGCAGCCAGTTGCTGGTTCCAGGCCTTGCGTTTGCCGACCCAGCCTACGACGCCCTGATCATCCAGGCCCGCAACGGCCACTTCACGCCGGCGCTGACCCAACTGCGCCAACTCTCCGCCGAACGCCAGACCCCAGGCCAGGTCAGCGACCACCTGGTGATCGCCAGCTGGGCCGGGCAAGACGCCGAAGTGCTCAAGGTGTACGAGGCGCAAGGCAAGCATCGCAACCTCACCACCCAGGCACTCGCCACGGTGGCGCGCACTTATCGCAATCAAAAGCAGTGGGCTCAGGCCGAAGCGGTCTATCGCCAGGCGTTGCTGCGTGAGCCCCATAACGTCGACCTGCAACTGGGCCAGGCCCTCACCCAGGCCGATGGCGGCAAAGCCAACGAGGCGGTGCAACGCCTGCGCACGCTGGTGGCGGCCCAACCCAATGACCCCAACCGCCGCATGGCCCTGGGGTATGCGCTGACACGTGCCGGTTTGAACTACGACGCGCTATTCGAATTCGACCAAGCCTTTATCCGCGCCGGTGACAAGCCCGAAGTGGCCCGTGAATACATCGTTGCCCTGCAAAAGGCGCGGCTGCCGGAGCCGGCACTGCGCCTCTCGGCCAAGCGCCCGGGGTTGGTGGACGCCGTCACCCAGCGCCGCCTCGAAGGCGACCTTGCCGCCGAGCGTGTGCGCATGGCCGAGTTCGCCACGCGTACAGAAAAAGAACGCTACGTCATCGCAGACCGTGCCCTGCAGGACTACGACAAACTGATCAGCCGCTGGGCTCCCGACGCCACAGCCAAGGACGATGTCATCCGCTGGCGTATCGACCGCCTGGGTGCGCTCAAGGCGCGAGCACGGCATGCCGAGGTGATCCGCGATTACCAAACCCTCACCAGCGAAGGCGTGCAACTGCCCACCTACGCGTTGCGTTGGGTCGCTGGCTCTTACCTGGAACAGCGCCAGCCGGAAAAGGCCGAGCCGTTGTACCGCCAGGTACTCACCGCCCCTGACACCGACGCCAGCTATCGGGTCGATGACAGCACGGCGCTGTTCTACGCCTTGTTGGAAAGCGACAAGGTCGAAGAGGCCCGCCAGGTCGCCAACAACCTGGCCAAGGAGCAAAACCCCCGCGTTGAGCTCAAGGGCTTGCCCATTGGTAACCCCAATGACAACTGGATGGACGCCCAACAATTATCCGCCCAGGCCGGTACCTATGGCGGTGACCTGCCCGGTAGCGAGGCCAGCCTGGAAGCCCTGGTGGCCAAGGCACCGGGCAACGTGGGTCTGCGCCTGGCCCAGGCCGACATGTACCGCGCCCGCGACTGGCCGCGCCGCGCCGAAGGCACGCTCAAGGAAACCGAAACCCAGGCCCCCCGCGACATCGGCCTGGAAGTCTCCCAAGCCTATACCGCCATGGACTTGCAAGAATGGCGGCAGATGGACGCGCTCACCGACGACGTGCTCGCCCGCAACCCGGACAACCGTCAGGTGCAGCGCCTGAGCCGCCTGCGCGATGTGCACGACATGGCCGAGCTGCGTGTCGAAGCCTACACCGGCAAAAGCTACGGTGGCGGCAATAACAACGACGCCGGTGCCGTCTCCGGCAGCCGAGACTGGGGCATTGAAAGCGTGATCTACACGCCGCCCATCGACGAAGACTGGCGCCTGTTCGCTGGTGCCGGCTATGCCACCGCCGACTTCCAGGAAGGCACTGGCCAACATCGCTGGCAGCGCGTGGGCGTGGAGCGTCGCACCCGTGACATGACCATCGAAGCCGAAGTGTCCAACCATTCCTATGGCGACGGTTCCAAGCAAGGCGCCAGCGTGTCGATTGCCCGCGACATCAACGACCACTGGCAATACGGCGGCAGCCTCGGCTATTTGCTCAGCACCACGCCGTTGCGGGCCCTGAATGACGGCGTCACAGCCAACGGCGGCAGCGGTTTTATCCGCTGGCGCGCCAACGAAAGCCGCGAGTGGAAACTGACCCTCAGCCCGTCCCATTTCAGCGACGGCAACGATCGCTTCGAAGCCTTGCTCACCGGCCGCGAAGGCCTATACAGCTCGCCCCATGTGCAAGTGGACCTGGGCCTGGAAGTGGGCGCCAGCCGCAACAGCAAGGAAGACACCGTGTACTTCAACCCGAAGTCGGACTTCACGGTGTTGCCCATGATCAACGTCAATCACGTGCTCTATCACCGCTACGAAACCCAGTGGAGTCAGCAGTTCCAAATCGGCGCGGGTACCTACAGCCAGCGTGACTACTCCACCGGCGGTATCGGCCTGATTGGCTACGGCCAACGCTATCGCTGGAACGACGTACTGGAAATGGGCGCCAACCTCAGCCTGATCAGCCGACCTTATGACGGTGATCGCGAACGCGATCTGCGCCTGCTCGTCGACCTCACTTACCGTTTCTAAAAGAGCCTGACCATGACCGTCCTCAGCCGTTGCTTGTTGGTCCTGGGTGTAATGCTGGCCGCCGCCTGCGCCCAACAACCCGCGCCCTACACTCCACCCGCCGAACGGCCGATAGCGCCCAACGAAGCGCCGTGGCCGAAGAACCACTTCCTGGGCATTGCCTATCACGACGTAGAGGATCGCGACCCCGATCAAGCCGTGGTGGCGGTGCGCACCGAGCGTTTGATCGAGCAGCTGGCGTGGCTGCGGGAGAATGGCTACCAGGCGGTCAGCGTCGATCAGATCCTGGCGGCCCGGCGCGGCGGCCCGGCATTGCCACCCAAGGCGGTGATGCTCAGCTTCGATGACGGTTATTCCAGCTTCTACACCCGCGTGATGCCGATTCTGCGTGCTTATCACTGGCCGGCTCTGTTGGCCCCGGTGGGCTCCTGGATCGACACGCCGTTGAACCAACCGGTGGATTTTGCCGGTACACCACGGCCACGCGGGGAATTCCTGACGTGGCAGCAGATTCGTGAAGTGTCCCAGTCTGGCCTGGTGGAAATCGCCGCTCACACCGACGCCAATCACAAG
Source organism: Pseudomonas sp. FSL W5-0203 (assembly GCF_001896155.1). Classification (NCBI taxonomy): domain Bacteria; kingdom Pseudomonadati; phylum Pseudomonadota; class Gammaproteobacteria; order Pseudomonadales; family Pseudomonadaceae; genus Pseudomonas; species Pseudomonas sp. FSL W5-0203. Next base: position 37,503 of record NZ_MPOR01000038.1, read on the forward strand.
GGCATCCTGGCCAACCCCCAGGGCAACCTGGAACCGGCCGCCACCACGCGAAGTTTTGATCCCAAGACCAACGGCTACGAAAGCGAAGCGCAGTTCCAGGCGCGTATGCGGGCTGACGTCGCCGCGATTTCGAACAAAATCCGTACCGTCACCGGCAAGGCGCCGCGTGTGTGGGTGTGGCCGTATGGGGCGGCCGATGGCACCTCGTTGGCGGTAGTCGGCGAGCACGGCTACGAGATGGCGCTGACCCTGGAAGACGGGCTCGACGACCTCGGCAACCTGATGAACAGCCCGCGCTTTCTGGTGGCCTCCGACCCGGACGGTGAACACTTTGCCAACAGCATGGTGGCCGTGCAGACCAAAGCGCCGATGCGCGTGCTGCACGTAGACCTGGACAACGTGTACGACCCCGACCCGGCCCAACAGGCGCGCAACCTCGACGTGCTGGTTCAGCGCGTGGTGGACATGGGCGCCGGCACCGTCTTCCTGCAAGCCTTTGCCGACCCCAAGGGCGACGGCCTGGTGCATTCGCTGTACTTCCCCAACCGCCATCTGCCGATGCGTGCTGACCTGTTCAACCGGGTTGCCTGGCAATTGCACACCCGCGCCCATGCCAGTGTGTACGCGTGGATGCCGGTGCTGAGTTTTGCCCTCGACCCCAAGCTGCCGCGTGTCACCCGCTGGGACCCGAAAACCGGCCAGGTCGGCCCCGACCCGGATCAATACAAACGCCTGTCGCCATTTGATCCCAAGGTGCGGCAGGTCATCGGTGAGATCTACCAAGACCTGGCGCGTGTAGGGCCGATTGACGGCATCCTCTACCACGATGATGCGGTGTTCAACGACTTCGAAGACGCCAGCCCCGCAGCGCTCAAGGCCTACGCGGCCCAAGGTTTGCCGGACAGCATCGCGGCCCTGCGTGCCGACCCTGCCGTGATGCAGCGCTGGACCCGTTTCAAAAGCCGTTACCTGATCGACTTCACCCATGAACTCACCGCCAAGGTCCGCGCCATCCGTGGCCCGCAGGTGCTGACGGCGCGCAATATCTTCGCCGAGCCGATGCTCAACCCTGGCAGCGAAACCTGGTTCGCGCAGAACCTCGATGATTTCCTCCAGGCCTACGACTGGACCGCGCCGATGGCCATGCCGTTGATGGAAGGCCAGGAAGTGAAAACCTCCAACGCCTGGCTGGAAAAACTCATCGCCACGGTCAAGACGCGCCCCGGCGCGATGCAAAAAACCATCTTCGAATTGCAAGCCAAAGACTGGCGCACCCAAGCCGCACCGGATATCAGCGCTGAGCAATTGGCAGAGTGGATGGGTGTACTCAAACGCCAGGGCGTCACCAGTTTCGGCTACTACCCGGACAACTTCCTGGAAAACTCCCCGGACTTGAAGACCATCCGTCCGGCCCTCTCCAACCAATGGAACCCTTGATCATGGTTGACAGAATCCTGGCTCTATTCGTGTTGGCACTGGTACTGGGCTTGCCCCTGGGCCTGATATTCCTGGTGACCGGGCAGTTCCTGATGGACTTCGTGTTCTTCTACCCGCTGTTCATGTCGGCGCTGTGGATCGCCGGTGGCCTGTATTTCTGGCTGCACTGGGAACGCCACTGGCCGTGGGAAGAAGACACGCCGGCGCCGACCCTGGCCGGCGAGCCGCTGATCTCGATCATCATCCCTTGCTACAACGAGGGCGATAACGTCGCCGACACCATTGATGCGGCCCTCGGCCAGGTGTACCCGAACATCGAAGTGATCGCGGTCAACGATGGCTCCAGCGACAACACCGCCGCAGTACTCGATGCCCTTGCGTTGCAACACCCGCGCCTGCGCGTGCTGCACCTGGCGCAGAACCAGGGCAAAGCCGTGGCCCTGCGCATGGGCGCCGTGGCCGCCCGCAGCGAATACCTGGTGTGCATCGACGGCGATGCCTTGCTGGATAAAAATGCGGCGGCCTATATGGTGGCGCCGATGCTCGACAACCCACGCCTGGGCGCCGTCACCGGCAACCCGCGCATTCGTACCCGCTCGACCCTGATCGGCCGAGTGCAGGTCGGCGAGTTCTCCTCGATCATCGGTTTGATCAAGCGTACCCAGCGGGTATTCGGTCGGATCTTCACGGTCTCCGGTGTGGTGGTGGCGTTTCGCAAGAAGGCCCTGGACCGCATCGACTACTGGAGCACCGACATGATCACCGAGGACATCGATGTCAGTTGGAAGCTGCAACTCGATCACTGGGCGATCTTCTACGAGCCGCGCGCGCTGTGCTGGATCCTCATGCCCGAAACCGTCGGTGGCCTGTGGAAACAACGCCTGCGTTGGGCCCAGGGCGGCGCCGAAGTGCTGTTCAAGAACATCCGTGGCATTTGGCAATGGCGCCACCGCTACCTGTGGCCGCTGCTGTTCGAGTACTGCCTGTCCACCGGCTGGGCCTTCACCTTCCTGCTGTCGGTGGTCTTCTGGGCCGTGGGTAAATTCGTCACGCTACCGGCGGCGATCACCGTGAGCTCTTTGGTGCCGCCCGCGTTCACCGGGCTGGTGCTGGCGATGGTGTGCCTGCTGCAGTTTGCGGTGAGCATCCTGATCGACCGGCGCTACGAAAAAGACCTGTGGAAAACCCTGTTCTGGACCGTGTGGTACCCGATGGTGTTCTGGCTGGTCAGCCTGCTCACCACGCTGGTCAGCTTTCCCAAGGTGTTGTTCAACCAGCATCAGAAACGCGCACGCTGGGTCAGCCCGGACCGCGGTATCAAACCTGCACAAGAGGAGGCGTGATCATGAAACTGGTCAGAACTCGCCAAAACACACTGATGTGGATCGTCGATGTGCTGCTGACCCTGCTGGCCTGGGGTGGGTTGATCTGGTTGCTGGCGCGAGGCATCAGCGCCATGCTTGAAACCCATGGCGGCCCGCGCATCGAGGCGCCTATCTTTGCTGCGCTCAACACCTTGCAGGTTTACCTGTGGATCGCGCTGTTCAATGCGGTGATCCTGATCAGTTGGGCACGTTATCAGCAGCATCGCGGGCGCAAATTCGCCCAGCGCCGCGCCGAGGCCAATGCGCTGAGCGACCAGCACCTGAGTGAAAGTTTCAACTTGGGCGATGGCGACCTCGAACAACTGCGCCGCCCCGGCGTGCTGGTGATCCACAACGACGAAGAAGGCGGCGTCGAAGAAGTGAAATCCCATGTCTCCCGCGACGTCGAACGCCCCGGCCTGACCCTGGTACCCGACAAAGACAAGGGCATTGGCTAGACCTAAGCGAACGCAATGCCCAAAGCAATGAAGACCCAATGTGGGAGCTGGCTTGCCTGCGAAAGCGATAGTGCAGTAACAGTTGCAGTGACTGACACACCGCCTTCGCGGGCAAGCCCGCTCCCACAGGTAGTATTTCCACCCATGGGTTGCAGTGGTTCACTCCTCTTGTTGGAATTCCGATAAATGGGATCCAATTCACAAAACCCCCGCGAACTTTTCCCCCTTCTCCGGTACTAACCTAACTCGACGAACACCTGATGGCTAAGTAATGGCAGTCAGAAAGTCATTCGTCGAATCGCCATCAAAACAGTTGCCGCTTGTCGGAATAATCACCGCAAGTGCCCGAATTAAACTCTTTTGGTGAAAAATTATTATTAATAATCAACAGGTTAGAAAACTAATCAGTCGAGCGGCCCCACTTCGCCGTTTCTAGGCGAGCTGGAAGTTCGATGTTAGTTTCGCGGCCCTTGATTTTCGATGGATCGAACATGTCTTCGTTATTGCCATGGACCCGGTTATTGCTCTGCACCTTCCTGCTCAGTTGCATGGGCCTGAACAGTGCATCCGCCGCCCCCACGCCTGGCGATCAGGACTTGATCCGCGACCGGCAGAACCGCCTGCTCGAAGAGCAGCAGCGGCGCCTCCAGGAGCTTCAGGACCTGCCCGGTAAAGCGGACAAGCCCCAAGCCCCGGCAACCCCGGCTGACACCCGTTGCTTCCCGATCAAAACCATCGAACTCAAAGGCGCCGACAGCCTGCCGGCGCCCGACCGCGAGCGCTTGCTCAAGCCCTACATCGGCCAGTGTCTGGGCGTGTCCCAGCTTAACGAGTTGCTCAAGGTCATCACCGACTACTACTTGGGCAAAGGTCGCGTCACCAGCCGTGCCTACCTGCCGCAGCAAGACCTCTCCACCGGCCATCTGCAAGTGCTGGTGGTGGAAGGCAAGCTCGAAGCCCTGCGCAGCGCCGAAGGCGGCACGGTGACCGACCGCGAACTGGCCATGGCCTTTCCCGGCAAAGTCGGCGAAGCGCTGAACCTGCGCGAAATCGAGCAACTGGTGGACCAGCTCAACCGCCTGCCGTCCAAACAAGCGCAGATGGAACTCACCCCCGGCAAGCAAATCGGCGGCAGCGACGTGGTGGTCAAGAACACCGCGCAAAAGCCCTGGCGCGCCAGCCTGTCGCGCAACAACGACGGGCAGAAAAGCACTGGCGAACAGCAATGGGGCGCTGGCCTTGAGTGGGACAGCCCACTCGGCCTGGGTGACCAACTGATGCTGCGCGGCGGCCACGACGCCATCAGCGACCACCAGAAAACCTCGAAAAACACCATGCTCTACTACAACGTGCCCTGGGGCTGGTGGAACTTCAGCTACACCTACAGCGAAAGCGACTACCGCACCTACGGCGTCACCGACGGCTTCAAATACAAGCAGGACGGCGACAACCAGAACCACCAACTGCGCGCCGAGCGGGTGATCCATCGCGACGACGTCAGCAAGACCTCGGTCAACGTCGGCCTGGCGCACCTGCGCACCAACAACTACATCCTCGACGTGCGCACCGCGCCCAGCAGCAACCGCCTCAGCGAACTGCAACTGGGCGTCAACCACGGTCGGCGCATCGGCAGTGCCTTCGTCAACCTGGACCTGGGCATGCAAAGCGGCATCGGCCTGCTCGACGCCCAGGCCCAAGACGAGCGTGACCCAGCAGGCCGTCGCCAGCCGAACTCGCGCTACCGCAAATACACCGCCACCGTCAGCTACCTGCAACCCTTCAGCCTGTGGGGCGAGTCGTTCAGCTTCAGCAGTTTGGCCACCGGCCAACGTAGCGAAGACCCGCTGTTTTCGCCGCAGCGCATGAGCCTCGGCGGCTCGGCCTCGGTGCGTGGCTTCAAGGACCAATTGCTGACCGGCGACAGCGGCGGCTACTGGCGCAACGAAGTGCGCTGGGCGCGCCCGGTGACCCTCGACTGGATGCGCCCAGCCTTCGCCGAGTACGGCGCCAGTGTCGGCTACGACCAGGGCGTGATCCGCAACGACCGCTACAACGACAACGTTCATGGCCGGGTGTCCAGCAACTCCCTGGAGCTGTTCGCCCGTGGCAAACACGTCAGCACCAGCGTGACCTTTGCCCATTCGTTAGAAAGACCCGGTGTGGTGACCGAGCGCGAAGCGCCGATCTATTTCCGCATGGATTTTTTCCTGTAATTCAACGCCCCGCTGCATGAGAGCCTGACAATGGATGTTCGCCAATTCGCCTTCCTGGCCCGCCAACCTTCTGCCGCCCTGAAGCGCCGGGATGCGTTCTTCGGCCTGCCCAAGCGCGGGCTGGCGTTGATCCTCGCCAACGCATTGTTCTGGCAGCCGCTGCTGGCCCAGGCTGAGGGCATCGTGGTCAGTGCGCCGGGCACCACCGTGGGCGCGGCGGGCAATGGCGTGCCGGTGGTCAACATCGCCACCCCCAATGGCGCGGGCCTGTCCCATAACCAGTTCAAGGACTACAACGTCGGCCCCAACGGCGTGATCCTCAACAACGGCAACAGCGCCATGGTCAACACCCAACTGGGCGGGATCATTGTCGGTAACCCCAACCTCAAGGGCGGCGCGGCGAACGTCATCCTCAACGAAGTCAACGGCGGCAGCCCCAGCCAGTTGCGCGGCTACACCGAAGTGGCGGGGCAGTCGGCCAAGGTCATTGTCGCCAACCCGTACGGCGTGACGTGCAGCGGTTGCGGCTTTATCAACACCCCCAACGTCACCCTCACCACCGGCAAACCGGTGCTCGACGCCAGCGGCCAATTGCAGCGCTATGAAGTGGATGGCGGCGCCGTGACCATCGACGGCGAAGGCTTGAACGCCAGCAACGTCGAACGTTTCGACATCATCACCCGCTCGGCCAAGATCAACGCACAAATCAACGCCCGCGAACTCAACGTGATCGCCGGGCGCAACGACGTCGATGCGCAAAGCCTGAAAACCACCGCCCGCGCCGATGACGGCAGCACCAAGCCCGAGCTGGCAATCGACTCCTCGGCCCTGGGTGGCATGTATGCCGGCGCGATCAAACTGGTGGGCACCGAGGCCGGTGTGGGCGTGAAGCTCGACGGCACCCTGGCGGCCAGTGGTGGCGATATTCAGCTCGACGCCAACGGGCGCCTGAGCATGGCGCAAACGGTGACCACCGGTAACGTCAAAGTCACCGCGCAAAACGTCGACCTCACCGACAAGGTCTACGCCAACGGCAACGTGCAGGTCACCAGCGCCCAGGCGCTGGTCAACCGCAAGAGCATCGCCGCCGGCCAGCGCATCGAGATCAACGCGGCCAGCGTGAACAACCCCGGCATCATCGAAGCCGGCGTCGCCGCCGATAACAGCCGCAACACCACCGGCGATCTGGTGGTGAACGCGCAAACCGTCACCACCAGCGGCAACCTGCTGGCCAGCCGTGCACTGGCGATCACCGCCGCGCAGGCGCTGACCAACCAGGGCGCGATCATCCAGGCCAAGGCCGTCGAGGTCAGCAGCGCCAAACTCACTAACCAGGGTGCCACTGCGCGCCTGTTCGGTGAGCAGAGCCTGGCGATCAACTCGCCGGCCATCGTCAACCTCGGCGGCCTGATCCGCTTCGGCGAAGGCCAGGCCGCCACGCTCAACAGCGCATCGCTGGACAACCGCCAGGGCCGTATAGAAATGGCCGGCGGCAGCCTGGCGCTCACCAGTGCCGAATTGAACAACAGCGGCGGGCAAGTTATCGCCAACGACCTGATCGTCAACGCCGGCAACCTGAACAACCAGAACGGTGTATTGGTGGCCAAAACCGCGACCGTCACTGCCAGCAACCTCGACAACAGCCTCAAGGGCCTGATCCAGGCCGACGGCGGCGCGCTCAACCTCGCCGTTTCCAACACCTTCAACAACAATCAGGGTTTCGCCCAGGCCAGCACCGATCTGAACGTTACGGCCGGCACCCTCAGCAGCAACGCAGGCGGCGTACTGAGCGCCGACACCGGCAAGCTCACCCTCACCGCCGCACAACAGCTCAACAACGCCCAGGGCCGCTTGCAGGCCGGGCAGGGCGATATCGAACTGCACGCCGCCAACCTGGATAACCAGGGCGGCACGATCGTCGGCAAGCAACTGCTGCTCGACGTGGCCGGCGGCGACATCGACAACCGCGCCGGGCGCGTGTTGGGCGACCACCTCGACGTGCGTGCCTCGGGCCTCGACAACCGCAACGCCGGCCTGCTGGCCGGTGGCGCCCAGGGCGTAAGCCTGCTGCTCAAAGGCCCGGGCCAGTTGCTCAACGCCCAGGGCCGCATCCAGAGCGAGGGCCTGCTGCAACTGCAAGGCGAGCGCTTGGACAACAGCGCCGGCATCCTGCTGGGCCAGACCGTCGACGTCACCGCGCAGACCTTCACCAACAGCAACAAAGGCGCGCTGGTCAGCGATGGCGGCGACGTGGTGCTCAAGGTCAGCGACCTGCTCACCAACGTCGGCGGCCAGATCGACGCGGGCGAACGCAGCGTGCTGGTCAAGCAGCTCACCACCCTCAACAACGACGGCGGCACCCTGCGCGGCAAGCGCCTGGACATCGCCGCCCAGCACCTGAACAACGACAACGGCCAACTGCTGGCCGGCGCCGAAGGCCTGAGCTACAGCGGCCAGGATGTGAGCAACCGCAAGGGCCTGATCCTCAGCGGCGGCGCGCTCACCGAACTGAACACCACCCGCCTGGATAACCAGGGCGGTACCGTGCAGGGCGACAGCCTGACCGTCACCGCCAACAGCGTCGACAACGCCAGCGGCGGCCTGATGGCAAGCCTGGTCGGCAACCTGCAACTGACCGTAGAAGCCATGGCCAACCGTGGCGGCAAACTGTTCGGCAAAGAACAAGTGACCGTCAGCGGCGCCAGCCTCGACAACAGCGCGGGCGGCCAGATCAGCGGCAACCAGCTCAACCTGACCTCACGCGACACCCTCACCAACCAGGGCGGCCTGATCGAAGCCAACCAGGGCCTGACCCTCACCGGCGGCAACCTGGATAACAGCGCCAGCGGGCAACTGCGTGCCCTGAGCGGCGCCAGCAGCAAGCTCAACCTCAGCGGCGCGCTGAACAACCAGAACGGCACCCTCGAATTCGGCAGCCAGGCCTTCAGCCTTGACGCCGCCAGCCTCAACAACCAGAGCGGCATGCTGCAACACGCCGGCACCGGCCTGTTCCACCTCAACACCGCCAGCCTCGCAGGCAGTCAGGGCAATATCCAGGGCATGGGCAGCGCCGACTGGGCATTCGGTAAAGTCGATGGCCTGGGCCGCGTGCAACTCAACGACGTGCTCACCTACAAGAGCGACCAAGGGCTGGCCCTCAAGGCGGGCGACCGCATGGCCAGCGCCAAGGGCTTGATCCTCAACGTGGCCAGCCTGGACAACGGCGGCGAACTGCTCAGCGACGGTGACATCAGCATTACCACCGGCGATATGAGCAATAGCGGCCGCGTCTCGGCCCTGCAAACACTCACCGTCGCCGCCAACAACCTCAGCCAGAACGGCGGCCGCCTGGCAGCCACCAATGCGCGCCTGACCCTGGGCGGCACCCTGGACAACCTCGGCTTCCTCACCGCCCGCCAGCAACTGGACATCGCCGCCGCGCAAATCAACAACCGTGGCACTCTCGGTGCCCAGGGCGCAGTGAACCTCACCGCAGTCAACGGCATCACCAATGCCGCCAACACGCTGCTGTTCAGCGGCGGCGACATGACCTTGCGCAGTAATGGCTTCAGCAACAGCTATGGCGATGTCTACAGCAAAGGCAACCTGAGCTTCGCCGCCCGCGATGGCGGGCGTGCCGTGCTGTTCAGCAACCGCTCCGGCACCGTGGAAAGCGAAGGCTCGATCGGCATCAATGCGGGCTTTATCGAAAACGCCAAAGATGAATTCGAACTCGGGCAAACGCTGACCACCGGCAGCTTGAGTTGGATCTGTGGCCAGCACTGCGGCGAGAGCGACAACTGGGAACGTGGCGAGATCACCATCTACGAAACGTACCTCGAGGCGGCGACCAAGGACTCGGTAGCGGCGCGCCTGGTGGCGGGCAAAAACATGCTGCTGCAAGGCGACAACGTGCAGAACCGCTACAGCCTGATGGCCGCCAATGGCGACCTGAGCATCACTGCCGGTGACCTGCTCAACCAGGGCGCCGCCACGCGCACGGGCCAGCGCAAGCTTGTCATCGGCACGCCAGGTCACGTCTCCGACGATTTGTTTGAACGCATGCAATATGTTGATGTGCCCGCGTTCAATGCGGCCACGGCGGCCGGGAATTTCGACAAGGCGCGCTTCGAAGAACTCAAAAGCCGCTCACCCAACAGCCTGCCGTTCGCCTACGCAAGTGACGTCACCACCTGGACCAACAACAGCGGCCCTGGCTACGACGCCACCCTGCAAGCGGGCGGCACGGTCAACCTCAACGTCGCCCGCACCCTGCAAAACGGCACGCTGCACAACAACACCCTGGCCCAGTTGACCGGCACCCTCGGCGGCGACCAGACCGGCATCCCCGTCGGCGGCATCAACATCAACCTGAGCAAACACGCCAACGACCCGAGCGCCCAGGCGCCCGGCAGCGTATTGCCCGTGGTAGGCGTGGCCCCTGGTGGCGGCTTCGTGCCTGTGGACTACACCGGCACCGCCTTCGCCCCGGTCGACCCCACCACCTCGCCCACCTTCCAACTGCCCAAGGGCGAATACGGCCTGTTCGTCAAAAACGCCGACCCCACCAGCCACTACCTGATCGAAACCAACCCCGAGTTCACCTCGGTGTCGGGCTTCTTCAGCTCCGACTACATGCTCGGCAAACTCGGTTTCACCGCCGACAACGCCTGGCGCCGCCTCGGTGACGGCCAGTACGAAACCCGCTTGATCCGCGACGCCGTCCTCGCGCAAACCGGCCAGCGCTTCCTCGCCGGCGGCCTCTACAGCGACGCCGACCAGTTCCGCTACCTGATGGACAACGGCCTCGCCAGCAAAGACGCCCTGCGCCTGAGCCTGGGCGTGGCCCTCACCGACCAGCAAGTCGGCGCCCTGACCCACGACATCGTGTGGATGGAAAACCGCGTCATCGACGGCCAGACCGTGCTCGTGCCGGTGCTGTACCTGGCCCAGGCCGACTCGCGCAACGTGCGCGGCAACAGCCTCATCCAGGGCCGCGACCTCAACCTGGTCACCGGCGGCGACCTGATCAACGTCGGCACCCTGCGCGCCAGCAACAACCTCTCCGTCATCAGCAGCGGCAGTATCTACACCGGCGGCCTGGTCGAAGCCGGCAACAACCTCAACCTGCTGGCCCAAGACAGCATCCGCAACGCCATGGCCGGCGAAATCCGCGGCAAGCAAGTCAGCCTCACGGCGCTCAAAGGCGATATCACCAACGAAACCACCGCCATCCAGGTGCGTGACGGCGCCGGTATGCGCACCCTCACCGACACCAGCGCCGGCACCATCGTCGCCCGCGAAAATCTCGCCATCGACGCCGGGCGCGACCTCACCAACCGAGGCGCTCTCACCGCTGGCAACGACGCCAACCTCACCGCCGGCCGCGACCTCAACCTCATCGCCGCCAGCGACACCAGCGTCAAACACGAGACCCGCGACGGCGGCGAGAAATCCACCATCACCACCGACGTCAAAAACCTCGCCGCCAGCGTCACGGCAGGCGGCAACCTCAACATGCAGGCCGGGCAAGACGTCAACATCATTGGCAGCAATGCCACCGCCGGCAAAGACCTCAACATCGCCGCCGGCCGCGACCTCAACGTCGCCTCGGTCAGCGACATGCACAACGTCGAGGGCAAGGAAAAGGACGGCAAAAAACGCATCAAGACCTCGGACGACCAGACCACTCAAGTGGCAAGCGTGCTGACGGCGGGTGGGGATTTTGTCAGCCAGGCGGGGCGTGATACCACGATTGTGGCGAGCAGGATCAGCGCGGGGAATGAGGCTTATCTGTATAGCGGGGATAAGTTGAGTCTGTTGGCGGCGCAGAACAGCACCTACAGCCTTTACGACATGAAGGAGAAGGGGGGCTGGGGCGCGAAGAAGACCAAGCGTGATGAGGTGACCCACGTCACGAATGTGGGGACTGAGATCAAGACTGGTGGTGATCTGTCGCTGGTCAGTGGCGGTGATCAGTTGTATCAGCGGGCCAAGCTTGAGAGCGGTAAGGACCTGGCCATCACCAGTGGCGGCGCGGTGACCTTCGAGGCGGTCAAAGACCTGCACCAGGAGAGCCACGAGAAGAGCAAGAGTGACCTGGCGTGGACCAGCGCGAAGGGCAAGGGGAATACCGACGAGACGTTGCGCCAAAGTGAGTTGAAGGCACAGGGTGAGTTGGCGATCAAGGCGGTTAACGGGCTGAAGATCGACATTAAACAGATTGATCAGAACACGGTTAGCCAGACGATTGATGTGATGGTCAAAGCAGACCCACAGTTGGCTTGGTTGAAAGAAGCCGAGAAGCGTGGGGATGTGGATTGGCGGCATGTGAAGGAGTTGCACGACTCCTTTAAATACAGCCACTCCAGCCTCGGCCAAGGCGCAATGCTGGCAATTATCATCGTTGTCACCGTGTTGACGGCGGGAGCGGCCAGTGCGCTAGCTGCTTCGGCAGGTAGCGCTGTAGGGGCCGGCTCCACTATGGCTGCCGCGACAGCCGCTACCGCTGCGACGTCGACCACCGCAGCAGTCGCAGGAACTGCAGCAGGGTTGGGCAACGTCATCGCGACTGCCTCGTTGACCTCGCTTGCCAGTACCGGCGTCGTCAGCACCATAAACAATAAAGGCAACTTGGGGGCCGCATTCAAGGAAACCTTCAGCAGCGACAGCTTGAAGCAGTCACTGATCGCGGGCGCTTCTGCGGGCTTTGTGAATTACGCCAGTGGCAATTGGTTTGGCGCGCAGAGCGACCCTGTAACTAACAAGGTAAGTGGACCAAGCGTCGTACCCCATTGGAATGACCCCGCAGCGATTGGCCGTTTTGGAACGATCCAATTGGCTGGCGGTGCCGTGCGCGGAACGCTCTCTGAAGCTCTTGGACAAGGCAGCTTCAAGGATGCAATGAAGGGCAGCCTTTTCGATGTAATGCAGGCGACCGCGTTCACCGGCGTTGGTGATTTTGGTAATGCCTTCAAACTTCAAGACAGCGACCTGAGCAAAACTGCACTGCATGCTGTTGTAGGTGGTTTGCTTTCAGAAGCAATGGGCGGCGACTTTAAAACGGGAGCGATGGCTGCGGGTGCTAACGAAGCCCTTATTGTGGCGTTGGATAAGTCGCCTTTGCTCAGTGGCAATGATCCAGCGGAACACGATCGTCTGGTCAATGCGGCTTCGAAACTGGTGGGATTGCTCGCTGCCGCGAGTGTTGATGGCGATGTCGCCATGGGCTCGGAAATCGCTGGGAATGCACAGTCATACAACCGCAAGTTGCACGTTCAAGAAGAGAAACGACTGGCCCAAGAGGCCAAGAGTTTAGATGCCACCAAAGGTCAAAGCCGATCTGGTTTTGAGTGGGATGCGCTCCTAACGTTTGTTGCCGGAGGCGAGGTCGATCAGAAAACCAACAATGAGCTTCAAGGGATTCTGGCCGGTTACGGTCCTTCTAACCCTGAAGGGCAAGCATTAGGTGACGACCTGACTGTTGCGCGGGGAGTTATCACCAAGCTGCAAAACGAGAAAGTCCTGCTGACCTGGGGAGATGGCAGCCCCATTGTTGCCAACGGGGATCAGGTCGTTGCGTTCAAGTCCACAGAAAAGCAGTACAAGGATTCGCTGCTGTTCAATCCTTCAAGTAACACAACCTACAACAACGAACCTGGTGGCATGGGTGTTGTGCCTGATGCGTGGTCCGAGCAATACGGAGAGCGTACGGCTATCACGAAACTCCCTGAGATCGCCGCGCTCAGTTCTGACGCCGCCTCCCAAGCAGAGCAAATAGACCGGCTACGTGTTTTGGCAAGTGGTGGCATTAATTCAGATATTGATCTCAAGCTGCTTGCTGAGCTTATGCCCATAGGTGGAGTAGGCAAGGGAGCATTGTTAAGCGCAATCAAAGAGTTGGCCGCGCGCGACGCATTAGCGGTTAAAGGTACGGAGGCTATCGCTGGCAAGGCTGCAGAAACTGTTGCCGGAAAGGGCATTGAGTCAGCCGCTGGTAAAGGCTTGGATGCGGCGGCGGGTAAGGGGACTGAACAGTTTGCCAACCAAGCACAGGCCAAATTAGCAGGCTATAGCCCATGCTGTTTTGCAGCCGGGACTATGGTCGCCACCCCTGATGGTGAACGAGCCATTGACGCGCTCAGGGTGGGCGACGTCGTCTGGACTAAACCTGAAGAAGGCGGTGAGCCGTTCGCGTCGAAGGTCTCAGCAACCCACATTCGCACGGATCAACCGATCTATCAGCTGACGCTTGTGAAGAACGGCAGTGCCGGTCAAGGTATCACTGAGACTCTGCAAGTGACGCCGGGTCATCCGTTCTACGTGCCTAAGCGCAAAGGCTTTGTGCCACTTATAGAGCTCAAGCCGGGTGATCAACTGCAGTCGTTGGGGGATGGGGCGACGCAAGAGGCTTCGATCTCCGTTGTATCAATAAAGCTGCTGCAGTCGCAGGGTAAAACGTACAACCTGACGGTGGATATTGGACATACGTTCTATGTTGGCAAGCTAAGTACCTGGGTACATAACATTGGGCCTTGTTATACCTGTAATGCGGGAAGCTGTTCGATTCATGAGGTGCCTTCTGCCGGATCGCCTGTAAGCGAAAGCCACACTGACCGGACGTTTCAAGAGCTTGTGCCTGACGGCAAAGTGCCTAGCGTTCGTAACGGCGCTTTCACACGTTGGTTTGACGACCTGTCGCCAGCAGAGCTAGACGTGCTTTGGGAAAACAGGGCTACCCGAGAGGCAATTGAGGCGAGAATTCGTCAGCCAGGAGGTTTGCATGAGTGGTGTATGGTTTGTCGCGCTCCTGAATTCAAACAATGGGGGGTGCCGATGAGTGAAATTCAGCGTTTCAGAACAAAAACATCCGAATTGACATGGGTCAACCCTATTGATGGGGTACCAGGCGGTCACGGTGGGAATGCTTCAGGTGCTTTCCATAATGAGCTAAAAGCTGTTATTGATAACAGTAAGTCCCTAAACGAATTTAATAAGGGCGTAACGGCATTGCGCGATCGATGGAAAATCGATACTTCTCTTTTGCCGGAGTTACCAAGAGGAAGAAATTAATGCCTACCCTTTTAAATGACTGGTGCGCTTTTTGTGAGGGAAGAACTTATTTTGATAAGTCGCATTTTTTAGCTCTGTTCAAAGTACATTCTTCTCTAACTGAAATTACTGAAGCGTTAAGCTATTTTCCTCAAGCTGACAGTTTGGTATCGCGCGTGAATGAGGTGATCCAAGCTGGTACGCTTGAAGATAAGTTATATCTATGCCCGACGATTGAATCTAGCGACTTTGAATTGATGCAAAAGGCAAAACTCTGGTTGCAAGCTCAGGCAAGTTTCTGTAAGTCTCTTGGAGACGACGAGTTATACGGGATATGCCAACGTGCAAAACTGTTGTATGGAAGTAAAGATCAATTTAACGATTATGATAAATTAGACGTTCCCAGCAACTGGATACTTGAACTGGTGGGGGATCAGGTCAGGGATTGCAGGTTGCTAAAAACAGAGCAAGAGTACGCACTGTTTGAGGCCCTTTACGGAGTTGCCGCTGATTATTATTTGGCTTGGTATATGGGGCAGCCTTTAATAAATCTGGATTTTGACTTTCGTTCATATTTCGAATTTTGGCGCTTAGGCGGTATTGGGTATCTCAGTGAAGATAAGTTCTTTGTTTGTCGAAAATAAAAGAGTGGGGGAAATGTATTTAGATCTGTTATGGCAGTACAAGACCTATTAGATAATATCTATCCCCCCTAAAAAAGGGGAGATTCGAGGGCGGAAAGTGATTACAGAAAGAACTGATCGTTACAGTGATGAACTTTTAGGGTTTGTAATCACCTGTCTGTTCTGCGAGGCTATTGATAGATTGGAGTTACAATCGTGGTGCGCAGGATTTTTAGGGGAGGAGGGAGCTCCAGATTTTTTATATGATTTGATTGAATTTGATGAGCCTATTTTCAAGATCTACAAAGTAATTGGCTATGTTCCAAATTGGAGTCGCTCTAAAAACGAGGAATATGCTTTATATGGAATAGCACTGCTCCGTGGCACGGTACCCTACGATATGCCGCTTTCGGCTACCGAAATGTTGGACGAGCTAGCCCGGTTGCCAGCGATACAGCATATGTTTCGTAAAGTATTTCCAAGTGTTGTATTTTAAAAGGTAGGATAGATTTTTTTGGGGTAGAGATGAGGGTGTGTTAGCAATAATGTGGAAATGAAAAAAGGGGACTAAAAAATGGGACAAATTTATTTAAATTAAAGTTGAAAAGCCTATTAAATAAATCTGTCCCATTTTGTTGGAACATTACCGCCGAATAAAGCTGGCTTAACTAAGCCAATGTCTGAGGTGAAGGTGGATCCGGTGGATTGGGGGAATAAATGATTAATATTAATTTTGAGACGGGCGAGATATTAACTCTACCTTTAAATGGTTTTGTTGGTGCAAGTTTGAAAGGGTTGCAGTTGCATCGCGCTATATTTGATAAGCTTAATATTGGAAGTGCCGACTTTTCTGGTTCGAATCTGAGAAGTGCCTCATTTGTTAACGCGTTTATAGATCGAGCTATATTTGACCGAGCAGCTCTCATGAATTCAAATTTTATGAATTCAGTTGTGAGTAATACTTCTTTCGCAGGCGCAATGGCAGCGTTTGCTGATTTTGACGGTGCAAATCTTTCATGTGCAAGTTTTGAGGGTGCTGATATTGGTGGTGCTAGCTTTATTAAATCAAATTTATGTGGCGCTGACCTTTGTGCAAATAGAATCGAAGAAGCGGTTTTTTTGGGCGCTACGTATAATGATGCTACTGTCTGGCCAAGTGGGTTTCGACCAGAGAATTATGGTGCGATTAAAGTGCTTAAATGAGAGTTGAAAAGCATATTAAATTAATCTGTCCCGAATGGCACTTACTTAACCTTCTTTGGATGTCCATTTCTCCTGACCTCAGCCCTTGCCGCCGAGCGCGTCTGCATCAGCATCGGGTAAGGCTTGGGTCTTCGTTTTATGACGCGAGGCTCAACCCGTCCCGGCCGGTTTCCGACGCGTTTCCTAGCGATCAACCTGGGACGAAAAGGGGACAGATTTATTTAAATTTGTACTGGGATAAGCGGGCGGCGGCAAAAACTGAGTGCAACACCTGACCTTTCCGGTACGGTGCTGCCCCTATGTCTTATACCGAACTCAGCGTTGAAGAGCGC
>NZ_MPOR01000039.1:0-53335 GCF_001896155.1 Pseudomonas sp. FSL W5-0203
TGGCGTGGTGGATTACCTGGGGCGTGTGGACCATCAGGTGAAGATCCGCGGTTTCCGTATCGAACTGGGGGAAATCGAAGCGCGCTTGCGTGAGCAAGCCAGTGTCGGTGAAACCGTGGTGGTCGCCCAAGAGGGGCCGACCGGTAAGCAACTGGTGGCCTATGTCGTACCACTGGACCGGACGCTCCTGGATGATGCTGTCGCTCAATCCACCGGTCGCGAAACCTTGCGGCGCGCCTTGAAAACCCGCTTGCCGGACTACATGGTGCCGACGCATTTGATGTTCCTTGAGCGTATGCCGCTGACCCCCAACGGCAAGCTCGACCGCAAGGGCTTGCCGCTGCCGGATGTGAGTCAGATGCAGCAGGTGTATGTGGCGCCCGAGAGCGAGTTGGAGCAACAGGTGGCGGCCATCTGGGCCCAGATCCTGGGCGTGGAGCGTGTCGGTCTGGCCGATCACTTTTTTGAATCGGGGGGGCATTCATTATTGGCGATGCAGGTAATTTCCCGCCTGCGTCAACTGTTGGGTCGGGAAGTACCCCTCAGAACAATGTTTGAGCAACCGCGACTGCAGGGGTTTGTCGAGACCCTGTGCAACTCCCATGAATCACAGGCAAGTGTGCTTCAGATCCTGCCGGTCAGCCGTCAACAGCCGTTGGCGCTGTCTTATGCCCAGGAGCGCCAGTGGTTTCTCTGGCAATTGGATCCGCACAGTGCGGCCTACCATGTACCCAGCACCTTGCGCTTGCGTGGCTGGCTGGATCATGCGGCTTTGCAACGCAGTTTCGACAGTCTGGTAGCCCGTCATGAAAGCCTGCGAACGCAGGTACATCAGGACGAAGGGCAGGCCTTCCAGATAATCCGTGAAAACGGCACTGTGGCCATCCTTCATGAGCAGGTCAATGAGGCGGACATGCAGCGTCGGGTAGAGACCGAGATTGCGCAACCTTTCGATCTGCAGCAAGGGCCGTTGCTGCGCGTAACCTTGTTGCGCCTGGCCGAAGACGACCATGTGTTGGTGCTCGTGCAGCACCATATCGTTTCCGATGGCTGGTCAATGCAGGTGATGGTGGATGAGTTGGTGCAACTTTATGCCGCCTACAGCCAGGGCCAGGACCTGCAACTGCCGGCATTGCCGATTCAATATGCTGACTATGCCCAGTGGCAGCGTGACTGGATGACGGGTGGTGAACGCGATCGGCAAATGGGTTACTGGCAGGCTCTGCTTGGCGGTGAGCCGTCAGTGTTGGAGCTACCCCTTGATCGGCCGCGACCTTCGGTGCAGAGCTTTCGTGGTGCAAGCCTGGAGATCAAGCTTGCACCGGCATTCGTGGCGGGGCTCAAGGCCCTGGCGCAGCGTGAGGATGTCACGCTGTTCATTGTTTTGTTGGCGTCGTTCCAGGCTCTACTGCACCGCTACAGCGGGCAGCAGGATATTCGCGTGGGTGTGCCTATTGCCAATCGTAACCGGGTCGAAACCGAGCGCCTGGTAGGTTTTTTCGTCAACACCCAAGTGCTAAAGGGCGATTTCGATGCGCAGCTGACGGTCACCCAGCTGTTGCAGCAGGCCAAGCACCGGGCGTTGGACGCCCAAAGCCATCAGGACTTGCCGTTCGAGCAATTGGTCGAAGCCCTGCAACCTGAACGCAGCTTGAGCCGCAATCCGTTGTTTCAGGTGCTTTTCAATCATCAAAGTCAAGCGCGTCTAGCCAGTACGAGCCAGCAACTACCCGACCTGAGGATTGAAAGCTTGGAGTGGGGCACGCAAACCGCTCAGTTCGATTTGAGCCTGGACACACAGGAAACCGTCGATGGGCTATGGGCAACCCTGACTTATGCGACCGACCTGTTCGATGCCGCCACGCCCAATCGCATGGCGCGCCATTGGCAGAACCTGTTGCAGGCCATGTTGGATGACCCTCACCAACGTGTCGCTCAGCTACCGCTATTGGAACCTCTTGAGCATCAGGTGATAGTCGAACAGTGGAACGACACGGCGCAGGATTATCGGTTGGAAGACAGCGTGCAGAGGCAGATCGAAGCGCAAGTGCGGCGCACACCGAATGCCCAGGCTTTGGTGTTTGGCGCTCAGACACTGAGTTATACGCAGTTGAATGCACGAGCCAATCGATTGGCGCACCGCTTGATCCAGGCCGGTGTCGCGCCTGATGTGTTGGTAGGTGTGGCGATGGAACGCTCCATTGAAATGGTGGTAGCACTTCTGGCTGTGCTTAAGGCAGGTGGCGCCTATGTGCCGCTGGACCCGGACTACCCGCGCGAACGCCTGGCCTACATGCTGCAAGACAGCAACGTACCGCTGCTGCTGACGCAGGCGCATTTGTTACAGGCCTTACCGGTCAGCGCGCCCTCGCACTGTCTGGTGGTCGAGCCCGACGATCACTGGCTGAGCGAGTATGCCGATACCGATCCTGATGTGGCCGTAGACGCGGAAAATCTCGCTTACGTCATTTACACCTCCGGTTCCACCGGCCAGCCGAAAGGGGCGGGTAACCGCCACTGTGCGTTGACCAATCGGCTGCTATGGATGCAACAGGCTTATACGCTCGGCGCCGAAGATACGGTGTTGCAAAAGACACCGTTCAGTTTTGACGTATCGGTATGGGAGTTTTTCTGGCCCTTGATGACCGGTGCACGGCTGGTGGTAGCGGCCCCTGGAGATCATCGGGATCCATCGAAGTTGGTGGAGTTGATCAATCGGCACCAAGTGACCACCCTGCATTTCGTGCCTTCCATGCTGCACGCATTCCTGCAGGATTCACAAGTGGCCAGCTGTCAGGGGTTGCGCCGTATCATCTGTAGTGGCGAAGCCTTGCCGGTGGGGGTGCAGCAACACGTATTCGCCGAGCTGCCGAATACGGGCTTGTTCAACCTGTATGGACCGACTGAGGCTGCGATTGATGTGACTCACTGGACGTGCGTCGATGAGCATCGTGACAGCGTGCCGATTGGCAGACCCATTTCCAATCTGCGCACTTACGTGCTGGATGCGCAGTTGCAGCCAGTCGCGGTGGGCGTTGCGGGCGAGTTGTACCTGGGGGGCGTCGGGCTGGCACGCAGTTACCATCGACGTCCCAGCCTGACCGCAGAGCGGTTTGTACCGTGCCCGTTCCAGCCTGGCACGCGATTGTATCGTACCGGCGACCGGGTGCGACAGCGCAGGGATGGCGTGATCGAATACATTGGGCGCCTGGATCATCAAGTAAAACTACGCGGTTTGCGCATAGAGCTGGGTGAGATTGAGGCGCGCTTGCTGGAGCATCCACTGGTGCGCGACGCCTCGGTGCAAGTGCATGAAGGCAAGTATCTCGTTGGGTATGTGGTGCTGCAGGATTCGACACTCGCCTGGCGTGATGCACTGAGCACTCATTTATTGGCACATGTGCCGGACTACATGGTGCCTGCGCAGTGGGTACTGCTGGACCATATGCCACTGAGCCCCAACGGCAAACTGGATCGCAAGGCGTTGCCTGCGCCGGATTCAAACTTGCACGAACGGCACTTCGTCGCAGCGCGCAATACGCTGGAGCAAGCACTTGTAGCCATTTGGCGCGAAGTCCTGGAGCTTGAGCAGGTGAGTGTCGAAGATAACTTCTTCGAGTTGGGCGGGCATTCGTTGCTGGTCCTGATGCTCAAGGAGCGCATCCGCAAAGCTGTTGGCGTGGAGCTGTCGGTGAGTCAGTTGATGCTCAATCCGAGCGTCGCAGGGCAGGCGGCTTGCCTTGAGGGAAGCGCTGGCAGTTCGTTGATCGTGAGGCTCAACAGTCAAAGCCGTGGAACACCGTTGTACCTGTTCCATCCCAGCTATGGCTCGGTGCATTGTTACAAGGCGATTGCCCTTGCGTTGCGTGAGCACAGGCCGGTGATGGGGGTGATGTGTCGCGCCTTGGCCGAGGAGGGCAGCGAGGTGCC
Source organism: Pseudomonas sp. FSL W5-0203 (assembly GCF_001896155.1). Classification (NCBI taxonomy): domain Bacteria; kingdom Pseudomonadati; phylum Pseudomonadota; class Gammaproteobacteria; order Pseudomonadales; family Pseudomonadaceae; genus Pseudomonas; species Pseudomonas sp. FSL W5-0203. The sequence goes on from NZ_MPOR01000039.1 coordinate 3,931, forward strand.
AGCCTGGGCTGCAATGGTCGAGGACTACACGACGCAATTGTTGAAGGCTCAGCCCGAGGGTCCGTTCCGTTTGGCCGGTTGGTCGCTGGGGGGCAACCTGGCGATGGAAGTCGCCTATGGCCTGGAGCAGGCGGGCCGACAGGTCGAGTGTGTTGGCTGGATCGACGCATCCCCGCCGCAGTGGGTCAAGCCGTTTTGGGATACGGCGGTGATGGTTGACGAAAGAGATATTTCTACCAATGAACGGCGTGTGGAACTGTTGGAGGTGATGTTCCCTGAGTTCTCTCAGCAGATTCATGCCCACTGGTCCGAGCTGCAATGCTTAGAGGCTGCAGAAGGCGAGCAATGGACTGCATTCAGCCACTGGGCCGAGGAAACCCTGGGCTCGCGTTTTGGCGAGCTCAAGGATGAGTTGCTCAGTGGCCACGAAGCGCAGATTTCCTGGGAGGTTGACCGCATTCTCGGGCAGCGCCTGCACGATGCCGACTTCAAGGCGATCAAGGCACCGATAAGTTGCTGGTGGGCGACCTTGAGTCGTACTGGGGTACATCATCAATTGATTGAGGCGAGCATGCTGGAAGTTGCAGTGCAATCAACGATCGAGCGCTCAGTGTTGATCGAGACCAGCCATGACCGATTAATCGATAACGCAGAGTTCGTCCATAGCTTCGCTGCCGCGATGAGCTGACCAGAGGCCAATATGAAAAGCCCCCAGTCACCTTGAGCGACTGGGGGCTTTTTTATGGCCCTCTCTATAGTATTCAGAAAAACAAAACGCCCCGGGCAGTCATTGCCTCGGGGCGTCTGATCCTGCTTTAGAAGTCCCAGCGAGTGCTGAGCATGAAGTTACGGGGTTCACCATAAGCGGCAGAATTGTAGAAGCCGATGTTGGTGTAATAGGACTTGTCGAAAACGTTGTTGATGTTCAGCGTCGCCGACACGTTTTTAGTGAATTGATAACGGGTCATCAGGTCCACCAACCAGTACGCTTCTTGAGAGAACTCCTCGTAGCCACCACGGGGAGAGTTATAGATATTCTGCCAGCCTACGCTCTGCCAGCGAGCGCCACCGCCAACGGTCAACTTGTCAAGATTACCCTTGAGCTTGTAAGTGGTGTACAGGCTGACCTGGTCTTCGGGTTCGAAAGTGGAAATCTTGACGTCTTTGTCGTCACGCACAATCTTGTGGGTATAGCCAGCCTGGAGCTGCCAGCCCGGAGCCAGTTCGCCGGACATCTCCAGCTCGTACCCCTTCGTCACGGCCTGGGTGCCTTTGAACGCGTAGTTCGAGGGGGTAGGTTTCAAGTTGTTGTAGTCATCGTCCGAAACGGAACGGTTGTCTTCATGGATCTCGAAGTAGGCCGCACTGGCGTTTACACGACCATCCAGGAAGTCGGCCTTTACACCCAGCTCCCAATTCTGGCCTTCGTCCGGCTCAAGCAGCTTGTTGTCCCTGTCGCGGTTATAGCTTTCCTGGGGCATGAAAATATCGGTGTAGCTGGCGTAAACCGAGTAGGTGTCATTCAGGTCGTACACCGCACCGACATAAGGTACGAAGCGTCCTGACTCGCGATAGGTAGGGTTGTAGCCGGTCACCGTGTAGTTGACTACCCGGCCACCGAGCAGCAGCTTCAGGTCGTCAGCAAGGTTCAGCCGTGTTGTCATGTACATACCGGTCTGGCGGACGGTGTCGTCGTTTTTCGATTGTGGTTTGCCCCAATCCGGTTGCGGGGCGTTGCCGTGCCAGTTATTGAAGTCCACCAGGTTGGGGGCGAGGTTCCAGTAACCGTTGCCATTCCATTCCGAAGCGCTGATGGAACCGCCGAATACCAGTTCATGCTCCCTGCCTCCCAGGCTGAAGGGGCCGCTCACATACAGATCGGCGGAGTCACTGACGGTTTCACCGGTGTATTTGCCCGAAGTCAGCTGTGACTTACCATCCAATCTCGGGGTGTCACCCTGAATGGAACCCATGAGTGCGTGGTAGCCGTTGATCTTGTGATCCAGTTGCAGTTTGGTTATCCAGCCATCCCCCAGGTCGTGCTCCAACATGGCGAAGACGGTGCGGGTGTATTGCTCCCAACTGCTCCAGTCGGCCGCGTTGTTGAACGAGCGCTTGACGTCGTTGCGATTACCCTGGGCGTCGATCAATGGGAAACTGCCCGACCAGGATGAGCCTTTCGGCAGGCTGTCCTGATAATCGCCGCCGACTGTCAGCAGGGTATCGGGAGACAGGTCGAACTCCATGATGCCGTAGTAAGTCGGGCTTTTGCGCTCGTAGCGGTCCATGAACGAGTGTTTGTCCTGATAGGCGGCGACGGCCCGGCCACGGATATTGCCGGTCTCGGTCAGCGGGCCACTCACGTCCAACTCGCTGCGGTAGTTGTCCCACGAACCGGCACCCAGCGTGGCATGACCTTGGAACTCAGAGGTCGGCTTTTTGCGTACCAGGTTGATGGTGGCCCCCAGTGAACCAGCACCGGTCAGCAGGCCAGTCGCGCCCTTGAGTACTTCAACACGGTCGTAGATCGCCATGTCGCTCAGCGTGTTCCCCGCCGAGTAAGCCACGTTGCGCGCGGTGGAAGGGATCCCGTCATATTGGAAGTTGTTGATAGAGAAACCACGAGCATAGTAGTTGCTGCGCTCGGTATCGAAGGCTGAAACGGTAATGCCCGGCGTGTGGCGCATCACGTCGTCGACACTGTTCAGGCCAAAGTCGTCCATGTGCTGACGTGTGACGACGGTCACCGATTGCGGGGTTTCCTTGGGCGTCAGGACCAGGCGCGTTGCGGTGGCAATCGAGCCTGGCGTATAGGAGCCGGTATTCTCGGTGACGTTACCCAGCATGTTGCCAGTGACTTGCGTCGGGCTCAGCTCCAGCCCACCACCACTGCCAGCAGCAGTGACGGTCAAGGTATTGCCATTGAGGTTATAGGTGGTCTGGCTACCGGCCAGCAATGCATTGATGGCCTGCTGTGGCTGCATCTTGCCCTTGACGGCGGGGCTGTTCTTGCCCTGCACATCGCCTGGGCTGTAGAGCACTTGCACATTGGTCTGGCGGCCAAATTCCTGCAGTGCGCTCCCCAGCGACTGCGCAGGAATATTCAACTCGATCTCCTGGGCCTGCACATAGCCTGCAATCGGCATCGACACAGCCAACGCCAGGGTACTGGGCAAGAGGTTGATGTTCAGGGCCCGGCGCATGGATAGCGCTTTGCTCAGGGGGCTGAGACCGAGTCGTGCTGGCATGGATGCTTTCTCTTCTATGTTTTAAGTGGGCAATTCTAAGTGTTTATTGAGTTTAGTTCTCATTACCACTAGTGAGACGTTCCTACTTCGCAAAACCGGAAAAAATTATTCCGGTACTTCATGCAGGCTCCATCTCATGCACCACCTGACCGGCGCGCAGGCGCACCAAATGATCGGCGATGTCGAAATAACGGTCGTCGTGGCTGATCACGATGATGGTCTTGCCCAGGCGTTTGAGGTCCGGCAGCAGCTCGGTGTAGAAGATGCGGCGGAAGGCCGGGTCCTGGTCGGCGGCCCATTCGTCGAATACCAGTACCGGGCGCTCCTCCAGCCAGGCATTGACCAGGGCCAGGCGCTTGCGTTGGCCGGTGGACAGGTCAGTGGTGCTGAACACACCGTCCTTGACGCTGACCTTGTGCGCGATTTCCAGGCGCTCAAGGTATTGGGTGGCGCTGTCCAGGGACTGGGGGGCGCTGCCTTGTACCAGGTCATCGAACAAGTAATAGTCAGAAAACACCGTGGTGAACAACTGGCGATAATCGTCGCGCGCTGGGTCGGTCACCGCTGTACCGTTGAGCAGGATCTCACCCGCCTGAGGCGGATACAGGCCCAGCAGCAGCTTGATCAGGGTGGTCTTGCCGCTACCATTCTCGCCCACGACAAACACGATATCGCCTTGTTTGATGCTCAGGTTGATCGGCCCCAGGTGGAACGGTTGGCTGCCTTCAACCGCTGGCGGGCTGTAGCTGACGCCGCGCAGTTCGAGGCTGTTGACCACAGGCTTCGGCGCTTCACTGTCGTCCATCAACAAGTGGGGCTCGGGCGAAGAAAAACGTTCCGACAGTTCGCTGATGCGCCCAAAGGCAATCTTCGCCTTGCCAACGACGGGCAAATAGCCCAGCAGGTGTTCCAGCGGGCCTTTCATATACAGCAGTACCAGCACGAAGCCGGTAATCACGGTGGGATCGGGGTTGGGATTGTAGGCCTGCATCGCCAGGGCCAGGCCGATGACCACGAAGAACAGCATCGAGCCAAAGGTCTTGGCCAGGATATAGATGTTGACCGAACGCACCTGGATATCGCTGATGCGGTCTGCGGTTTCCTGGATGCGGTGGGTGTTCATGCGAAACCGCCGCGGGCGGTGCATGCGCAGTTCCTTGGCGCCAGAAGCAATCGCATTGTAGTAACGCTGCAATTCATCTTCGTGGCTGCGGGCCAGATCGAAGCCCTGAATGCCTTTGCCACCGGCGATGAATTGCACGGCGCTGCCGATGATGATTGCGACCACCATCATCAGGAACATCGGCACGGACAGGTAAGCCAGGTAACCCAGGCATCCCAGGGTAACGGTGGCGGCGATGGCCAGGGGCGTGAAGGCAAAGGAAAAATCGCTGATGGTGTCCACGTCGTGGGTCAGCACCGGGATCAGGCGGTGAGAGCGATATTGCTCGATCTGCCCGATGGGCGCTGACAGCACTTTTTCACCCAGGTCCTTGCGCAGGGCGGCAATGATCCGTTGCCCGACGTAGTTGGTGCCGATGTCGGAAATAATCGAGCTGACCAGCGCCACCACGCACAATGCGGCGAAGGTCAACACCACACCCTGGGTCATGCCCCCCGCCGAATGCAGGGCATTGTTAATCGTCGCCAACAGCAAGGTAATGGCCAGGCCGCCCGCCATGCCAAGGGCGACGGACACCGTCACGATGGTGCGAAAGGGCCTGAGCAATGCGAGCAAACCTTTGAAGGCGCCGCGCTTGGGGTCGGTCATAAATACTTCCCGGAAAGTGAAAAAGAGGGGGCTGGGCACACAGACCCTTACCCATGACAAACGAAGCTGTGGCGTGACTATTTAGCGCGGCGTGCCGGGCGGTGGCAGTGGGCGATAAATTGCCCGGGGCCTGGTTCGTTCTTGTTCTGTAGGCGCACGTGTATCAATGCCGTGCGTGGCCCTTTGAGCGAGAGCGAAACACATGACGAAAAAGAACCTGGTGTATGTCTGGTCCCTGAGAAACGCCGCCGCCGACAAGGCGGGGCAACCGGTGGCCTATAAAGACCACGAGCGCTATATGAAATCGGTGCTGGAGTTTCTGGTGGGCTCGCTCAACGACACGTCGCTGGGCGAGGCTTACAACCTCGTAGGCGTGGTGTATGACGACGATGAGCACAACCCGCGGGACCAGCAGTTGGTGGCGGACTATGGCTTTGCTTACCAGCCGGGTCGCCAGTGGTTGTACCCGGCGGATTTGCGTGTGCAAGGCACGTTGGTCAATGACCTGCTGCTCAGCGTGCCGTCGACCTATCGTCGCCTGCCACGGGGCAGCGCCGAACATGTCGCCGGCAAGCAGGATTTCGAGCGTCGGCTGCATGACACCCTGGTGGAGTTGAAGGCTGACATCGTGGTGCTGGATGGTTTGCTGGTGATCCTCGACGAACTGGTGCGCCCGGGTGCGCCGTTTGCACGGCGCATCATGAACATTCATCCGGGCATCACCCGCCTCGAGTCGCCTTACGAACGCCGTGGGGCGTACGCCACCTGGAATGCGCTGTACGGCGCACGTGGGCAGGCGATTACCGACTGGGCAACCAAGGCGACTCAGGCGTGCGAGCCGTTGTATTGGACCGGTGCGTCATTCCACTACGTGGATAACGGCATCGACTCGGGAGAGGTGTTCCACGACGTGCTCAAGACCGAGATTTCGCCCGAGGACACCATCCTTGAGTTGCGCTGGAACAACTTCAACAACAGCCTGTTCCCGGCATTGCATGAAGGCTTGGAGCTGTTGGCCAAACAAGGCTGAACCCTGTAGGAGCGAGCAAGAACTAGGCGTCCCCCTCGCTCCTACAAGGTATTAGAGTTCGCGTACTACCCGGAACCCAATCCAATCCCCCCGTGTTTGCGGGTAGATGTTGTTGCGATTGCCCGAGCGTGAAAACACCGGCGCCTCGCCCCAGTCATTGCCGCGAATCTGGTAGGCCTCGCAGTTGGGCTCCACCCAGGCACTGCCATCAGTTGGCGCGCCGACGTAGTTCGGATGCTCGCAATCAGCCACCCGCTCATACACATTGCCGTGCATGTCATACATGCCAAAGGCATTCGGTGGGTAGCTGCCCACGGGCGACGAATAGCTGTAGCCGTCCGCCGGGCCGTAGGTGTTGGCGTGCTGGGCGATGCTGTAGCCCTTGCCTTCGTCGAACGGGAAGGGGAACGGGCCGGTGGTGCCGGCGCGGGCGGCGTATTCGCGTTGGGCTTCGCTGACCATCTGGTACGTGTGCCCGGTCTTCTTCGACAGCCAGCTCACGTACTGCTTGATGTCGTCCATGTCCATGCACACCGCCGGCTGACGTGGCCCCTGGGGGTAGCGCGGCTTGCTGGCGATGCATTCGCGGCCGGGGCGGTCGTCGCCATTGGCGATCTTGACTCCGGTCTGGCGCACGTAGCTGTCCCATTCGCCGGCGGTGATGTGGAAGCGGCTCATGGCGAACGGCTTGGCGAAGGTCACGGCATGCATGGGGCCTTCGTCGGGCTCGCGGCCCACTTCGTCTTCCGGGGTGCCCATGGTGAAGGTGCCGGCGGGCAGCACCACCATTTCCGGGCAGTCCTTGCAGTCTTTGAAGACCTTGCCCGGTTGTGGGGCGGCGGCATGGGCCAGGCCGGGCAGCAGGGCGCCGCACAGGGCGGTGAGTGCCAGTGCGGTGAGCGGTTTGAGTCGGGATGGCGTCATGGAGGCGTCTCGTTCAAAGGGAAAAGGGGTCATAACCGCTGGCTCAGCAGGGTCATGAAGCGCTGGATCTCATCGGAGTTGTTAAGCAGGCCCGGCGAGGTGCGAATCACCGGGCCAACGTCACGCTCCACCGCGTCCACCACCACGCGGTTTTTCATCAGGTAGGCCGCGACGGCATCGCTGTCCTGGTTCTTGACCCGAAAGAAGGTGAAACCTGCTGACAGCTCGGGGCTGCGCGGCGTGACCAGTTCGATCTGCGGGTGGGCCAGCAGTTGGGCCTTGAGTTCGGTGTTGAGGGCATGGATGCGTGCCTGCACCGCTGCCTTGCCCAGTTGCAGGTGCAACTTGAAGGCTTCGTCGGCGGCCCAGCGATGTTCGAAGGCGTGGTAGCCGCCTGGCGTCATGGTCGTGGCGAAGTTTTTGTCTTCGGAGAAGGTCGGAATCATCGGCGTGACGTATTTGTTTTCGGTCTCGCGGGCGCACACCAGGCCGGTGCCCCGCGGGCCGAACATCCACTTGTGGGTGCCAGCGATGAAGAAGTCGCAGTGCATAGCGGGGAAGTCGAGGTCTTCCACGCCGAAGCCGTGCACACCATCGACGATATAAAGCAGTCGGTCCGGCTCGTCGCGGTTGCGGTTGTGTTCGTCCACCAGCTTGCCGATCTCACCGATGGGCAGTTTTACGCCGCTGCCGGATTGCACCCAGGTCATGCCCAGTACACGGGTGTTGGGGCGAATGTTGCGCTGGATATTGCCCAGCACTTCATCGGCCGAGACCTGATTGGGGTTTTTGAACAGGCGTATCTTGCGAACCCGGGTCTGCTCCTTGCGTACCCGGAAGTCCAGGCTGAACTCGGTAGCGTAATGCTCATGCACCGTGGTGAGGATTTCCTGGTCGGCGCGCACCTTGATCCCGCCATAGATCATCGCCAGCCCTTCGGACGTGCTGCCGGTCAGGGCGATCTGCGCTGGCGTGGCGTTCAGGTAGCGGCCGGCCCACTCGCGTACCTGGCCCTCACGCTTCCAGGTTTCCTGCAGGTCCCAGTCCATGGCCAGGCCAGGGTTGCGGTCGATCTGTTGGCGGTAGCGTTCGATGGCCTCGCGCACGGGCCTGGGGTGCGAGGCCACCAGGAAGTTGGAAAAATGCAGGTAATTGGGGTCCTGGTTGAACAGTTGTTTCAATCCCGTCCATGGGTCGTTCGTGGCGGCGGCGACTGCCTGAGGCAGCAACGCGGTGCCCAGCGGCAGGCTCGCGGCAAAGACGCCGGCCTGCTTGAGAAATGTACGGCGGTCGGTCATGGACTTACTTCGTGGTGGTTAGCGGTTGGCCAAGGGTTTGGCGGCTTTTTGGACCTGGTCCCACACCCGCAGGAAGTTGCCTCCCCACAGCTTGGCGATATCGGCTTCGGAGTAGCCGCGCTGGATCAGTTCGGCGGTGACGTTGCGCACTTCGCCGACGTTCTCCCAGCCCTGGAGGCCGCCGCCGTCGTTGAAGTCCGAGGCAATGCCGACATGATCGATGCCGATCTTGCGCACGGTGTAGTCGATGGCGTCGCCGAGGTCCTTGAGGGTGGCCTTGGGCTCTTCCTCGAGAATGCCGTACAGCGCGCTGGCGTATTGGCCGAAGCGTTGCTCGGGCCAGGCGGCAATGATTGCATCGCCGGGCATCAGGGCCATGGCCAGATTCGGCAGTGGCGGCAGGTCGAACCGTGCGCGCAAGGTATTGAGCTTGTCCTGGGTCGGCTGGCTCAAGGGGCGCAGGTAGGCAGGGAAGCCCACCACCTGCACCACGCCGCCACTGTTCTTGATCAGTTGCAGTTCCTTGTCGCTGAGGTTGCGCGGGATATCCACTGACGCCCGAGGCGCCGAATGGGACGCCACCATCGGCGTGCGGCTCAACTGCGCGACCTGCTCCAGGGCCTTGGTCGACATCTGCGACACGTCGATGATCACCCCCAGGTCATTGAGGCGATGCACCGCTTGCTGGCCGATCGGCGACAGGCCTTCAAGGGCGTCGGGGGAGTCATTGAAAAACGGCAGCGGGCGCGACGAGTCGGACCAGGCGTTATTGCCGATGTAGCTGAACCCGAACATGCGCATGCCGCGTGCGGCCCACAGGTCCAGCTGGTTCAGGTCATTGCCCAGGGGGTAGGCGTTGAGCATGCTGATAAAAATCGCGAACTTGCCTTCGCCGTGCAAGCGGCGCATATCGTCCGGGGTGTAGGCGATGCCCACCTGGTTGGGAAAGTCGCGCACCATGCCGGAGATGATCTTATAGCGCACCTCCTGCTCGTGGCGGGCCTCTTCGACAAAACCATCGGTGGGTTTGTGCGGAGCGTTATCGCCGTTCCAGATTTCCGGCCAGCCGAAGATCGTCAGCGCGGCGCCCGACAATCGGCCGCGGGCGGCCTTGGCCAGGTCGAACTGGCCGCTGCCATCCTTGTCGGCCTCATTGCCCGCCGTGCCGAAATCCAGGGGCAGGGTGATGTGGCTGTCAAATGACAACAGGCGGTCCTGCATTTCATTGGCCTGCTTGATCACCTCCAGCGGGTAGCCGGCGTTGCCCTTGAACCACTGATCCCAGACCAGCAAGCCAGCCCCGGCGCCGATAGCCAGGGCCAGCGGCAGGCCGATATACAGCGCCTTTTTCGAACGTGATTTTGTCATTGCCATCTCAGTCAGTTGAGGCCTTTGCTATCAGGGAAGGACGAGCGATGACGGGGGAAATTTAGGTGGCGGGGGCAGGGCGGTAAATTTCATCGGGTTGCAAACGTTCTAGCTCTGATCAAGCCGTTTCCTAAGGTAGCCAATGACAATCTCTCGACGTGGGTTCATCGCAGGCCTGGCGCTGACCGGTGCAGCGGTGCCTGCGGCCTTTTATGCCCATCGCGAGTTGACGCGGGAAGACGAGTTTCCCATCACCCCCGGCGAAGCTACGGTCGACCTCGCTGACACCCAGGGCCAGCACCTGGCGAACACCCTGCGGGGCGTCTGGAGCCTGCGCCTGGAAGGCCGCGATGCGGGCCTTGCGGGCCTGCCGCTGCAAGGCTTGGAGCTGCTGCTGGACATCGCTCCCCGTGGGCGTGGCCTGCGCGGTTACCTGGACACCGCCGAGCAGCTGCGTGCGGACGGCGAGCCGCGCTACCGCGTCTTGGGTGATGTGCTGACGGGCGAGGGCGCCGTGCTCTATTGGCGCTTGATCGACCGCGATTCCGCCGGCGGTGTGCCGGCCTATGAATTCAAAATGACCCTAGATGAAGTCTGGGCCGATTTCAGCAATGCCGGCAGCGCCACCCTCAGCGGGCACATCCTCGATCTTGAGCGGCCCTTGGCGCTGACCGAACGCGACAACCGTTTTATCGCCCACAAACAACTGTTCCCCGAAGCCCGCCAGCGCATCGGTCTCAACCCGACCTTGCTGGCCTGGCTGGTTTCCCCCGAGCATCGGCTGTTTCACCAACTGTGGCACGCCACCCGCGATCAGTGGCACAAGCTCTCCGAAGAAAAACGCGAGGCCCTGCGTGGCATCGGCTGGCAACCCGGGCCCCGTGGCCAGGAGCGCGACGCCCGCGGCAAGCGCAAGGACCGCAATGGGTCGGGCATCGACTTCTTCTTCATGCACCGCCATATGCTTGGCACCGCACGCTCCATGCAGGACTTGCCGTCCTGGCCGCAATTTCCCGAGCCGCAACCGCCGTTGGAGCGTGATCGCCTGGGCTTTGTGCGCTACTTCGACAACCACGACGGTTTCGCGCTGCCGCCCTGTTGGTCAGCGCCGGATGATGCCGACTACACCCAGTGGGTCAGCGATATCAAGGCCGCCCAGACCTACCACAGCAATTTCCAGGTGTGGGAATCCCAATACCGCGACCCGCGTTACCTGGCCAAGTTGACCCTGGGCCAGTTGGGCTCGGAAATGGAACTGGGCCTGCACGACTGGCTGCATATGCGTTGGGCCTCGGTGCCCCGCGATCCGTCCAACGGCGCCCCGGTACCCTTCGCCCGTGACCCCGCGGACTTTGCCCCACGTTGGTATGCGCCGGAGAACGACTTTCTGGGCGACCCGTTTTCATCCCATGTAAACCCGGTGTTCTGGCATTTCCACGGCTGGATCGATGACCGCATCGAAGACTGGTTTCGCGCCCACGAACGCTTCAACCCAGGCGAGGTGAGCCGCCTGGAAGTCAACGGCGTAGCCTGGTTTGCACAGGGCCGCTGGGTTGAAGTAGGCGACCCTTGGCTGGGACCGGACACCCATGGCTGCAGTACCACACCGGGGCTGCAACGAGGGCGTTCGATGGAAATGGATCCGGAAGTCATGAAGCTGGCCCTGCGCATTACCTTCGGCGCCGATGAGGACGTGCTCAAGGGGTTGTTCAAGCGCGTGCCGCGGCGGCCGTGGTATGCCCGACATTTGAAGGTCACGCACACGCTTTAAAACGTGTTGCAGGCGCTCTAGGTCACCGATATCGCTGCCGAATACAGCCCGCTGACACTTCGAGGATCCCCTATCTTGTTGATCAGGTATAACTCGTTGAATTCAGACACCGTGTACCCATCGGCCTTTTTGAGCGGCTGGAACAAATGGCTGGTCTGGCCACTATTGAGTGCACGCTCCATACCGCTGCGCATGTCCGCCTCCTTGGAGAATTTGACGAGCCCGAAGTTGGGGTCATAGTAAAACCAGATCTTTTGGTCCTTCGTGATTTTGACGCCAGCGGTAACACCGTGCTTTGAATTGCTGATAAGAAAGGCTTTGGAGGTGGTGGCCGTTGCCAAATCCGAGATGATCCTGTCGCAGGTCGCACTGCGGGTGAGCTGCCCAGAGTGAAAATCATCTCTGAGGGTGTTTTGAAATCTCTCCAGGCTGTCGCGGAACCTTTCAGTATTAGGGTGTTTGGGGTGCGCCAGACTGAGGAAGAAGTTGCTGATCAAGGTGTTTTCCGAGCCATCGAGCATGGCCATAGCCATGGTATTCGCCAACGCGGCGCAGCCGCCCTCGGATGCAACGTTGACCTGGCTCAGGTAATACCCTTGCGGCATGGCGATCAAAGTGCCATGGGCGGCGGTCATGTCATCAGCGAATTTTCTGCTTAGCTCTAAGCTGGTTTCCATTGCTCGTTTTTGCAAATGCTTGAACAGAGCCCCGACTTCGGCAGACGTCAGCTTCGGGTCCAGTATCAGTTCGCGCAATTGATGCATTTTCATTGTCGGTGAGAAGCCGTTGATCCCGTCCGGAGCCCCCCTTGCGAGCGCCTCTTCAAACTGCAATTGTTCTGGCGTCGCGGGCTTGCCGGGCAATGGCTTTGTGGGCGGAATGAGCTTTTCGTAGAGTGTTTTGACTTTGCCTGGCAGCGCCTCCAGCTCGTCGATACGCCTGGACAGGCTACCCAGTACCTCGGGTGACGCGGTGGCGTCCGTGGCCAGTTTTTTCAACTGAGTGATGCCCAGCTCTGCTGAATAGCCAGAAATGCTGGCCGGGGCGAGCGTGTTGTACCCCTGATTGAATGCCGCGTGGCCTGTGGTGGTTGCTTTTGCTGCGTCAACTGCGTCGTTGAAGGCCTCCGGTATGGGTATGCCGGGTTTTGCCGGGTTGAACCAGTTGGCGACCCACTCGCTGAGGGTGCCGTTGATTTCACCCTGGGTTGCCAGGACTCTCGGCGTGAAGCCATTCACCGGCGTGCCGTAGGGTTGACGGGTGATGGGGTCGTAGTGGTGCCACTGATCGTTTTTGAATACCACAACACTATCAACCGAGCGCCCGCCGGAGGTGATCGAACCGAGCAATGCATTGCCATGCTCCTGGCTGATAGCCTTCAACCAATCATGGGCTTTATCCGTGTTTCGTATGTTGGCCAGCCACGCGGTGCTTTTGGTCAACCCTTTGCTCAGCAGGTTTGCGCCGCCAATGGCCAGGTCAGCCAGCCCGTCCAGAGGGTTGAAGTTGCTCAAGGTGACCATGCCGATGACTTTGCCCGTTCGCGCGACCTTGGTGGCAAGGGATGCGGCACTGCCGGCGACCTTGGTGAGTTTGCCGATATTGGCCGCGCCCGCTGTGAGAAAGCCAAACACATCCAGGGCCAAGTCAAACCCGCCCTCGACGTTGTTGCCTTTTTTAAAGTTTTCAATTGCCGAGCGGAAAGGAATCAAGTTCATGAAGAAATCGTTTACCTGATTGATTTTCTCGTTCGCCAGGTCCTGGGTCGTCTGCCCTCTGGCGTATTTCTTGATATCCGGGTCATCGAGATTGAAATGCTCAACGAAGGCATCAGCAATGTCTTGCGTGCGGTCGGTAGCAAAACTATCAATAGCTGCGTCAGTTGCGCCGGCGCGTTCGTTTGCGTGGTCGGCACTGACGCTTTTGGGGACGAACACGCTGGTGTTGAACGCTACATTCGCCTCCCTGGATTCACGTTCTTTCAGCGCCCACATTTCAATGGGCACGATTTCGCCTTTGGTCGGGTCGATACGGTAGCCGCTGGATTGCCCGTCGCGTTCAATTTTCACCAGCAGGTTTTTTTCATACACCGGGTCGGACTTGCTCCAGAAACCCAACTCAGTGGATGAGTTTCGATAATACGTAACTTTGCCGTACTCAAAGTTTCTACGGTCTTCCAGGGGGAGCTGCGCGATCAGGTGTTTGACCGTCGTGGCGAGGGCGATCTTTTTCTTCTTGATTGTTTCCTCAAAGCGCTTTTCGAAGTTATCGCTCACACCAAATCGGTAGCGGGCGTTCAAGTCGTTGATCGGTACACGTTTGTTCGCGGCTTCAAAGAGATAGGGCAATCTCAGATCCATCATTGCGATGTCGAGCATCGAATGCAGGCCGGGTAGCCATGTGTGTGCCTTGTTCTGCCCTCTGCGCGGAATGTTGCTGGTCTTGATCAGTTTTTGTTTGAACAGATCACCCAGGTCGCCATACCGTTCCACCAGTACGGCCATGGCCATCTTTTCTCGGGTGGGCAATTCCAGATCCAAGGCGGCAGAGGCGCCTAGCATGTCCTGCTGTCGGGCTGTGAAGGTGGTTTTCAGGGTTTCCAGCTCTTGCACGGTGTATTGCGTGTCGTCCTTGCGGGCAATTACGTTATGGCAAACCCCCCAATCTACCAGCGCTGCTGTACGAGCTTGCGCAGCCGCCTCGGGTTGCGCCACCCTTGCATGTTCGCCTTCCTGCATCACTTGGGCAAACGTCATGTTCGGGACTTTCCCCGGCGTACTCGCTTCAATGCTCGCCACGGTAATGACCAGGTTCAGCCAGGCTGGGCTGCCGTGCCTCACGGAGGGCGGTATGTCTTTGATCAGGTAAACAGGGGCCTTCTTGGCCAGCAACACATACGCAGCCACTTTGGACAGCACAGGGCTGATCCTGCCACTGTCGACCAAATGCTTGCTCAACGTATCCAGCACTGTAGACGCGGGTTTGCCCCAGTGGCGCGCGTGCGCCAGGTCAAACCCCGCCACGTTATTACGTTGAGGGGCGGTAATAGATTCGGGGTCCAGTTGCAACTGAATGGCAGCCATCAGGTAGTCGGTGGCGCTGTTGGCAGTGGCGATACCGCCGGATTGCTCCTGCAGGTGTTTACCTAGCGTTTGGCCTGCGGAGGAACTGAGCAGGGCCTCCAGTGCTTGCGCGGGGTCACTTTGTACCTCGGGGGTTAGCGGGTGCTGGGCCAGCAAGGCATCCAGGGCGTTCAGGTAGTCAGACCTCATGGAGATAATGCGTAGTCGGCTCTGCTCAGCCTGGCTCAGGGGTATTGACCACGACAACGCGCCACCAAAATTACCCATCGGCTGCGTCAGGGCTTCCTGTTTCACCGTCTTTATCAGCTCGGTCAGCGAAAGTTGGGTGGTAGGTATCGGCCAGCCCTTGGCCCTGATAAAGCTCTCCAGTGTCGCGCCTTCACTGGGGCGCACAGGGAACGATGAGTCAGGATGAATATCCAGGGGGGCTCTCAAGGCAGCCAGTATCGCTTGAGGCGTGGTGTTCACATCCAATTGCTTCGCGATGTCTCCGAGTTTCGTGGTCAGCGTTTGCAGGTCGTGTCTGTCGCCGAACCCTTCCTTGTAGGTTTTCGGTGCAGGCGCGTGCGTCGCGCCAGCCAAGGCAGGGAGAGTGGTTAGCGGCTCGATCAGCGGTGGCTGGCGAGGTGGCCCATCGGGCTTGGTAGAGTGGAAAGGGACGTCATACCAGTGGGGGTTGGCTTGCTTGGTCGTACTGAGCATGGGCGGGGACCTGTAAGGCGAATATCCAATAGGCAAGTTTCCTGAGGAGTGCGTCTGAATTTCAGACGCATTGTTGGGTGAAGGAAAAAGCTGCGAGAGTTCCGCTCGGGCAAAGGATGGAGTGTGACCAATAGCGACATGCGGTTAGTCGCGTTTCGGTGGTCTGGACACCCTTCAGGCTCGCTCTTGTTCCCGTAATTGCGCACTCATCTCATCGCAACTGCATGACCAGTCGCTGAGCCATTGCGGCATCGGCGGCGAGGTGTCGTCCAACCCCAGCTCGCGGACGAACTCGGAAGGGGGCAGGGTGCCCTTGGCGGAGCGAAACAACCCACGCATCACCACCACGCCGACCACTCGCCCATTGCTGACGAAACGGTGCTCCATCAGGTTCCACTTGTGGTCCCAGCCGAGAATGCGAGTGTGCACTTCGAATGCTTCGAACAGCTTCAATTCCCGGCGAAACTTGCCCCAGGTATCGCCGACTATCGGCATGGCCTTGTGGCGCAGGGCCACGCGAAAGGCGCCGGTGCGCAGCACAAAATCCATGCGCGCCACGTCGGCCAGCGTGAAATATCGGCCATTGGTGACATGCCGGTTCAGGTCCAGATCCAGGGGCCAGACCCGCATGCGCACCACTGTGGTGGCCAGGCCATGGACCGGTTTGCGCCAGGGGCGGCGCAACAGCATATGCAGTAATCGAAACCAGAGATTCATAAAGACGCCAGACAGTTGATCAATGGCTGCACTGTACGGAGCCGGAATCGGCTAAGGTAGATGCGTAAATGACTTATTACATGCGAAAAGTGCAAGCTGGAGTTTTTACATGCACGTCACCTTGCTCCTGGCGGACCAATGCTCCGCTGCCAGTGCCACCCTGGCCATGGAAATGCTCAGCGCGGCCAATCTCTTCGCCGACAGCCCGCCCTTCGAGGTGACGCTGGCGTCCCTGGACGGCCTGCCGGTGACGGCGTGGGGCGGGCAATGCCTGCAAGTGCAGGGTTCACTGGCGCAGATCGCGCATACCGACCTGGTGCTGATTCCCGGTTTTCTCTTTACCCTCAAAGAAGCCATGCCGACGTTCGCCACCTACGGCCCCTGGTTGCGTGAGCAGCATGGGCAAGGCGCTGTGTTGGCTTCGATGTGCACGGCGGCGTTCATGCTGGCCGAGACGGGGTTATTGCACGGCTTGCGTGCGACGACCCACTGGGCATTTGCCGGGTTCTTCCGGCGTCGATATGCCCAGGTCAGCCTGGATGAGCGGCAGATCCTCTGCGAAGAGAATCGGCTGGTCACGTGCGGTGGCGCCACGGCGGCGATGGATTTGATGCTGCACCTGATCCGCCGTTTCGGCTCGCCGGAGCTGGCTCATACCTGCGGCAAGTACTTGCTGATCGATGCCGGGCGCACCGAACAGTCGGCCTATGCGATGTGGTCGTTGCCCAAGAGCCACGGTGATGCGCAGATCCTGCGTGTGCAACATTGGTTGGAGCAGCACTTTGCGCAGTCGTTGGTGATCGACGAGGTTGCCCAGCGCTTTGGCTTTGGCGTGCGTAATTTCAAGCGGCGCTTCAAGGACGCCACGGGCTCTACACCGATTGGTTATCTGCAGAGCCTGCGTCTGGAGCGAGCCAAGCAGATGCTTGAGTCGACACGTATGACGCTCGATAGCATCACGTATGCGGTGGGTTATGAAGACAGTAATTCGTTTAGGCGGTTGTTTCAGCAGCGGGTGGGGATGCTGCCGGCGGCGTATCGCAAGAAGTTCCTGATCGCCCAGGGTGTGAAGACGACCTGATACACCCACGATCCCAATGTGGGCGTTGGCTTGCCTGCGATGGCGGCCTGACAGCGTGTGATGTAGAGACTTTGCAAATCGAAGACGAAAAAAAACCGGCTGATCAGGCCGGTTTGGGGTGTCCCGCCAACAGTGCGGGGTTATACGTGGGTGCTCAGCAGACGCTCGGCACCCCCTTCAGCGAGACCACGTTCCTGCAAGCGATCAGCACCGCCTTCAGCCAGGCCACGTTCCTGCAAGCGATCAGCGCCGCCTTCAGCCAGGCCACGTTCCTGCAAGCGATCAGCGCCGCCTTCAGCCAGACCACGTTCTTGCAGGCGATCCGCGCCACCTTCGGCAACACGGGTTTCTATCAGGCGATCCGCGCCGCCTTCAGCGACAACCGGGTGGGCAAAAGCGTTTGCAGCGAGTACCGAGAAAGCGAGGCTAAGCAGGATTTGGCGTTTCATGATGGTGTGCTCCGAGTATTTAAGTTGGGTGCCGTTTGGCATGGGTTTGATGTTACGCGTTGCATTTTTTAAGAGAACTTCATTGCGCTGATGGTGACTATCGATGCCAACGATGGTCCCGCTGGCGGGACCATCACTGCGACCGTCATGGCATTTGCGGCAGTTCGTTGGGGCGCAGGTCAAACACCAGCACTTCGGCGTCTTCGCCATGGCTCAAGCGGATCTGGCGTTCGTCCCGTACGCGTACACCGTCGCCTTCCTGCAAGCGCTGGCCGTTAAGCTCAATGCTGCCGCGCGCCACATGGATGTAGGCGTAGCGATCCGGTGCCAGTTCCAGGCGGGCACTTTCGTCAGCGTCGAACAGGCCGGCATACACCCGTGCGTCCTGGCGCACTTTCAGCGAACCGTTGGCACCCTCTGGCGAGATGATCAACTGCAAGCGCCCACGTTTTTGCGCTTCAGTGAAATGCTCTTGCTGATAGCGCGGTTTGGCGCCGGCTTCGTTGGGCACGATCCAGATTTGCAGGAAGTGCACGCCGTGACGCTGGCTGTGGTTGAACTCGCTGTGGGCCACGCCGCTGCCCGCGCTCATCAGTTGCACATCGCCAGGGCGGATCACCGAGCCGGTGCCCAGGGTGTCTTTGTGCTCCAGCGCACCTTCGAGCACGTAGGAGAAGATCTCCATGTCGCGGTGCGGGTGCTGACCGAAGCCTTTGCCTGCGGCGACGCGGTCATCATTGATCACCAGCAGGTCGGAAAAACCCTGTTCCTTGGGGTTCCAGTAGTTGGCGAATGAGAAGGTATGAAACGACTTCAACCAACCGTGATTGGCGGCGCCGCGTTCGGAAGCTTTGCGAAGGGTCAGCATGGTCCAGTCCTCAAGTGAGCGCGGGCTGCGAGATGCAGGGCGCTTGCGTTGAGAAGAAGGTTAATGGTTAACGAATGATTGATTAAGAAGATGAAAATAGAATAACTGTCGCTTTCAGGTTGACAGTTAAAGTCGTGCCATAATGCTCGCCGCACTCCTTCTCGATGGACATTTCCCGCTTATGAAAACCGTGGCCATGGCGCTGTTCCCGGACTTCCTGCTGCTCGACATGGCCGGGCCGCTGGAAGTGTTTTCGATTGCCAACCGCTACCTGCCAGCGGCCGATCACTACCAGATCCTGACCATCGGCACTGAGCCCGGCCCGTTGCAGGCCTCCAATGGCGTGAGCGTGCAGACCGACCTGCTGTTGGAACAGGCCCAGGCGGCTTATGACTTGCTGTTGGTGCCGGGCGGCCCCGGCGCCTATAACGAATGCCACCCCGCGCTGTTGCCGTGGCTCAAAGCTGCGGCGCCACGGGCTCGGCGTATTGGCTCGATCTGCACCGGCGCTTTTGTGCTCGGCCACGCAGGCTTGCTCGACGGGCACCGCGTGACCACCCATTGGCACTACACCGAGCGGTTGATCAAGGCGTTTCCCAACGCCATCGTCGAAACCGACCGCATCTATTTGCAGGACGGGCGCCTGATCACCTCTGGGGGCGTCACTGCGGGTATCGACCTGGCCCTGTCGGTCGTTGCCCAGGACCATGGCAAGCAAGTGGCGGTGGACGTAGCCAAGGTGCTGCTGGTGGTGATGAAACGCCAGGGCGGCCAGGCCCAGTTCAGCCCGATGACTGCCGCCGTGGCGCCCCAGGAAACCCCGATCACCCGTGTGCAGAACCACGTCCTGGCGCATCTGGATCAACCCTTTACCATCGAGTCCATGGCTGAGTTGGCCGGGATGAGCGCGCGCCACTTTGCGCGGCTGTTCGCCAAGGACGTGCAGATGACGCCCATGGCGTTCCTGCAGGGCGCGCGTATCGACCGGGCCCGGCACCTGCTGGAAACCACCGACCTGCCGCTCAAGACCGTGGCCTTCCACGCCGGCTTTGGCAGCGTGCGGCATATGCGCTTTCTGTTCAGCGAAAAGCTCGGGCTGAACCCTACCCAATACCGACAACAGTTCAGTTAACGACACCCTGTCCGTCTCAGGCACCCGATTGTCCGTATTGCTCCCCGTGCCAGCATTGTCCTGTCATCGCCAACTGGCAAGATAGCGTCGAGCCCATGGAAAAGGATGCGCAGGCACTCAAGCACGGGTGTTTCAGCGCTGTGACGGACATGCAAAATGGTACGGCGGTGAGCTTTGGCCCCTACACCTTTCATCGGCAGCAGCGCCTGGTCAGCAAGGCGGGTTGGCCGGTGCCGCTGGGCGGGCGAGCCTTGGATATTCTCGCGGTACTGCTTGAAGCGCCCGGGCACTTCATCAGCAAGGCGACCTTGATCGAACGGGTGTGGCCCAACAGCGTCGTCGAAGACAGCAACCTGCGCGTGCACATCGCCGCGCTGCGTCGTGCGCTGGACGGCCAACGCTGGATCCTCAATCACCCCCAGCGCGGTTACTGCTTCGCTGCGCCTGCGCAGGACGCGCTGCCGACGCTGCTGCCTCAGCACAACCTGGCTGCACGGCTCAGCCCGGTGTGGGGGCGTGATGAACTGGTGGGCGTGCTGGCGCGACGGTTGGCCGCGCAGCGGTTGTTGACCCTCACCGGTGTGGCCGGCATTGGCAAGAGCACGCTGGCCCTGGCCCTGGCCGAGCGGGTATTGCCGCGTTATCGCGACGGCGTATGGTGGGTCGATATGGCCGCTGTGCAAGCGCCAAGCGAGCTGCTCGATAACCTGGCCAAGGTCTTGCTGTTGCATTCGGCGCCCGCCAGCCTCAACGAACTGTGCCGGCGTCTGGCATCGCGTCAGTTACTGCTGATACTCGATGGCGCCGACCTGCTGCTGGGCGCGTGTCGACAGCTACTGCGTGCGCTGCGTGAGATGGCGCCTGGCATCAGCGTGCTGATCACCAGTCGTGAAGCCTTGTTGGCCCCGGGCGAGTGGGTGGTGCGCGTGCCTCGGCTGGCGATGCCGGCGCCGTCGGCCAATGTCGAACAGGCGATGGCCTGTCCTGCGGTGCAACTGTTCGTGGCGCGCGCGCGTGCCAATCAGCAGGGGTTTGATTTGCGGCCTCAGGATGTGGCGCCGCTGCGCGACCTGTGTCGGCGCCTGGATGGCCTGCCGTTGGCCCTGGAATTGGCGGCGGCCCAGGTGGATGCGTTGGGCATCGGCGGTGTGCAGATGCAAGTACGCACGGGCTTGCAAGTGCTGGCCCGTGGACGCCGCACGGCGGTGGCGCGCCATCGATCACTGACCGCGGCCCTGGATTGGAGCTACGAGCGCTTGAGCCTGCCGCAGTGCTGGCTGTTTCTGCAGTTGAGTCTGTTCAAGATGGCAGTCACCTTACCCACCCTGAGTGACCTGGTGGCCGGTACCGAGCTCGAACATGCCGACCTGTCTTACCTGCTGGCGCGCCTGGTCAACGTCTCGCTGCTGAGCGTCGAGCCCGGCCTGGGCCCGCCGCGCTATCGCCTGCTCAACTGCGTGCGCAGCTACGCCTTGGGGCAACTGCGGGACCCGCGCCAGGTCGAGCGTTTGCAACAAGGCTATGCGCCTTGCCTGGGCGCGTTCTCAGGCCGGCCGCTTGTCCTGCAACTCGTCGAGCAGGCAGCGCACGCGCAGTAGATCCCGGGTGGCGAAGCCTTCGCTGAAGCGTGCATGGATTGAACTGAGCAAGTCCCTGGCGAGCTGAATGCGCCCTTGCTGTTGCCACAGTAGCGCCAGGGACGCGCCGCAGCGTAGCTCCCAGGCCAGGGCGCCTTGCTGGTGCGCCAGGCCCAGCGCCTCCAGCAGCAGGGTTTGCGCGGCGTGCTCATCCTCTAGCTGCAAGGCGTACACCCGCAGAATCTCCGGGGCGCACCAGCCCGCAGCGCCACTGCGCGCGCGTTCCAGGGTTGGCACATCCACAGCATGGGTGCCGAAGGTGATCAAGGTGTCTTGGATCAGGCCCAGGCCCTGCCAATCCGGTTGGCCAAGAATACCGGCGTAATGCCCGGCCCAGGTCTGGAACAACTGCACAGAATGCTTGTGCGACTGCTCCAGCAGCAGCCTTTGCAGGGCTTGGGCGTCGTCTTCGGCGCCGTTGTAGCGGGCGATCACCACTCCAGCCAGGGCCAGGGTGTAGCAGATCGAGGTGCCGTGGTTGATCTGTAGCGCAAGCTCCAGCGCCTGGCTGGCGGTGCGCCAGGCGCGCTCGGGAAAACCCTGTAACCACAGGATTCGCGCCAGCACGGTCAAGGAGGCGACGCTCTGGTCGTATTGCACGCCAACCCCGAGGGCAAAGCGGTTCACGTGACCACTTTGGGACATACGCTGCAGCACCTGCTCGGCGTGGTGCCTGGCAAGAGCCTGGTTCCCGGTGTAATGCTGGCCCAGCGCACGCAGCCGCTGGGCGCTCAGGTCCAGCAACGGCTCGGTGCGTGGGTCCAGGCGATCGAACTGCAGGCTCAGCTCCTGCGCAGGGCCATAGCGCCCGGCGCACAGGTTCACCGCCATCAGCCCGGAGACCGCGCGCAACTGGCCTGCACGGTCCTGGCGCATCTCGGCCAGGCGCGCAGCCCCCTCAAACGCCGCGATGGTCCGAGGCGCAGCGCCCATGGCGTGATAGGACAGGCTGCCCAGCGCCAATTGCAGTTGCAGGGTCAATTGCGTGCAGGGCGCGCTGACCTGGCCGATCAGCGCCAGCGCCTGGTCCACATAGCCGCCGTGCTCACGTAGCAACGACAACTCTTGCCACAGCGGCATCGCGCTGACCGTCAGGCGGATAGCCAGCAACTGCGCACCGCCCTCGGCAAAGCCCCAGTCGAGGGCGGCACGCACGTCTTCGCGCAGCGGTGCGTAACGGTCGATCCACGGCTGTGTGGCGATCAAATCCCAATCGCCCTGGGCCTGTTCCATCAGTGCCAGGCAGCGGGCGGCGTGGCGCTCTCGCGTGGCATGCAGCTCGCAGGCCTGGCTGAGCTTTTCCAGGGCATAGGTGCGGGTGATGTCCAGCAGGCGATAGACCATCTCGTCATCGCTGGCCTCCACATTCAACAACGACTTGGCCACCAGTTGCGTAATCGAGCCCAGCACTTCGGCGGGGGCCACCTGCTCTCCGGCGATTACCGCCGCTGCGCTGGCCAGGCTGAAGCCGCCACGAAAGACCGCCAGGCGGCGCAGGCAGATTTGTTCGCACGCGGTGAGCAGGTCAAAGCTCCAATCGAGCGTGGCGCGCAGGGTCTGCTGGCGAGGCAGGGCACTGCGTCGCCCACGGGTCAGCAGGCGAAAGTTGTCTTCCATCTGCACCAGCAGGCCCGGCAAGCCAAACCGTTCGATTTGCGCGGCCACCAGTTCTATCGCCAGGGGAATGCCGTCCAGGCGCTGGCAGATATCAATCGCCAGGGGCAGTTCAGCGTCGCTGAGGGCAAAGCTTTCCTGGTGGGACATGGCGCGCTCGATCAGCAATTGCATGGCCGGGTAACCCAGGGCCTGGGCGCGGTTGCCGGTGGCGGGCGGGCAGGCCAGCGGTTCAAGGCGCTGCACATGCTCACCTTCGGCGCGCAGGGCTTCGCGGCTGGTGGTGAGGATGTGCAGGTGCGGTGCATGGCGCAACAGGGTTTCACTGATGAGGGCAATGTCGTCGAGCAGGTGCTCGCAGTTGTCGATCACCAGCAGCATCTGGCGTGCCTGCAGGCTGCGGGCGAGGCTGGCCAGGGACGCATTCTCGCCCGGCGTCAGGCCGAGCAGGGCGGCCAGGTTGGGCAGGATCATGGACGCTGCACTGAGCGGCGCCAGGTCCAGCAGGTGAATACCGTCGCGGTAATGCCCAATCAGCAATTCCGCGACGCGCAGGGCGACGGTGGTCTTGCCGATGCCACCGGCGCCGGTCAGCGTGATGAAGCGTTGCTGCGGCAGTTGTTGTACCAGGGCGTCGATCAGCGCTTGGCGGCCGATCATGCGTGTGCGGCGCAAGGGCAGGTTATGGCTGGGGCGTTGGGGCGCGCCGTCGGTGGGCAGCGTCATGGGTTCGATGCTCAGTGGCGCAACAAAACTGTAGCCGCGCTGGGCGACCGTGACGATATAACGCTGCCCGGCCTGGCCGTCCCCCAGTGCCTTGCGCAACGCCGCCATGTGCACCCGCAGGTTGCCGTCTTCCACCACGCTTTTGGGCCAGACCCGCGCGATCAACTCCTGTTTGCTCACCACATTGCCGGCGTGTTCCAGCAGGATCAGCAGAATGTCCACCGCCCGCCGCCCCAGGCGCAGCGGCCGGCCGGCCTCAAGCACCAGGCGCTGGCGCGGGTGGATGCGGTAGGGGCCGAAATGCACGGCCTGGTCGCTCAAGTCATTCATGGCTGCCCAGGTTCTGGAGGAAGGAAGCGGCCAGCATATTCCAGGTACGTGCAGACCACTAGGCAGCGATCACATCAGGTTTGCTACGCGAGTGGTGGTTTCGCCAGGTCATGGGGTTGACGCCTTCGCTGCGGGTGAACATATGGCAAAAGTGCGCCTGGTCGCAAAAGCCACATTCCAGGCTGATCTGCGTGAGGCTCAGGGACGAGCCGGTAATCAATTCCTTGGCGCGCTGGATGCGTTGCTGGCGAATCCATTCCTGGGGCGACAGCCCGGTGGTGCACTTGAAGGCGCGGGAAAAATGGCTGCGCGACAAGGCGCAGGCCTGGGCCAGGTCGGCAATCGCCAGGCTTTCTCCGAGGTTGGCGAGGATCAGTTGCTTGGCGATACGCTCACGCCGGGGGCACAGGCCGCCGGTGGGAGATAACCGGGGGGCATATTGCTCGAGTCGGGCCATGACAAATATCCGCAGTCGATGGGAACGTTCCCGGTGGATGGGTGCAGTGTAGACGCGCTTTATCTTGTTGCCCGAGTGCCTGGCTGACGAGTTAATCGTTGTTAATTTCGCCAGGTGCGGTGCTGGAAAAGACAGCACAGCTATGCAATCCCAGGCGTGCAGTGCATGCTTCCCTGGCCCTCTGGAAAACGTTTGGATAGCACCCATGAACCGCAACGATCTGCGCCGCGTCGATATGAACCTGCTGGTGATTTTCGAAGCCTTGATGTTCGAGAAAAACCTGACCCGGGTCGCCGAAAAACTGTTTATCGGCCAACCGGCAGTGAGCGCTGCATTGGGCCGCTTGCGCGATTTGTTCGATGACCCGTTGCTGCTGCGCAACGGCCGTGCCATGGAACCCACGGCGCGTGCACTGGCGATACTCAAGGAGCTGCAACCGGCCATGGACACCATCTCGGGCGCCGTCAGCCGTGCCAAGGATTTCGACCCCTCCACCAGCTGCGCGGTGTTTCGCATCGGTTTGTCCGATGATGCGGAGTTCGGGCTGTTTCCGTCGTTACTCAGCCGCCTGCGCGAAGAAGCGCCGGGCATCATTGTGGTGGTGCGCCGGGCCAATTACCTGTTGATGCCTTCGCTGCTGGCCAGCGCAGAAATTTCCGTGGGGGTCAGCTACACCACCGACCTGCCGGCCAATGCCAAGCGCAAGAAGCTGCGCGATATCCCCTGCAAGGTCCTGCGCGGGGATGACGGCGAGGCGCCGCTGACCCTGGATGATTACTGCGCAAGGCCCCATGCGATGGTGTCGTTCTCTGGCGACCTGAGCGGCAATATCGACCTGGACCTGGCCCGCATCGGCCGCTCGCGTCGGGTGGTGCTGGCGGTGCCGCAGTTCAGTGGGTTGCGGGCGTTGCTGGCGGGGACGCAGATTATCGCGACCGTGCCCGATTACGCCGCGTGCGCATTGACCGAAGGCACACGCCTGCGCGCCGAGGACCCGCCGTTTGCGATTGATGCGGCGGAGCTGTCGATGGTGTGGAGCGGGGTGCATGACAACGACCCGGCGGAGCGTTGGTTGAGGGGCAGGATTGCGGAGCATATGGCGCGGGACGTGTGATGGAGCTGACTCCTCTCCACCTGACACCTCACAGGGCTATGTACTGCCCGCAGAATCAGCGCCAGACGAAGTCCTTGTGGGAGCGGGCTTGCCCGCGAAGGCGGCCTGATGGTCGACACAGTTATACCGAGTACATGCCCCCACCACTCGGCACCCCGCCTGCGTTCGGCCAGCGTGGTTTAACGGGGCGCCTGAGATCAAGCTCAAAAGCAGCTCGCTTACGCGGGAGAAAAGGCCGTAGGTTTAATCGCCTACTCAATGCATCTTGCTATGGTCCATTTTGCTATGGTCCATGCCATCCAACCCACGGGCTGTCGCTTTCACTTCGACAGCCTGCTTTTCCCCCTTGGCATCTTGCACCGTCAGGGTCAGCGGTACCTGGTCGCCTTCCTTGATCTGGCCGGTCAGGCCCATCAGCATCACGTGGTAGCCGTTCGGGTCGAGCTTGACGGTTTTGCCGGCAGGCAGGGCCACCGAGTCCACTGGGCCCATGCGCATCACGTCGTCCTTCATGCTCATCTCATGAATCTGTACGTCTTTGGCGACCGGCGAGGCGACGCTCAGCAGTTTGCTGTCGCTGTCGGCGGTGAGGGTCATGAAGGCGCCGCTGGAAGGCTGGCCGGGTACGGAAGCGCGTACCCAGGCGTCGGTTACTTGTACTTGGGCGCTGGCGTGGGCGGCGAGGCCCAGCAGGGTGAGGCCGAGGGTGAGACGCTTGAGGTGTTGAACGGCAGTCATTAGCAGACCTCCATGACGGTGAGCAGATCTTCTGCGCACTCTTGAGCGGTAAGGGATGCCTGCAAGCCAAGGCGCAGGTTGCCACGGGTGTCGAACACGAAACTGGTGGCGGTGTGGGAGAGGGTATAGGTGTCGCCGGCGGGGATCTTTTCATAAAAGATCCCGAACTCCTTGGCGGCCACGGCGATTTCTTCCGGGGTGCCGTAGAGCGCTTCGAAGCTGGGGTCGAAGGCCTTGACGTAATTGTTGAGAATCTCGGGGGTGTCGCGCTCGGGGTCCAGGGTGATAAACACCACCTGCATGATCTTGCCATCGCGGCCCATCAGTTTCTTGGCTTGGGCGGCGCGGGCCAGGGCGGTCGGGCAGACGGCCGGGCACTGGGTGAAGCCGAAGAACACCACCGGCATCAGGCCGCGGTACGAGCTCAGGGTGACGGTTTCGCCGTCGGTGTTCTTGAGCTTGAAGGTACGGCCCATGATCTTGTCACTGAGGTCCTTGCCGTACTTGAAGTTCAGCTTGGGGCTGTAGTCACAGCCGCCCAGCAGGCTGCCCAGGCCCAATAGGCCCATGCCGGTCAGCACTTTGCGGCGGGTGAATAACGTACTCATCAACTGTGCATCCTGTGAAACGCCTGTAGGGCCGTGGAGCTGCTCCGCCAGGCTTTGAAAAGGAGTAACGAGAAGGGGACAGAGTCTAGCAACCCTGGCCGGTGCGCGTAATCTGCGACGTTCTGCCACAGGGGCGCGGCGCATTTCGTCCTTTTATGGCTTCGGTGGTAGAGTCGCCGCCATGAAATTGCGCCACTCTGACCGCTCACTGATCGCCTGGGCCCTGTACTTCTGCGTGCTGATGAACCTGTTCGCCTGCGGTTTGGGGCATGGCCAGATGATGGGGCAGCAGCTCAACGGCATCGGCGGGCTGTTCTGTTCTGTGGACGGCGGGCAGTCGCCCATTTCCGACAAAGGGTTGGCAAACCCGTCTTCCAGCAACATCTCGAACTACTTTGCCTGCCCGGTGTGCAACGCGGTTACCGTCGCCCTGGTGTTCCTGATCGGCCTGGCCTGGCTGCTCGGTCTTACGCAAACCCCACGTGTCGCCCATGAGCGGCGCAACAAGGCGCCGCCGCGCTATTCCTGGCCCTCGGCCAACCCCCGCGCTTCTCCCGCATCCTGACGTGTGCCTTGGGCTTCCTGTGACCAGGAGGCATTCTCTCGTCACGATTGTGAGAACACTCTATGAACCCTCAATTGCCTGCCGGCGCCAGCCGCCTGGTCAGTAAGGCGTCGCGGCGCCTGCGTGCGCAACCGGCGCTGCCTGATTACCCGAGTAATTCGCGCTGCTTCGTGCACCTGGATGCACGCCTGCTGCCTCACTGGCATACCTTGTTCGACATCTGTCCGGCGTTGCTCAAGCTCGACCCACCGGAGGGCTTGAACCTGTTTCGCGCCTTCATGACCTGGGCCTATCGCAACCAGCCGCCGCTGGACTGGACGTACCATCTGAACGTATGCCGCTGGTTGCTGAGTTCGGCGTACCGCACACAGATTGATGAGGAACCGATCGAAGCCTTCATGGCCGCCGCTGCTGCGCGCTGGGTGCTGACGGACGACAGCCCGTCGGCAGGCATTGTCCTGAGCTGGCGCGATTGCACGCTGTTCGACTGGAAGCATCACCCTTCGATAGCCGCGCCGCGACCGGCATTGCCGCCGCCCGCCTGGGACTTTGCCTGGTGCCCGTTGGATGCCCAAGGCGCTTTCAGCGGTTGGCTGCCGGTGCCATGAAGCGCCGCGTCCGGTAAGCCTCACGACACCCTCGGAAGCGCCGCACACGGCGCAGCGTGCGGGGCCCGCAGGCTGGCACCGACTTGATGACTAGGCTCTAGGCTTCTTTGGTTTTCAGGTCATCAGGTTATGTCTTCTTTGCATCACAACACGCCCACGCTGACGGTGGTCGACCCGCGAGGGTTGACCGTGCGCAGCGTGGCGTACCCTCGCAATACCGCGCAGCAATCACCCAGCGCGCAGGTCACGCGGCAGGTGTTCGACGCTCGCGGCCTGTTGCAGCAACAGTGGGACCCCAGGTTGTTTGAGTTGCACGCTGCCGACCCCGAAGTGCCGCCCAATCTGTCTCATCGTTATAGTTTGGGCGGGCAAGTGCTGAGCACCGACAGCGTGGATGCGGGCCGTCAGACGCGCTTGCTCGGCAGTGGCGGCCAGGTCGTGCAACAGTGGGACAGTCGAGGCACGCGCCAGCGGTTCGAATACGACCCGTTGCTGCGCCCCGTGGCGGTATTCGAGCGCACGGAGGAGGTGGCGGTTGAACGCTGTGTCGAGCGCATGACCTACGCGGGCATGACGTCTACGGAGGCGGCGCGCAATCGTTGTGGGCGCATGATTCGTCACGATGACCCGGCAGGCACGTTGCTCGTTGAGCGCTACGACGTGCAAGGCAACATCACCGAGCAAACCCGGCGCCTTTGCACGTCGCACACCGCGCCCGACTGGCCGCTGCCCATGAGTGAGCGGGATGCACAGTTGCAAGCCCAGACCTTCACCACCACTTGGCAGCACGATGCGCTGGGGCAACGTCTGGAGCAGGTCGACGCGCGCGGCAATCGCCAGCAATCTCAATACGGTGTCGACGGCCAATTGACGAAAAGCGAGATCCTGTTCAAAAGCGGAGCGCGCAAGACCCTGGTGGATCAACGCAGCGTCAACGCCTCGGGCCAGGTGTTGAGCGAACGCCTGGGTAATGGCGTGGTCAGCGTTGCCGAGTATTCGGACACCGATGGACGTTTGACACGCTTGAGCGCCCACCTCAAGGATTCGGCAGGCAAGCGCCTGCAAGACCTCTTCTATAGCTACGACCGGGTCGGCAATGTGTTGCGCATCCGCGATGCGGCGCAGCCGACCCGCTGGGCCAGCAACGTGCAGGTGGAGGCAGTAAGCACATTCGAATACGACAGCCTGTCGCGATTGATCAAGGCCACTGGCCGTGAAAACGCGCGCAATACTGGCGCATCCGCACTGCCGGGCCGAATCACGTTCGGCGCCACAGACGACAGTCTCTGGGGCAGCTACACCCGCCACTATGCCTACGACTCGGCCGGTAATCTGACGCAGATGCGCCATGTGCCCAGCACCGGCAGCGGTTATACCCAACGGATGCAGGTGGGCGAACACAGTAATCACAGCGTGATTGCCCGCGAGGGCGCAAAGGCGCCGGGCCTGGGTAACGGCTTCGACCAACGTGGCAATCTCCAGGCTCTGGCGCCTGGGCAGGCATTGACCTGGAATGGACGCAACCAGTTGGTTCGCGTCGCGCAGGTGCTGCGTGACAATGGCGAACATGACGATGAGGTGTATCTGTACGACGGCGCCGGCCAGCGAGTCATCAAGCGTCGCGTGGCTCATGGCAAGACGCAGGCTCACACCCATGAAGTGCTTTATCTGCCAGGGCTGGAGCTGCATCGCCACGGGCCGGATGGCGAGTGGTTGAACGTGATGCTCGCGCCGGGCGGGCGCCATTCGGTCAGAGCGCTGCAGTGGGAGCAGCAGCGCCCCGAGGAGATGCAGGACGAGCAACTGCGGTTCAGCCTCGACGACCATTTGGGCAGCGGCACCCTGGAGCTGGACGAGGCAGCCGGCCTGTTGAGCCAGGAAAGTTATTACCCTTTCGGCGCAACCGCCTGGTGGGCGGCAAAAAGCGCCTTGGAAGCGAACTATAAAACCCGACGTTATTCGGGCAAGGAGCGCGACGCCAGCGGGTTGTATTACTACGGCTTCAGGTACTACGCGCCGTGGTTGTTGCGGTGGATCAGCGCTGACCCGGCGGGGGATGTGGATGGGTTGAACCTGTATACGATGGTGGGGAACAACCCCATGGGTTATGTAGACGAAGACGGTTTGCAGCGCCGCTCGATGCTGGAGGTGGTGACGGTTCTGCTCCTGGTGTTGTTGATCGGGCATGGGATTGGTATAGAGGTTGGATACAGGGTTGAGCTGGCTTACTTTGGGCTGATTTCAGGAGTGGTGGGTGTCGCCTTTTACGCGCATCAACGGCTCAGCACTACTGACGTTCGGCGCAGAGCGTTTTATGCGCAGTCCGCATTGGCCGGTGCGCAAGAGCTGGGCCATCGGCATGGCGCTACCGAACATGAAGTCAGCGAGTTGGCGGACTTTTTTCTGGAACACCGACTGGCCACCGCAGACACTAAGCGCCTGTCCTACGGACTGACGCCGGCAGCACGGGGCGGGCTCTATGGGTACATTGGGCCCACCGAGCACCGGGAGCAGGCTGAAATAGCCTCACAAACGGAGCGTAACCCTAGTTTTACGCTTGCGAGGTTGGGGTTTGTCGGGATAGAACTTCGTGCCCCGGCACGCAAGGTGGGCGCCGGCCCGCTTCCTGCGGCTGGGCTGACCCACACCGAAGTACAACCGCAAACCAGGGTCACGAGCGTGGGTCGCCGAGGCTCCGCTTCTGAAGAGCCCGCCGCGCCACCGGTAAGCTCAGGACCTTCCTCCGGGCTGGAACCTGAGCGACTCGTGATTGACGTTGAGCCTGTTCTCAATGAGCTGCGTGGCGTAGGGGGAGGGATTATCAGGAATGTGATCAACCGCCTGGAAGCGCGCACCCTGGACTTTCATACCGGGCATGCCATGGCGGGCGGGCAGAATGTGCGTAGTTTTGACTTGCCGGGCTATCGCGGGCAGCGCGGTCGTGGCGCCTATCGAGTGATGATTCAGCACATCAGCGGGCTCAATTATCGGGCGGTCAGGGTGATGAACCCTCACCGCCGTTAATACGCTTAACGTCAGCCCAAAGAGCACGGGCCGTGTAACGGCCCGGCTCTGTTGTCAGTCCGGCGCGTGCGTGTCGTTTTCGTCCTCAGCGATGCTGTACCAGGCGCAGTAGGTCTGGCGCCGTGTGTCGCCGTTGGCATTGACCACGCGCACCGGCCGTCCCAACGCGTCATGAAAATGTTGCTCGCTGGGGCGCAAGGTGTTGAAGGCCGCATCGTCGATATAGCCAGCACGGTCGGCAAAGTAAGGTCGCCAGGTGCGCGCCAGGCAACCTTGATTGTCATACTCCACACGGCCGCTGATCCGCCAACGGCGAGTGGCGTCGATTGGCTCGGCACCCGCGCTCAACATACCGGCGTCATCGACTGCAAAGGCCGGGCCTGGTTGCGCCTTTTCCTGGGTTTGCCGCACGCGGCCAAAGCCGTCGCTGAAGGCGAGAGCGACCTGAATCTGCGGGGTTGGCGACGTGCCTTGCCAACGGTCGGCGTGCAGTACCACGACGTGCACCGGCACTTGCCTGGCCGCCTGAATCAGGCGCTTGAGGGTTTGATGATGGGGGCGCGCAGCGCTCAGGCTGTTCAGGCGTGCCAACGCCGAGGCACGAATGTGCCCGCTGGGCAGCAGGTAACCGTTGCTTACCCATTGCGCCTGGATGCTGGCGGGTGGAATGTGCCCCATCCAACTGAACACGTCGTAGAAACACGCGCTTTGAGCGTTGAACAACGCCGCTTTCGGATCAGCCAGGGCCTGCGCCGGGCCCGTATCGGGCGTGCGGATGAAGGGCGTTTGGGCGTCATGGCCGACGGGCTTTCCTTGCTCCTCTCCCTTGAGGCCGGTCGCCAGCAGCTGCCCGTGGGCGTCGTAGTGCGCGTAGCGTTGCGTACGCTGTGCGTCAGTCA
Organism: Pseudomonas sp. FSL W5-0203; assembly: GCF_001896155.1. Classification (NCBI taxonomy): domain Bacteria; kingdom Pseudomonadati; phylum Pseudomonadota; class Gammaproteobacteria; order Pseudomonadales; family Pseudomonadaceae; genus Pseudomonas; species Pseudomonas sp. FSL W5-0203. Next base: position 35,693 of record NZ_MPOR01000039.1, read on the forward strand.
CCGTCACCGGCAGGCCAAGACGGTAGTCGTACTGCGCCTGGGTCGTGCAGCCGTCCGCCAATTGCACCTTGATGATGTACAGCCCATAGCGGTCGTACTCGGACTGCGTGAACCCATGGCTCAGGCTCGCCTGATGCCGACGAGGCCGATAGAACATTTCAGCCTGGCCGTAACGGGTGTACCCCTGGCCGAGCGACCACAGGGTGATAGCCTCGTCCTGCCCGGGGGCCGGTGACAGGAACGCGGCCATGGCCCGATAGTGCTGTGCACTCAGCGTGGCAGCGACAGGGCGGCCCTCATACACCTCCAGCGCTTGCTGATCGAGTTCGGCTGTCTCGATATAGGCGGGCAGCGCCTGAAAACTTGCGGTGCCGGCCGGCAAGGGGGCGGTGTGCTCCGCCACGCAGTAATGCTGCACCGACAGCCCCCCCAGCTTGCGTTCGGCCGCTGTTCCCAGTGGAGCGGACGGGCCCTGCGCAATGAAGTGTTCATAGCTTATTTTTTCAATTGCTAACGCCTCTTTGCTCAGGACCAGCACGTTGCGTCGTTGCTGGTAGGGCAAGTGCAAGCGCCAGCGCTGCGCGGCGTCAAGGTGAATGAAGCGGGCGCGGGTTTCGTTGAGGTAATACGCCTGCTGCGCCGAATCGTGTGCGTCACGCCACCACTGCTGCTCGTGGGCTGGCCCCGGCGGTGGGGCGTCGCTGACCGTCTTGCGACGGGCATAGTCGACCACCACGCTGTGCAGATTGCCGGCGTAGCGGTCCCAGCGCAGATTGAGGATATGCCGACAGCATGGGTCGTCCGGTTGGCGCTCGTAGCGGCAGGTCAGCGACTCCAGCAACAGTGGCAGCAGTACCGCCGGCTCGCCGGCCTTGGCCGACGGGCTTAATTGGCGTATGAAATAGCGCTGTTGCTGCACCGAATACGGCACTGCCTGTGGTGGCGCATCGGCGGCGGCATACACCTCTTCACGCAGCAGGCTACCCGCCAATGCACGCTGCATCGCGCGGCGGGTGGTTGCGCCGGGCGTAGCGATCAGCGTATCTCCTGTGCGCCCGGCCTCCAACTGGCCCAGCAGGGTTGGCCCCAGCGCGGGCGCCTGCGGGTCGCCCGGGTAAAAAGCCTCCTGCGAGGGCTCAAAGGTGTGGAACCAGCGTTTGGTCAACACCCCAGGCGGCGCATCGGCCGTAGGAGGTTGTTCGGTGTGCAACACCAGGCCAAAGCCGATGAACTGGCGTTCCTCACGGTCGTAGCAGGCTTGCCGGTAACGAAAATACTGGGTGGAGCGGTTACGGCTGACCAGATCCTTTTGCTGTTGCCGCTTGACCACCTGTACCGGGAACGCAAGGCTACTGCCTCGCGGCACTCCCAGGGTTTGCCCGTGCTGTTTTTCGTCGAGCCATTCCTGGGCGCTGCTGCGGTAGCTCAGTTGGGTGGAGGCCCCCCGGTTGTTGAGCGTGGCGGTTAACAAATACGGTTTGAGACTGACGAAGTCATACCGCCAGTGCTGGGGTGTCATGTGCGGCACGCTCAGGATCAGGCTGGAACAGCCCAGGCCTTGAAGGTCGGCAAAGCTGACCTGGCATGTCGCGTCATGGCGCACGCCCTCGGGCCAACGCAGTGTCAGTGGCTCCGATGCCAGCCCGCTGCCGGCGCGGTTCATATAGATCTGTATGTGTTCAGGCGCCAGGTAAATCAGGTCCACCGCGCCTGAGCCGTCCAGGTCGGCGAGGCGAATATGCTCGGCATCGAAGCTGGCGTGGTCGAACGCCAGCGTGGCGAAGACAAACCCTTTGCCGAAGCGTCCACGGCCGAGGTTGGGCCAGCACTTGATTTCGTTATGGCGGATGCGCACCAGGTGTTGTTGGCCGCTGCCCAGGGGGTCGCAAAAGGCGATCAATTCGGCCGGCGAATGGCTGAGGGTTGGCAGTCCCTCATCGTCGGGCGCATGGCGCACCTGCTGGCCAGGATCAAACCCGCCGTCCTGGCGCTGAGCGTACAGGCGCACGCTGCGGCTGCCGATCAGAACCAGGTCCAGCCTTCCGCTGCCCATCAGGTCGGCCAGTTGCCCGTGGGGATGGAAAAACTCCTGGGGCATCGCCGCAAAAGGCACGAAACCCGACCATTGCCGCTGCGAGTCGAGGCTGAAAAAACCGCTCAGCCCTGGTTGCGCCACCACCCATTCCAGATGCCCATCGCCGTCAAGATCCGCCAGTGCCTGGCGCGTGGCTTGGGCGGTATCGGCGAGGGGGATGCGTGGCAGGGCCTGCCATGGACCATAGATCAGCGCATTGCTGCTGGCCCGGCCGGGGGCCCTGAGCGGCTCGCGGTAGTACCAGCTTTTATCGGTGCGGTGCAGGATGCCCGGCAAACCGTCGCGGTACAGGTCGACCAGTTGATAATGCTGCCCGTCGTTGATGCCCGCCATGGCGTCGAACGCTTGGTAGCGCGCGGCGTCCAGCGTCGGCACGAAGGCGCTGTAGGCCAGCTCCAGAGGCGGCCAGGCACTGGCGTCCCCTTGGGCGTCAAAGGCCTGGTTGTGCACAGCGTTCAGGCAACTGCCGATGGCGTGGCGATGGGTGTACTCCAGCAACAGACGCCGCGTCAGCACCGGCTCGACGCCCAGGCTTGGCTCGTCGGGGAAGTAATGAAACATCAGCACTTGCTGACACCGCCGCAGGGTGCCGAGCTCAAAGCCATAGGCATAGCTGCTGATCGGGTCGTTGCGGATCGGCCAGGCATGTTGTTCGGCATAGGTCGGCACTTGGCTCAGGCCGGTGTGGCGTTCGCCATAATCCAGCAGCAGTTCGAAGTGCCATTGCTTGTCAGCGAGGGCGTCCGCACGCCACAGCGCCAGATGCTCAAGGGGCTTGAGGTTGCCGTAGCACACCCGCGCCAGATAACGCTGGGCGCGATAGTCCCTGGCGGCGCTTGGCGGCTGGTCGTCTGGTTTGTAGTGGTAATAGATCTGCTCACCCAAAGGGTTGAGGCTTTCCTGCAACAGCCATTGGGCAACACGTAGGCCGTCGTTTGGGTCTGCACAGCGCGCGATCAGAGTCTTGCCGAACAGGTGCACGCAGCCGTCGGCCCCCTGAACCAGCCAGAACCCGGCCTTGTCGCTGTCACAAGACCAATGCTCGATACGGTCGAAGCGCGCTTCTATCACCGGAAAATAGCGCACCACTCGGTGGGGTTCATCCAGGGCCAGGCCGTTATAGTGGTCCCAGGTGGTGGCCTGAATTGCGCCGTCGGCATCACGCTCAGGGATCATGCCGATGCCTTGGGGGCTGATGAAACGGTCGTCATCACCGTAGGCCGGTACGCCTTTGCGGGTATCACGGCTGATGGCGCCTGCCGACATCGCCCAGCCGAGGCCGAAGGGCCCGTTGCCTAGGGCGCTGCGATAACCCAGGCTCAGGGCCGGCGTGAAGCCACGGCCCGGCGAAATGGGCAAGGGCACCTCCAGGCACGCCTCACCCCGTGTGCCCACGGCACCCCATTGCGCGCCGGGGCCCTGGATGGCGCCACCGCCCTTGGGCAGCGCAGGAATCTTCGGTTCCAAGAGTTCGGGCGGCCGCACGCTCATCGTTGACCTCCGGTGTTTTTAGCGGTGTAGCGCAGGTGCACGATGATATCGGTGAGGGATTCGAGCAGGGCGTTTTGCCGGGCATGGTTGGGAAAGGTCAGTTGCCAGGTGGAGATCGCTCCTGTGTATTCGAACGGCAGGTAACGCTCGTCGCTGTCGAAGTTCAAGGTGAACAATCCGCTGTCGTTGAGCCCGCTGGACAGGGCGATTTGCTGTTTGGCGCGCAGGTCTTTTTTTACCGCGGCTTCGGTGTGTCTGGTCGCGGGGGTGAGGTGCGTGGTATTGGCGGTTTGGGTCAGGATGGCCTTGATGTCTTCATAGGGCCCCAGCGTGGCGGGCAGGGACACACTGACGTGCTTGATACGCCGCAAGTAATGGCCTGGGTAGTCGTCGTCAAACAGCTTGAGGGTCAGTTCAAAGGTCAAGGCGCCGGTTTTTACCAGGTCGGCTTTAAGCGCGGCCCAGGGCATGTCACGCGTGGCCACAGGGTCTTGGCTGTGCAGATGGCGCAGCGACACGGTTTTAGTGATCTCCAGCAAACGTTCGTTGTGGGTGACGTAGGCGTTACTCATGCTCAGTAGATTTTGCTTGAGCGCTTCGCCGGCGCTGAAGCCGCGATATTGATGGGTCCAATGCTGGGTTTGAATGAAGTGCTTGTCCCACTGAGCCCGTTCTTCCTGCCAACAGGCCTCGGCCGCCAGGCACAGCGACAGGCTCGAGTCATAGGCTTGGTAGTAGAAAGTGGAAAGTTGGCCATTGAGCCATTGATACAGTTGGGCGTTGGTAAAGCGTTTGCCGAGCTGGTCGTACAGGCTTCGTGCTTGGGCCAGGCTGGTCTGGGCCAGGCCCAGTTGCAAGCGGGTATGGGCTTGCTGTTCGGTGTAAGCCTGCAACTGGGCGTCGACCTGGGCCAGCTCAAGGCGTGCCTGTTCCAACGAATGGGCCCACTCGGCGGCGCGTCGGGCAAACAGGTCGGTGCGGTCCAGGTGGGCAGCGTTGGCGCGCTTGTCATTGGCAATGCCTTGGGCCGTCGCGTGCAGGGCGTGAAAAGCGCCCTCGTAGCGCACGCCGCCGTTGGAGGTGCCAAAAATATTCGGTATCAGCATCGCCAGCCCCGCGCCGGCTTGTGCCACGGCGGCGGCGGTGTCCCAGCGCGCACTGTCCTGGTACTCCTGGGTGGCCTGGGCCTCGGCCGGGCTGATGCCTCGCTTGAGCTGCTGTTCGAAGAACGTCACCCGCGCTTCGACCATGCGGCGTCCTGCCAGCAGCGCTTGCTGGTTCCTCGCATCGAACTGTACGGCCTGGGCCTGTTGCTCGACGGCCAGCCTCGCCAAGTCCCAGGCTTGCTGCTGCTGGGTTTCCAGGTACTGGGCCTGCTCTTTGCGTTCGAACAACGACAGTAAGGTCGCCCCCAACTGGATCAGGTTGTCGACCGCTTGCAAGGCGTGTCCCAGCAATACCTGGAAGCGATAGTGCGCGGCCTGGGCGGTGCGCAGCGACGGGCGCAGGCTGGCGCCGACCGCCCCTTGCTGGTACGCGGCAAGCAGCGTTTGAGGCGTCAGGGTCGCGGCGTACAGCGGCAGGCTCAAGGGCTTGCCGGTCAGGTCCAGGTGATGGCGCAGGTTGTGCAGGCGAGATTCGATTTTGTCCCAGCGCAGCAGCAGATCAGGGCTCAGGGATCGACACAGCCGCGAGGTGCCCGCAGGTACTGTCGTGCTGTCGAGCGTGGAAGGGTTTTGCAGTTTGTCCAGGGTCGTGGCTGCCCAGGGATCGACCGGGTTGAGCGGCGGTCTTGGCCCGAGCAAGCCCTTGGCGCGGATGTACCACAACTTGGCGTCGGCCAGGCCGTCACGGGTCATTTGCCGGTACGCTGCATCCCCGCGATTGAGCAGGATGTCGACGTACAACAGGTACAGCGCCTGACGAAAATGTACCGCGCTGCTTGTCGCCAATGGGTGGGGCAGGGAAGAGGCGTTGTGGCGCTGTGGTGCACTGGTAAGCAGCGCAGGCAGGCGCCAGAACCCGGATGGGTGTACGGGATCGAACACGTAGCGTATCCACGTTTCGGCCTCGGCGTATTGCTGCTCCTGGTTCAGGCGTTGTGCCAACAGCCAGGGTAGGTAAAGAAACAACTCCCAGCAATAGGTGCCATGGGGGCCGTGGAAGTCCAGTGGACTGGGCTTTTCCTCGCCTGGCAATGGCGGCTCGCGCCAGGCATCCGGGGCCAAGGCAAACAGCTCATGCAAACCTGCGCCCGCGGTTTTTGCCAGCAGCCCGGCCACGCAGGTGTTGGTGCGTATGGGCGCTCGTTTGTTTTCAGGCTTATCGATCGACTCGATCGTGGACCCGTCGAAGTCAATGAATTCTGCCGCGCCATAGGGCGGGGTTGCGAGTCGCCGGATAAACGGAGCCAGTGGAATGATGGGGGTGCTGTTATCGGGCGGCAGGGTGAAGGTCGCGGTTTTCAGCGCGTAGCCCAGGATGATGGGGTCGGGGTAATGCACATCGCTTTCCAGCAGCAACACGCCGTGAATCAGCGTCAATGTGGAAGCCGTCGTGTCAGTGGAGTCCTCGTCGTAGGGGTGCAAGGTCGTGGGGGAGAGTTCGATCTGCGCCTCAAGCGTGTGCGTTTCGGAGAGTTCAGTGAACGTGTCGCGCAGGGTGCGCCGAGAAGCGTCTGCCAGGCCGACGAGTACCGTGTTATTGCGGTGAGGGCTTTCCGGTAAAGCGCTGTGTCCTTGTTTGGGATACATCAACACGGGTTTGTACAGGCGTTGTTTCTGCTGGACCTGGACCTTGTCCAGTACTAAGTCGTAGGCATGGCTGCTGGTCTGCGCCTGATTGTTGTAGAACGACAGGGTGACGGTATAGGTGGCGTCTGGCGTATTGAAAAAATAGTCGAAGGCTTCTTGGCTAATGCGTTGGTCGCGCAGATTGAATGTCGTGCTTTTCGGGTTTTCTTCATCTTTTTCAATTTGCGGCAGGGTAAAGGTCGTCGGCTGATTCGCAGCATTTTTTATAAGTTGGGCATAGCTGACGCCGGTCTCATTGCACTTGAGGGTCAAGTCGATGCGCACGTTGGAGAAGGTTGCCAGCTTGGCGCCCTCCAGGAAAATTTCTGCGGTGGGGCCTAACGCCAGCGTCTCGTTCTGGGCAGGACCGCTGCTGCTGAGGGTGATGGTCAAATTGACCAGTGCGTCTGCCTTGCTGAACCTGACAGTGCGGTGCGGTTCGAAGCGTTTCGCCAGGCGGGTGGTGACCTCCAGTACTGACGTTGTTCGGTTGAACCGAATATCGCTCTCAGCCGAAAGACTGCGGATATGCTGTTGATTGTCTTCGTAGTTCCAGCCATGGGTGGTGCCATGGGGCGCGTCGTTGGTCAGGGAGTGGACTTTGACCTGGACCGTGTCGGGCGCCCTGAATTGAAATCTGGCCCTGTTGTGGTGCCCGAACAGGGCCAGGTAGCGCCCGGCCAGTTCAGCCTCTTTATGCCAGTAGAACATCCGCCGAGTGCTGCCCTGGGTTTCAAGCCAATGGACGTTGAAGTGCTGATCCAGCCGTACGGCTTGAAAGAAATGCCGATGCACGCCGTTGTGCGGGGAAGCCGTTTGATGGTTCGGCTGTGCGCTCAGGCCCAGGAACAGTGACGGCGGTTGGCTTTTTGAATCGAGTACGGCGATGGACGCAGTGGCGCTCATCAGGTCTTCCGAGCTCAAGTCATCCAGGCCCTGTGCCAGGCTGTATTCCTGAATGCAGGCCTGCGGCACGCTCCAACTGTCATCCAGTTTTTTATAGGAAAAGTACAAGCGCAACTGTAGATAGGTGGTCTTTATCCGGGTTTCCAGCCGTTGCTGGTATTCCTTCTCCGATTCAACATCACCGCGCCCGATCCGGGTGATGTCCCTCGACGACGACGTCGGGTTGATGCATTGGGCCCACACCACGAAGAGGCGCCCGTTGAACACCACCGGGCGAATCGTCTGTTCGGGGACGTTATCGTCAATCGACAGCGGGATCTTTTGCCAGGAGGACCAGGCTGGCGGAGTGGTCGCGTCGCCCGAGGCCATTTTCAGCGTGCGCCAGTAATAGGTGTTTTCCGGACTGGACTTGCCGGTGAAGTAATAAGTGCTGCTGGCAAAGCTGTCTTTATCACCATCGATATAACCATTGAGGGTCTTGATGTTGGCAAGTGCTTCGAAGCGGCTGAGGTAACTGTGGACGGCTGTCTGCAGCGGCGCAGGCTCGATACGAAATTGGTTGAGCTGGTTCTCCAGTTGCCTGAAGTTGTCGCTTTTGCCATGGCGCAATGTAGGGCTCAGGTAGGTGGCCGGGTAGTGCTGAAGTTGCTGGTGGGCACGCCACAGTGAATAGGACAGCAACTGGTCTCGCCACTCGATCTGCTCGACAGCGCTCATGCCCTGTTCGTCGTAGCCGGGCTCCAGGCCCAGGTAAATGCCAGTGATGTACTGCTGCAGGCTGGCAATGGCGCTGGCGACACGGGTGGTGGGCACCGTATGGCGGACCTGGGGGTCGAGCAGCCAATAGGTATAGACATCGTCGACGGTCTTGACGGTATCGGCCACTGCCGTGTCTTCAGGCAGCACGCTGTTGAGGTAGAACCCCAGCATCGCGTCGCGCAGGTGTTCGTTGAGGTGGTGGGTGAGGGTGTCAGACATGGTCATTCCTTGAACCAGGCGAAATACAACGGGGTTAGGGGGCTGTGGCGATCAATGCCGAGCCAACGTGTTGCCAGTCTTCATTCATCAAGGTGGCATGCAGGTCGGCAGCCTTGAGCAAGGCGTTGGCGGAGAGGCCGGTGAGCCTGACGGCTTCATGGCAACGCAGGAGCCAGTCCAGGTCGGCCAGGGTCTTCACCTGTTTGGCAGGCAGGGATTCAACGAGCAGGTTGATTTCATCGACATCCCACTTGAGCAATGCGGCCAGTTGCGAAGTGCAAGCCCCATCGTGAGATACGGCGGAGCCTTCAACGGAGGATGAATTGGCGCGCTGCAAATAAGCGAGCACGCGGTCCTGGGCCAGTCCGTAGGTGCTGAGGCAATGGGCAAAGCGTTGCAGCAGGTACAGCGTGCTCAGCGTCAGCTTGAGCAGCGAGGCCGCGGTGTGGTCCGGGCTCAGCCAGTGCGGATGGAGCACAAAGGCCTGCAAGGCCTCACGGCTCACTGCCAGCCCCAAGGACACTTCGGCATCCGGTAGGCTCAGCAGTACATTTTTGTGCAGCTCCGTGGTGGATTCGGCAGTGGCGGTTCGGGCAATTTGTCGAACCACGAGTTTGCGCCATTGCAGGTACGCGGCGGTGTCACCGGCAAGGTGTGAGGGGGCGTTGAGCAGCGTGTCGATGTTTGCTTTAAGCGGCTGCATTTGTTGGTAGAACGCGCCGAGCTTCTTGGTCACTGCCTGTTTGGCATCGCTGTGCAGAGCCGTGTTGCGTTCTGGGTTGAGGCTCAGCGTCTGGGCTTCGATAAGCTGCACCAGCCCATTGGGCAATTCTTTGGGCGGCGCGGGCTTGAGCAGCGGTTGGCTGTGCAGCAGCCCTTGTACGATGAGGGCATGCCAGGCAATGGGCGCCGCTTTGGTGTCAGGCTCGGGCTGGGGCAATGACAGGTCAGCGAGGTCTTCTTGCGCCAACAGGCCATGCTGAGTCAGTTCGACCACCTCATCGAGTTGGGTGATGTACGTCTGCACGTGGGGCGGTGGGGATTGGGCATCCAATAGCAGTTGACGACGAAGCTGATCAACCGTTTGACCCGTGTCGTTGAGCCAGCGGACCAGCCAGTCCATTTGCATCAGCACATCGAGCAGGTCGGCAGGGGCATTGACGCCCGAGCGACGCAGGCTCGGGTTGACCAGTTGGGTGGTGTAATCCTTACCGCCCAGCAGCGCCGCCATATGGTAGCTGTCGAGCACTGACAGCCCGAACATCCGCGCGATCCGGGTTTGGCGATACAGCGCGCTATAAAACGTCAGCGTCGGGCAAGCAGCGGGTAGATGCAGGCGGGCCTGCTTGATCAGCCAGTGCAACGAGGCCGGGGTGTCGCTCAGGTGCAGGCCGGTGCAGAGCTGGTGGCGCAGGGTTGTCGGGATTTCCTCCCTCAACGCCAGGGTCGGCCTGTCCAGCGTCAATGCCTGGCCTGGCAACGGGCCGGGGTTGAACAACTGGTCGTACAGCGACAGGCGAGTACCGGGTGCCCACACCGGTATTTCATCCAGCACGGCGGCAAAGGCTTGCAATGACAGGCTGTAGCGGCGTTCCAGATAGCGATAGACGCCCAGTGCGCGCAGGGTATTGTCGTTGGCGGGCCGCGCCGGGTCGCCCTCGTGTTCACGCCGCACGACGCTCGTTGACAGGGCGTCGAGTGCGTCGAAGGGCAATTGCGTCCAGCGTTGCAGGCGGATCATTCGGTGCAGGCGCTGGTAACGTTCCCATGAGGTATTGCGCAGGCGCGCAGCACCCTTGTCCTGTGTAGTGATCGACAGGGGCGACTGGGTCGCGCCAGCCTCGGTGATCGGCCCGTTCACGTACGCAGCACCGTCGTGCAGGCGCAGCTTGGCCGGCGGCGTTGGCAGGGCGCTTGCCAGAACATTGCTCGACAGCACCGGCACATACTTGCCGCAGGCCAGTAGCGCTTCGGTCTGATCGGCGGTGAGTCCGGTTTTTTGCAACCAGTGGGGCAACTCCTCAAGGGGCTGCTGCTGGGTGCCATAGTGCTGGGTAAAAAAATCCTCTGCCTGTACGTCTCCTGATCTTTTTAAAAAAGGCTCGGTCAATAACACCTGCTGGGCAGGGCTCAGCCCGGACAGCAAAAGTTGCGCTTCATAGGCCTCGTGCCTGACCACGCCGTAAGTGTTTTGCGCGCGCTGGCTGGTGGGCAGCTTGAGGCTGATGCGGTAACTGAGTTCGCCCAATTGTGGCTTGTTGCCGGACAAACCGAGCCAGCACTGGCGATGCGCACGTTCGAACGGCAGCACGAAGGGGAAACGTTGCTTGCCGAGCACCTCATCAAGTGAGCGACCGCGGTATTCACGACGGGTTTGTTTGAGGTGAACGTCAATCTGGCGGGACAGGGTTTCGTTGATCATCGAGAGTTGAGGAATCACAGCGCTGAGGCTGCGTTCGTCCAGGGGCAGCGTCTTGAGTTCGGGGCGTCGCTGGTCGAGGGTGACCTTGGGCTGTTTGCCTTTACCGCTTTTTTCCAGCGCTTGGGCAAACAGGTATAACGCCTTCAGGTAGGCGATCGGGGAGTCGATTGCCGCCATGGAAGAGGCCGAACACAGCAGGTGCCAGTCCTCTTTGAACAGGTGGGTATAGGTGGGGGAGTGCGTGTCCATTGTGATGAATCTCCTGAAAGCCCCCGGCCACTGCCAAGGGCAATGGCACGCTAGCATGGGGCGCCAGGCTGGCTCGGTCGGCGGGATCGCTGAGTGAGCGAGGAGAAATCATCGGTGCAAATCGATAGCGCGACAGGGCCTGTGGGTCACTGTCGCGCGAACATTGCTACGAGGAGGCAGCCGTTACGCGGCCAGCGGTTTTTTCGCCATGGCTTTTTTGTGCGCAGCCTTCATCGCTTCCATCTCGGCCCCCAGCTCTTCGAGCAGCGCTTTACCCAGCAGTTTCTTGGCCTGGGGGAACATCTCGGTTTCTTCTTCTTCGATATGGTGCTCAAGCAGCTCCTTGACCACTTTGACGCGACCGGAAAACTCGGTGGAAGATGGGTCGGTCTTTTTCAAGTCCGGCAGGACCAGCGAGTCGACGGTACGGTGCTCTTCCTTGGCTTCGTGGTACATGATGTCCTGTTCCTTGCCACCCGCTTTCCTGAACGCGGGGTAGAGGATTTCTTCTTCAAGTTGGGTGTGCAGGGTGACTTCCATTTCAAGTTTGGCCAGCAACTCGGTGCGCTTTTTCACCCCGCGTTCAGTGGATTCGCTCAACTGGGTCAGCAGGGTCTTGACGCGTTCATGGTCGGCTTTGAGCAGGTCGATGGCATTCATAGGTAACCTCACGGGGGTGTGCGGGCGTGTCGAAGTGCACGCCTCGTGGTGAGGAAGGTTGCATCAGGCGTACCAACTTTTATGGTTATAAATCATCTTTAAAATCAGATGGTTATATTTTCATGTGCGCTTGTCGGTCGTGCAGCTTGCATGGTCGGGCCGCGTTGAGGTTGCACAACGCACAGCCGGTTGCTGACACTCCAGCGCAACGGGGGGCCATAAAGTGGGGCCAGGAAAATTCTAATGGAACCCTTGGGGCTTCTGCTTGACCTAACGCTTAGACTTCAGGAGGTGAATCATGCAAATTGAATATATCTGGATCGTATTGGCGGTGGTTCTGCTGCTCTTGGAACTCTGGGCGATCAATATCGTTTTGCGCAGCACTGGCGGATGGGAGACCAAGGGGTTGTGGGTCGTGGTGCTGGTGTTCGTGCCGCTGCTGGGGTTGATTGCGTGGGCAATGTTCGGACCCAAGCGTGAAATGGCGCAGCAGCGTAAAAGCTGAAGCGGTGAGTGATAAAAAACAGGCGCCCATGGGGCGCCTGTTTTCATTGCGCTAAGCCGATCAGCCGCCGATGGCCTTGGCAATCGCCTGATTGAACGCCGATAGGTCGTCCGGCGTGCGCGAGGTGATCAAGGTCCAGCCATTGGCCTGGCACTCTTTAACCTCGGCATCCACTACGCTGGCCGCGCCGGCGTTTTCAAGGTCGATGCGCACGCTTTTATAGGCGGTCAGGGTTTTGCCCTTGACCACGCCAGCGTCGATCAGGGTCCATGGCCCGTGACAGATCGCCGCGATGGTCTTGCCGGCCTGCACGAACTCATTGATCAGGCGCAGTGCGGCAGTATCCTGGCGCAGCGTATCGGCATTCACTGTGCCGCCCGGGATGACCAGCGCATCGAAGTCGGCGCTGACAACATCCGACAGTTGCACGTCTGATTCCACGGTCTGGTCCTTTTCCGTGTCGCCGACAAATGTCTGGGTAGTGCCGCCTTTGCTGGAGGCGTGCGTCACGGTCGCGCCGTAGCCACGCAGCGTTTCCAGAGGCTTGAGCAACTCGTCGCGCTCGATGCCGGTGTTGGAGGTGATGACGAGGATGTGCTTGCCGTTGAGTTGCGCGCTCATGGTCGAGGGTCTCCTTAGGTCATGGGTTGATTAATGGGCGTATTTGGTTTGCAGTTCCTTGGCCATTTTCAGGTGGGCTTCAAGGGTGGGCAGGGTCTTGGTGGCGAAGGCTTTCAGCTCGGGATTGTCCGAGGAGGCCGCTTCTTTCTTGAACAGTTCGACGGTTTTTTCATGGGCCGCTACCTGGTTGTTGGCATAGGCCTTGTCGAAGGATTCATCGCGCATTTCCAGGATGGCTTTCTTCGCCTGGTCGGTGAGCGCGGCGTCATCGGGTACTTCGATATCGAGTTTTTTCGCCAGGGCCATCAGTTCCTGATTGGCCTTGGTGTGGTCTGTGACCATATGCTGGGCGAAGGTCTTTACGTCCGCCGAGCTGCTTTTTTCCAGGGCCAGCTTGCCCGCTTCCACCTCGGTGATACCGCCCTCGGCGGCGTTGTCGACAAAGTCGTTGGAGGTCGCCGCCATCGCGGTGGAAATCGAGCCTGCAATCAGCATGAAGGTAAGGCCCATCGGTTTCATCAGTCGAGTTTTCATGGTGTCTCTCCTTGGAAATGGCGGGATGCCGTTACCTGACTGTTGAATCGAGAGGCGGGTAAAAGGTTTAAAATTTTTTGCGCTTTTTTGCCCAGCGGTGAGGCGCGGCAATTGACTTGAACCAATTCGGATTCCCAGGGTTCTGCTGCATAGGGCCGCCATCTCAGGGGCCTGCCACTGCCAGGAGGATTGCACTGTGACTGATCATAAAACCGCCGATAAAACCCCCGACCCCGTCAGCTCTGAAGACGCGCAAAAAGGTAATGCCCAGGCCACCAAAGGGCAGACGCTTGAACCTGCAAACCCCAAGACTGACACCATCGACAAAGTCGTGACGCCGACCTCGATCAAGGACATTGAACGGCAAACGGATGCAATCAACGAAAAGCTCAACAACGGGCGTTGAACCTGCTGAGTTGATTGGCGGCGAAGGAGCTTGCTCCCGTGGTGGCCTGAACGCTGCCATTGCTGCTTTTTATAAATAAATATAATAATTAGCTTAGATTAAAATGTGCTTTTTATTATTTATGACCATCCCCTAGCCTTGCCTGGAAGTCCCCTTAGGCCATCCAGGAAGATTTGCCATGAGTAGCGTCACGCCGATTTCCAGTGTCTTGAGCAATGTGCGCCAGCGGGTAACACCGCAAGAGTGGGAGGTGCGGGTCAAGTTGGCCGCGGCCTACCGACTGGCGGCGTTGTACAAGTGGACCGATCATATCTACACGCATTTCTCAGCGCGGGTGCCAGGGCCCGAGGCGCATTTCCTGATCAATGCTTTCGGGCTGTTGTTCGACGAAATCAGCGCCTCCAACCTGGTCAAGGTCGATCTGGACGGCACCATCGTCGATGACCCAACGGGCCTGGGGATCAACTACGCCGGCTATGTGATCCACAGCGCCATCCACGGCGCACGCCATGATTTGCAAGCGGTGCTGCACACCCACACCCGCGACGGTATTGCGGTGTCGGCGCAGAAGCAGGGGTTGTTGCCGATCTCCCAGCACGCTATCGCATTCTCGGGGCGTGTGGCTTACCACGGTTACGAAGGGGTGGCGCTGGACCTGGACGAGCGTGAACGGCTGGTGGCGGATTTGGGCGACAAGAGTGTGATGATCCTGCGCAACCACGGCTTGTTGACGGGTGGCGTCAGCGTCGAGCATGCCTTCCAGCAACTACAAAGCCTGGAGCGGGCCTGCAACATCCAGATTGCGGCACAGGCAGCGGGGAATGCCGAGTTGATCTTCCCACCCGCAGAGGTGGTGGCCAAAGTCGAGCAGCAGGCCAAGGTGTTCAGCAATGGCGAAGGCCCGGGCGTGGCGCGGCATTGGAATGCGCTGGTGCGCCAGCTTGAGCGTACCGATACCGACTACAAGAACTGAGTCGGATGTGGATTGGATTGTTCCCACGCTCTGCGTGGGAACACAGCCCAGGACGCTCTGCGTCCCTAAGCGTGACGCGGAGCGGCACACGAGGCATTCCCACGCAGAGCGTGGGAACGATCATCAAAACCTCACGTCAAGGCGATAGTTGACGCGTTGCTGTGCGGCCCGACGGTACTGGCACGGTCCGCCAGGTAACGCGCCGGCGGTTGGCCCATGGCCTTGCGGAACATGGTGATAAACCCGCTGGCATTTTCATAACCCAGGTCCAGCGCCACGCTCTGCACACTCTCGCCGTTGGCCAGGCGCTGCAGTGAAAGGATTACATGCAACTGCCGGCGCCAGCGACCGAAGCTCAGGCCGATCTCTTCCAACAACAGGCGGGTCATGCTGCGTTCGCTCATGCCGATGCGCACGGCCCATTCGCCCAGGGTGGATTTATCGCCGGGGTTGGCCAATAAGCTGTTGGCCAGCCGATGCAAGCGGGGGTCTTGGGGCATCGGCAAATGCAGGGCTTCGATGGGGGCCTGGGCCAGCTCGTCGAGTAACGTCGCCACCAGGCGGCCCTGGGCGCCGTCTTCGTCGTAGAGCTGCGGGAAGCTGACCGCCTTGCCGATCAATTCGTGCAGCAATGGCGACACCGACAGCGTGCAACATTGCCGGGGCAGGGCGCTGGCGGCGTTCGGGTTGATCAACAGGCAGTACACATCCGCTTCGCCGGCACCGCGTGCCGCGTGGGTTACTCCGCCGGGAATCCACAACGCGCATTGCGGCGGCACGATCCAGATACCCGCCTCGATCACACAATGCACCACGCCGCGCAAGGTGTAGATCAATTGCCCGTGTTGATGGTGGTGAGGGGTATGTTCCCAGCGTTCGGACGTACTCGAGGCGCCCACTGCAACAATCGAGCGAGGGATCGCGGCGGCGTCGCGGACCCGGCAGGGGTCGTACTGGTCGAGGCGGTGATGAACCATGGTGAGAACTGCCTTGGCTGGATTGCGAAATATTCTGGCTATTCTGTGCAATGCTGTCCAGCGCCAGTCGCCCTATGATGAGAACCAATCTCATCAAAGGAGCTTTGCCATGCGACTCGACAGTTCAACTTTCCCGGTGGTGAAAATCTTTTTCGACGCGCCTAGCGAAGGTGCGCCGGAAGACGCCTTCCTGACCTTCGAACGTCTGCTGGCCCGTGAGCAGCCCTTCTTGCTGCTGCACGAAAAAGCCGTGGATGAGAACAGTCATGAACACGCCCACGAAGAGCGCAAGCGCGCCTCTATCTGGATGAAGAAAAACAAGGCTGCCTTGCGCGCCTACGTCAAAGGCATGATCCAAGTGGAGCCCAGCGCTGCCAAGCGCCTGGCCCTCAAGCCCTTTGCCGTGACGTTCGGCAAGGCCTGGGGTTACCCGCTGCTGGTGGTGGAGTCCAAGGATCGCGCCTGGGCGTTGGCCCAGGATGTGCTGGATACAGAAGTGTCGGATGTGGCGCATTTCTGAGCCTGGCCAAAGCTCGACAGCGTCCACAATTGAACTACCTTGATTGACGAGCCTTCCCACTCGGTATTCAAGCATGCGCACTTTATGGACGCGGTACCTGGCGTTGCTGGAAAACGACCTGAGCACGCAGATTTTCGACAATGTTAAAAATCTGTTGGTCTGCGCATTGTTGTTTGCGGCGGGGACCAACGCGCTGGTGGGACCGCGCGAGTTGCTGATCGGTATCTTCGCCTCCAGCGTCGCGGGCTGGGGCTTGATTGTGCTGTCGACGGTGCTGATGCTGTTGAACGTCAGCGATGGCATTCGCCGCCTGGCCAAATTGCGTTATCACTTGGCGTTGCAACTGTTGTTGATCCTGATCTACGTGGTGATTGCCGAGCGGGTGGTAGAGATTGTGTGGGTGTTGCGCGCCCATTGACGTATCCTCCGCGCCTCGTTTACCACTGATTCGAACAAAGATGACAGGACAAGCTATGCAGGCGCTGCTGGAGTCGATCCTCGACGAAGTGCGCCCCTTGATCGGCCTCGGCAAAGTCGCCGATTACATTCCCGCGCTGGCCGACGTGCCCGCCAACCAACTCGGCATCGCGGTATACGGCAACGACGGCACGGCCTACTGCGCTGGAGATGCAGACACGCTGTTTTCGGTGCAGAGCATTTCCAAGGTCTTCAGCCTGGTGCAGGCCATCGACCATGGCGGCGAATCCATCTGGGAACGCCTGGGCCACGAGCCCTCGGGGCAGCCGTTCAACTCCATGGTGCAGCTGGAATTCGAACGTGGCCGCCCGCGCAACCCTTTTATCAACGCTGGCGCGCTGGTGATCTGCGACATCAACCAGTCACGCTTCGCCGTGCCGATTCTGTCGATGCGCGACTTTGTACGGCGCCTGTCGGGCAACCCGCAGATCCTGGTCAATAGCGTTGTGGCCGAGTCGGAAGCCCAGCACGGTGCGCGCAATGCGGCCATGGCCTACCTGATGAAGTCTTTTGGCAACTTCCACAATGATGTGGACGCGGTGCTGCACAGCTACTTCAACTATTGCGCGTTGCAGATGAGCTGCCTGGACCTGGCCCGAGCATTCAGCTTTCTGGCCAATGAAGGCGTGAGTGCCCACAGTGGCGAGCAGGTGCTGACGGCGCGCCAGACCAAGCAGGTAAACTCGATCATGGCCACCAGCGGCTTGTACGACGAGGCGGGCAACTTTGCCTACCGCGTGGGCCTGCCGGGCAAGAGCGGGGTCGGCGGCGGAATTGTCGCGGTGGTGCCGGGGCAGTTTACGGTGTGCGTATGGTCGCCGGAGTTGAACGCAGCGGGCAACTCGCTGGCGGGGATGAAGGCGTTGGAATTGTTGAGTGAGCGGATTGGGTGGTCGGTGTTTTGAGATCGTTCTCTCTGTGGGAGTTGGCTTGCCTGCGAAAGCGGTGGTCAGTTGAAGAATCATTGACTGACAGGTCGCCATCGCGGGCAAGCCCGCTCCCACAGGGATCTATGCCTGGCGCCAATTCTGTGGGCA